>CAYUQV010000035.1:0-37064 GCA_964446885.1 uncultured Methylocucumis sp.
ATGGGCTTCCTGCCCATCTGCCTCCGTGCGGCATCCTTGCCGCACCCCTTCGGGCCATTCCCGACAAATACTGCGGTGCTCGACGCGGCAAACGGGGTAATACTACGTTACTGCGTAACGTCAGTTATTCATGCCGTTTTCCAGCTTTGATGGTGCATTGCGCACTTTTTAGCTGACGCAGGCCCCAAGGAGCGGCATAATGCCTAAGTTTGCCATTCTGTGTTAATTGCCTAGGAATCCATGTCCCAACCTACACAAAAACAAATCAATAAAGAAAATCTGTTAAACCAAGGCGTTGTATTATTGACCCGGCAGGGCTATCACGGCACAGGCCTCAAAGAAATTTTGGATGCCGTGCAAATTCCTAAGGGCTCGTTTTACAACTATTTTGGCAGCAAGGAAAACTTTGCCGCCGAAGTCACCCAACATTACATTGCCCCGTTCATCAAACAACTGGATCAGCATTTGCAATGCCCCGAATGTGACGCGCTGACCGCGATTAACCGTTATTTTGCCGAACTCATTCATGAATTGGAAAACACTGATTTTCAAGGCGGCTGTTTGCTCGGCAACCTGATGGGCGAAATTGGCGACACCAGCGAAGTGGTGCGGGCTTCGTTGCAGGAAGCCGTCATCCAATACCGGGATTTGTTGGAAACAGGCTTGGCCAAAGCCCAGCAAGAAGGAACGGTGCGCCGCGACAAATCCGCGCAAGAAATGGCGGATTTATTGGTCAATACTTGGCAAGGCGTATTGTTGCGGATGAAAATAGACAAATCGTCTGTGCCGTTGCGGCAATGCTGCGAAAATTTATTGGATGATTATTTTAAAGTTTGATGCTATCATCAAAATTCAAGACGACTGGTCATTTTTAATTTATTACGAGGAAACAAACCATGCCAAAATACATTATCGAACGTGAAATTCCAGGCGCAGGCGCGTTGACCGCCGCTGACTTACAAGGCATTTCGCAAAAATCTTGCGGCATCCTCAGCGACATGGGCTCCGCCATCCAATGGGTGGAAAGCTATGTCACTGACGATAAAGTCTATTGCGTCTACATCGCCCCCGATGAAGCCGCCATCAAAGCCCACGCCGAACAAGGCGGCTTTCCGGCCAACCGTATTTCCCAAATCAAGGGCATGATCGACCCGACCACCGCCGAAGCCTAAGTGGCCGAAATGGGCCATGATTGAAAGTCCCTCTCGTGGGGAAATGAAAAAGGCCGCATCCAGCGGCCTTTTTTGTCGGCGATGGAAACATCGCGTCCTGTTTTCATCGGCATAGACTTGAATTGAGTCCTGCCCTTTCGCTTCGATTTGTTAGGGCAGGTTATTGTCATCACGATGGAGCAACGCTACAGCCTGCCTAGTCGTTTGTCAGATGCTTTCAAGCGGGGTAGATGTGCGGTGAAGTAAAAGCACTTGCGGCTTTATTTAATTGTCCAGCAATGCTAAAGTTATAGCTTATTAAATTACTGGGTATTTGACGCATCCAGTGGTTTATTTAACATTCCCTTTCAACTCTTATTTAGGATTATCAAATGGCTTTCGAACTTCCTGCTTTGCCTTATGCCAGCAACAGATTGGTACCTTATATTTCTGAAGAAACTTTGAATTACCATCATGGCAAACATCACCAAACGTATGTCACCAACCTGAACAACTTGGTTCCTGGTACTGAATTTGAAGGATTGTCATTAGAAGAAATCATCGTGAAATCTTCCGGCCCTATTTTCAACAATGCCGCGCAAGTTTGGAACCACACCTTCTATTGGAACAGCTTGGCCCCTAACGCTGGCGGCGCACCCACAGGCGCATTGGCTGAAGCGATTGATGCCACATTCGGTTCTTTTGACAAATTCAAAGAAGAATTCACCAAATGTGCAGTAGGCACTTTCGGTTCCGGTTGGGCCTGGTTGGTGAAAAATGCCGACGGCAGCTTGGCATTGGTCAGCACCAGCAACGCTGGTTGCCCATTGACGACAGGCCAAAAGCCTTTGTTGACTTGCGACGTTTGGGAACACGCGTATTACATTGATTTCCGCAACCTCCGTCCAAAATACCTGGAAGCTTTCTGGGCATTGGTTAACTGGGAATTTGCAGCGGCCAACTTCGCTGCTTAATACCACGCTTTAATTGTTTTGCAGGCCTTCTGTGTCTTTGATGCAGAAGGCTTTTTTATGGGAGAAGAAAATGAGTTCAATATTGGTCACCGGGGCGAACCGGGGTTTAGGTTTGGAATTTTGCCGCCAATATGCGGCTGATGGTTGGCAAGTATTTGCCTGTTGCCGCAATCCTGCACAAGCTGAAGCTTTGCAGGCCTTGGCTGGGCAATATGGCACGATTCAAGTGGAAACCTTGGATGTCGGCGATTTTGCGTCGATTGACGCTTTATCAGCAAAATTGGCAGATAGCCGCATTGATGTGTTGCTGAATAATGCGGGCGTGTATCCTGACAACAAAACCAACGGCTTTGGGCAAATTGATTATGGAAAATGGTCACAGGCGTTTGTCATCAACACCCAAGCCCCGGTAAAAATGGCGGAAGCGTTTTTGCCACATCTGCAACGCGGTACACAAAAAGTCATCGCCAACGTCAGCAGCTTGATGGGCAGCATCACCGACAACACCAGTGGCGGCAGCATTTTTTACCGCTCCAGCAAAGCCGCGTTGAATGCCGCCATGAAAAGCTTGGCGATTGAATTAACCCCACAAGGGATCGGCGTGGTGACATTGCATCCGGGCTGGGTCAAAACCGATATGGGTGGCCCTAATGCCCTGATTGACACCGAAGAAAGCATCAGCGGGATGCGCAAGGTCATTGCCGGGTTTACGCTGGCGCAATCAGGTGGTTTTGTTAAATACGACGGAACCTTGATGCCGTGGTGATGTGGAAGACACGCTTGCCCTTGGCATTGTCCGTGTCCGCTATGGCCGAAATTCCGGCGGCTCTCAAATCCTCCGCCGGATAACAGGCGTTTGCATCCAAGGTTTGAGGGTTTATTGTCCCTGAATCCGTACTTTCTTGTCTGAACATTTGCTGCCAAAGCTGACAGGCTCCCGGTTAGGCCATAGCGTTGCTATATTCAGGTAATACAACCAGAATGAAATATTGGCGGCAATTGATGGAGAAATTTCAGTCGATTAAACCAAGGATGAAAATAGTTTTAGAAACTTGTATTAGCCGTTCGGATGAGCTATGTTGCGCCCTCCGTAAAAAGTTGACATAAGTTTCATGGCATCTATCGAGGCTACGACTGCCTGTCCTTCAAGGACACGCAGTCGTTTTATACCGTAAAACTTTTATACAATTACTTATGCTTCAAAAATTCATCCATCAGCTAATGTGAGGACGGCATGGATTGTGGCAATAACCTACCCTGAAATACTCCCAACTTGCAGCACTTTAGCGAAAACAGCATTCATACAAAACCATGTCAAAACTAAGCAGTCTTACCATTAAAGGCTATAAATCCATTCAAAATATGGAAAACCTTAAATTAGGTAATCTTAATGTTTTGTTGGGGGCAAATGGCGCGGGGAAAAGTAATTTTATATCAGTGTTTAAGTTTCTTGCCGATATGTATGAGCAAAACCTGCAACTCCATGTGCAAAAAAATGGCGGTGCAGATGCTCTATTGCATTATGGGCGCAAGAAAACCCCAAAAATGGAAATGGCATTTTATTTTGGAGATAATGGTTATGAATTTTCTTTGTCCCCAACAAAAGATAATCGGTTTATTTTTGATAAAGAAAGACTTCGTTTTATGGGGGCATTTTATTATGGTCAATATTGGCAACCATCATCCACAATTATTGGATCAGCTCATAGTGAAGCAATACTTAAAAGCTCCGACCATAAATATGCCCAATATATTAAGCCTGCCATTGAAAGTTGGCGCATTTATCATTTTCATGACACCAGTGATACCGCTTTAGTTAAACGCATTCACTCTGTGACTGATAATTTAAAGCTGAAAACAGATGCAGCTAATTTAGCCGCATTTTTATTGCTTTTAAGACAAAAACACGCGATTCACTACGAGCAAATTGTTAAAACAATCCAATTAGTAGCACCTTTTTTTTCTGATTTTGTCCATAGGGAAAATGAACAAACTATTGAACTCGAATGGTTTGAAAAAGGCGACTTAGATACACCTTTCAAAGCTCATATTCTGTCTGACGGGACGTTACGATTCATTTGTTTGGCAACCTTATTATTGCAACCAGCAGATTTAATGAGCGACACCATACTGATTGATGAACCTGAGCTAGGCTTACACCCTTACGCACTCGCAGTTTTAGCAGATTTAATCAAACGCGCATCAGAACAAAAACAATTGATTATTTCTACCCAATCGGTCGAACTCATCAACCATTTTTCCGCCAACGACATTATCGTGGTTGACAGAGTAGATGAAGCATCCGTTTTTAAATGCCTCGATGAAGAACAATTAAAAGATTGGCTGGAAGATTACACGCTCGGTGATTTGTGGAAACAAAACATCATCGGCGGGAGGCCTTCACGATGATTCGGGTTGTTGTCATTTGCGAAGGCCAAACCGAAGAAACCTTTATCCGTGATGTCATTGCCCCGCTTTTGGCCCCGCAACAGATATTTTTAACCGCCCGCTTAATCTCCACATCCAAAACCAGCAAAGGCGGTGCGTTGAGTTATGAACGGGTGAAGCGATTTGTGCTTAATACGCTGAAAGAACAAGATAACTTGTTTGTTACAACGTTTTTTGATTTATACGCGTTAGATAATGCTTTTCCTGGGTATGTCGAAAGCAAACAGCAAACAGACGTGTATAAAAAAGTCGCCGTCCTTGAACAAGCGTTCAAAAATGACGTGGCTAGCGGCAATTTCTCATTTGCCAATCGCTTGCTGCCTTATATCCAACCCTATGAGTTTGAAGGACTATTATTCTCTGATATTGAGAAATTAACTCATATTGAAAGTTCATGGAGTCAGGTCACTTCTCGTTTGCAAGCGGTGCGTACCAACGCCGAAACCCCTGAACACATCAATGATGGCTATGAAACCAAGCCTTCCGCACAATTAGAAAAGCATTTGTGCAATCCGAGTTTCCGCAAAACATTACACGGTACATTAGCCATCGAAGCGATTGGCATTGATACTTTGTTGGCAGAATGTAGACATTTTTCCCGCTGGTATAACGAATTGGTTGAATTAAGAAAATAAGATCGATCAAAAATTTACGTTATACCGCTAAACATCCCCCCGCTTCTCCTCAAACCAACCATACAAACTAGGCAGCATCACCAACGTCAATAATGTTGACGTTATCAAGCCTCCGATGACCACAATCGCTAAAGGCCGTTGCACTTCTGAGCCTGGGCCGGTGGCGAACAGGAAGGGGACTAGGCCTAATAGAGCGATGGTGGCGGTCATCATGACTGGGCGGAAACGTTGGGCGCAGCCTTGGCGGATGGCTTGTAGCTGATTGAGGCCACTTTCGCGCAAGTTGCGGATGTAAGACACCAGCACCACGCCATTGAGCACGGCGATGCCCCAGAGCGCGATAAAACCCACCGAAGCAGGAACGGACAGATATTCGCCGCTGATGAACAACGACACCACCCCGCCGATGGATGCAAACGGCAGCACCAGAATAATCAGCGCGGCGAAACGCAAGGAATTAAACAGCATGAACAGCAAGAAGAAAATCGCGCCGATGGTGATGGGGATGATGATTTTCAAATGTCCCAGGGCGCGTTCCATGTTCTGGAATTGGCCGCCCCATTCCAAATAATAGCTTTCCGGCAATTTCACTTGTTCGGCAACGGATTTTTGCAATTCGGCGACGAAACTGCCTAAATCCCGGTCGCGGACATTCACGCCGATGACAATCCGGCGTTTGCCCATTTCCCGGCTGATTTGTGACGGGCCGTCACCTAAACGGATGTCTGTCAAATCGCCTAACGGCACACGGGCGCCGTTGGTGGAGGTCAATAAAATTGCATTTATGGCTTCGATGCTGTTGCGGAACGGTTCCGGCAAACGCACCGCCGCCGAGAACCGCCGTTCGCCTTCGTAGATTTCGGTGGCGGTTTTGCCGCCTATTGCGGTTTCAATCACATCATGGAGGTCGGCGGCGTTGATGCCGTGCCTGGCGATGGCTTCACGGTCAACGGTGATCGACAAATACTGTTGCCCGGTCAGGCGTTCGACACGGATGTCTTGCGCCCCTTGGATGGTGCCGGCGACTTTGGCGATGTCGTTGGCGGTGCTTTTGAGTTTTTCCAAATCATCGCCAAACACTTTGACGGCCAAATCCGACCGTACCCCGGTGAGCATTTCATCGACCCGGTCAGAAATGGGTTGTGCCATGACGACTTGAATACCCGGCAAACTGACATTGAGTTTGTCACGTATCGCATCGGCGATAGTGTCTTGGTTCCAGCCTTTCGGCCATTGGTCACGCGGTTTTAGGCTGACAATCGGCGTGGATTCGTTTTGGCTTTGCGGGTCGGCGGGGCTTTCGCCACGTCCGATGTTGGTCACGGCTAGGCTGACACCGGGAATTTCCATAATCATGCGCATTGCGTCCATTTCCATTTTGATGCCTTCTTGCAAGGAAATGTTAGGGACGCGGTTGATCGCGGGGACGATGGAGCCTTCTTTCATTTCCGGGATGAACGAGCTGCCCAGGAACGGCAATAAGGCCATTGTGCCGCCAAACAGCAACGCTGCGACCAGCACCACGGCCTTGCCGTTTTGCAAGGCAACATCCAGCAATTTTAGGTAAGGCTTTTTCATGAAGGCGATGACGCGGGTGTCATGCTCGTGGTCATCTTGCCCTTGCAGCAAGTACGAACACAGCACCGGGGTGAGGGTCAGCGACAGCACCAGCGAAATCAACAGAGCAATTGCGATGGTGTAGGCCAAGGGCGAAAACATTTTGCCTTCCATGCCTTGTAAGGTCATCAGCGGCAAAAACACCACAATGATGATGCCCACACCAAACAAGACGGGGGTGGCGACTTCTTTGGCGGCCGCCATGACCACTTTGACGCGGCTGGTGGCTTTGCCTTTGCGGATGCCCAATAGGGTGAAGGCGTTTTCGACCACGACCACCGAACCGTCGACAATCAGGCCGATGGCTATCGCCAAACCGCCTAGCGACATCAGGTTGGCGGAAATGCCCAATTGGTTCATGATGATGAAGGTAATCAGCGGCGTGACCACCAGCGTGACCACCACAATGACGCTGGAGCGTAAATCGCCCAAAAACAGCACCAAGATGACCACGACCAGCGCGATGCCTTCCATCAAGACTTTGGTGACAGTGTGTAAGGCCGCGTCCACCAATTCGCTACGATCATAATACGGGATGATTTTTAGGCCACCCGGCAGCATGTTTTTATCGTTGATTTCTTGGACACGGTCTTTGATGCGGCTGACCACTTCTTTGGCGTTACCGCCACGCAGCATCATGACAATGCCGCCCACCGATTCGGTGTAGCCATTTTTCAAGACGGCACCGACCCGCACTTCATGGCCGATTTTGACTTCGGCAACATCATGGATATGTACGGGAACGCTGTTTTCTTCTTTCAGGACGATATTGCCAATGTCGGCGACATCGCGGATCAGACCCACGCCCCGGATCAGATATTGTTCGGCGTAATGCGGCAACACCCCGCCACCACTGTTGGCGTTGTTGCGGGCCAGGGCATTGAACACTTCATCCAAACTCATATGGTAATGGTGCATCCGGTCAGGATGGATCAGCACTTGGTATTGCTTGACATAACCGCCTTGGGAATTGATTTCCGCCACGCCCTGGATGCCGCGCAACAAAGGCCGCACCACCCAGTCTTGGGCTTCCCGGCGTTGCATCAGCTCGGCTTGGGTCAGGGCGCGTTGGCCGTCATCCGGTCTATCTAAAGTGTATTGATAGACTTCACCCAGGCCAGTAGACACCGGCCCTAAAATCGGCGTGACCCCTTCGGGCATGTTATGGCTGACTTCCATCAGCCTTTCCATGACCAATTGCCGGGCAAAATACACATCGGTGTCATCGGTGAACACCAAGGTAATCAAAGACAAGCCGTTTTTGTTCAAGGAGCGCATTTCCGTCAGACCCGGCAAGCCTGTCATGGCGATTTCCAGCGGCACGGTGATAAAACGTTCTACTTCTTCAGGGGAGCGGCCTTGTGATTCGGTGGCGATTTGGACTTGGACGTTGGTGACATCAGGAAACGCATCGACGGACAGGGTTTGTAAGGCTTTGATGCCAAATAGCCCCAAACCTATCGACAACACTAAAATCAGGATGCGGTTATGGAGTGCGCCGCTAATGAGGCTTCCTATCATGCTTGGTTACCCCAGTTCTTTGCGTTGACGTTCATTGTTGAGATGGAAGCTGCCTTCGACGACCACTTTGTCACCGGGCTTTAAGCCGCCTAAAACACGGCGCATTTCGCCATCACGCAAGCCCAATTTGACGGGCTGTAAGGTAAATTCTTCGGGTGCGGTTTGGATAAATACATGGTCGCGGTCATCAACACGGATCACGGCGGAATCCGGCAACACCAATTCCTGCCCGGCTTGTTTGCGGATCATCAAATTAGCCAGCATTTGGGGTTTGAAGATACGTTTGGGGTTGGGCAAGGCCATGCGCACGGTGACGGTACGGGTGTTCGGGTCAACCATATCAGCGACATACACCAATCGTCCGGCTTGTTCCTGATCCGGTAAGGCCGGGATGGTCACTAAGGCCTCATCGCCTTTGTGCGCCCAATGCGCCTGTTGTTCGGGCAGTTCAGCGACTACCCAGACATGCGACAAATCGGCGACGGTGAACAAGGCATCCGCAGGTTGTACGACTTGCCCGACGGTGACGGTGCGCTCGACTATCGTGCCGCCGATGGACGCGGTGATCGGCAAGAAGGAGTGGATTTTTTTCTCTTTGGACAAACGCGCCAAATCGCCATCGGACATGCCCAGCACCCGTAACTGGTCAGTAGCGGTGCGCAAATCCACATCGGCTTCAACGAGCATGGTTTCTCGCTCTTGGAGTTCGGCGGCGGCGATCACGTCACTGGCCAATAGGCGTTTGGCGCGGTTGACCGCCAAACGGTGCAAATTCACTTGCGAGCTGGTTTTCAGGTAAGCCGATTGCGCCATGCCCAGCTCGGTGCTATTGAGCATGGCAAGCCGTTCGCCTTTGCGCACATCTTGGCCTAGAACGGCTTGAGTTTCGGTGATGCGTCCGGTTACCGTCGCACCAATCCGAGCCACCCGTTGTTGGTCAAGTTCGACACGGGCGGGCAAACGTAAGCTGTCACGTACTTGGCCTTCACCGATAGCGATGATTTTCAGTTGCGTCAATAACATTGGCGGTGCTTTGACAGATAACGGCGTTTGTGCGTCAACTGCCGAAGTGATGATAAGTAAAAGGGCTAAACTCAACAATTTCATGGTGTGGCAGTCTCCAAATCGGTGGCGCGTAAACGTTCTAAATCAATCCATGCGGCTTGACGGTCAAAGCGGGCATTGAGGTAATCATTGCGCACCGTGCGGTAAGTGCGCTGGGCATCGAGATAATCCAAAATGCCGCGTTCCCCCAGTTTATAAGCCGATTCGGCCACTTTCAACACGCTTTGCGCTTCTTTTAACAAGCCATGCTCGTAAGCTTCGACTTGCCGATGGGCGATGCGGTAGCGGTTATAGGCATTTTCGACTTCACGGGTAATCGCGTATTCCTGCTGGTTAAGCAGGGCTTCGGCTTGGCGCATTTCGGCCACAGATTCGCCTATCGGGCCTTGGCGTTGGTTCCAAACCGGCAAAGGCACAACTAGGTTGACTTGCCATTGCTCCAAACCGGGGTCGCGTTGTGCGCCTGCTTTGATCGTCGGTTGGGGGTAGCGCAGATTTTCTTCGTAATGGACTTTTGCACGGGCTTTTTCGAGGTCTGCCCGAAATTGTTGCAGGATGGGTTGCTTGTCCAACGCGTCTTTGCGTAAGTTCTCCAGTGAAGGGATGTCTGAAGTTGGTGCAGGCAAATCACCTTCTGCATCAAATTGGTGCGAAAGAGCGAGGCCAAACATCATCCGCAAAGCCGATTTGGCATCATCGACACGGGTTTCCGAGCTTTCCCGCAATTTGATGGCGTTTAAGGCTTCGGCTTCGGATTTGACTTGTTCATAACGTGGCGCTTCGCCCACTTCGACTTTAAGCTTGATCTTGTCGCGGATTTGATTGAGCAATTGCTCGTTGTCCTTGCTGATTTGCAATTCCGCTTGGCGGCGCAAAATATCATAAAACGCCAAACGGGTTTGGCTACGCACGTTTAGCCAGACATGGCGGCTAGCTTCGTCCGCCGAACTGATGCCCGCTTCGGCGACTTCACGCCGCGCTTGCCTGACAAACGGTAAATCAAGCGGTTGCGCGAACATAAATTGCCCGTTAGAGCCATTCAATGCGCCAGGGCCGATGCCAGTTGATGCGCCGCCGCCGATTTCCAATTCGGGGTTAGGGTAAGCTTTGGAAGTGATTAACGCTGCTTGCGCCGCTTCTTGGCGGGCTTTGGCGTTGGCGAGCGTGGGGTTATGGTCTTCTAACAGTTTCAGGACTTGCGGCAGGTTGAGGGTTTCTGCGGACAGATTGCCCTGCCAAATGACGCTGAGCAGGAGGATTTTAGCTAAATCTAGCCGGATAAAACCTACGCTGGGAAAGGTTATTGTTTTTCTTTTCATGGGTTTGTAGTGCTTTACGGATAAACGGGTATGAAAGTCGTACTCGTGTTAAAGCAATATGTGCGCCATGGAGTTCAATTTTTTGACAAGAGTTGTTTGATGGGGAGGCTATAAGGCCTAGGCAGGACTGGGGTACACACCCAATGCCGTTAAGTTAAGGGAAAAGATGAGGTAGGAGCGGGGCCATGCCCGCGAACACTGCGTATTCTTTGAAACCATTTGGGTTTGTCGCAGGCATGGCCTGCTCCTACAAGCCTTAACTTAACGGCATTGGGTGTGTACCCCAGTCCTTAGTGTTTTTGTTGCGTGTATGGCTATTTGAAACGTTACGGAACGGGTCGCCTAATGCGCCTACTGTTGGAACAAACCCGTTCCGGCAGACGGCTAGAGTCAAGAACTGCACGACAACATGGAACAGCCTGCGCGTTGCCGGGCCCAGTCGGGGCGTTTGGCGGCGAAATGTTCGTTGTCGGGCTGTTCGTCGTAAGGGTGGCGGAGCAATTCCAGCAGTTCGCCGATTTTTGAGAAATCGCCTTGTTCGGCTTGGTCTATGGCCAGTTGCGCGAGGTAATTGCGTAGTACATATTTAGGGTTGACGGCATCCATGCGTTCGCGTCGGGCCGCATCAGGCAAGCCATCTTGCCCGGCTCGTTGGAGATAAGTGTTGAGCCATGCACCCATACGGGCAAAATAATCGGCATTCAGCTGTTCGGGGCGGTAGTAGGCTTCCATGAGCGGTGCGATGAGTTGCTGGTCGCCGGATTCCACATCACTGGTTTTCAGCCACGCCAACCGCCGGAAGAAGATGCTCATGTCAGTTTCTACGGTTTGCAACAAGGTGAGCAATTCGGTGCATAAATCATGGTCGGTGGCCGGATCAAAGGCTTGCAGGCCCAGTTTGTCGGCCATCATGATTTGCCAGCCTTCGGCAAAGTTTAGTTTATACACATTCAACGCAGCTTGCAGAGGGGCGATGTCGTCCAGTTCCAGCAACGGATAAATGGCATTTGCCAATTGCCCTAAATTCCAAAACGCGATGTTTGGCTGATTGCCGAAGCGGTAACGGCGTTCCCCGGCATCGGTGGTGTTAGGTGTCCAGTTCAGGTCGTAATTTTCCAGCCAACCATAGGGGCCATAATCAATGGTCAAGCCTAAAATGGACATATTGTCGGTGTTCATCACGCCATGTACAAAGCCCACCCGTTGCCAATGCACAATCAATTCGGCGGTGCGGCGGCACACTTCTTCATACCATTTTAAATAGACGGCGGGTGAGGGTTCGCCCAATTCCGGGAAATCGGCGCGGATGGTGAAATCGACCAGTTGCTTGAGCACGTCCAACTCACCACGGGCGGCAAAAATTTGGAAATTGCCAAAGCGGACAAATGAAGGTGCAACCCGACACACTACCGCGCCCGGTTCGGCTTGGGGGTTGCCATCATAAAACATGTCACGGATGACCGTTTCGCCCGTCAACACCAAACTTAAGGCGCGGGTGGTAGGAACCCCTAAATGGAACATGGCTTCACTGCACAAAAATTCCCGCACGGATGAGCGCAGCACCGCCAAACCGTCAGCGTTGCGTGAATACGGTGTCAGGCCTGCGCCTTTGAGTTGCAACGTCCAATGTTCACCGCGCCGATTCAGCACTTCGCCTAAATTGATTGCCCGCCCGTCACCGAGCTGCCCGGCCCAATTACCAAATTGGTGTCCGCCATAGCACATCGCGTAAGCATCCATGCCTTTTAACAGGCGGTTTCCAGCAAATATTTTGGCAAATTCTTCGGTTTCGCAAGTCTTGGCGGACAAGTCCAATAGTTCGGCGACTTCGTGTGAGTAAGCAACCAGTTCGGGGTCTTTGACAGGTGTGGGCTGGACACGGGAATGGCATGCGCCAAACACTTGGCGGCGGACGTTGCGCGTGTCCGGGTCAGCGGGCAACTCGCGCAGGAAGCGGTTATCAAATTGGAGATCGTTTAGGGATAAAGATACTGGCATGAGAGTGTTTTAAGAGTGGATAAATAAGTAATACCGTTAAGCTAACGTGTTGTAGGAGCAGGCCATGCCTGCGAAAAACATGGAATGGGTATGATTCGCGGGCATGGCCCGCCTCTACAATTTAACGGCATTGGGGAAATAAGTGGTCTGCCCTGATTAAGGTTTGAACAATTGCCGTTGCCTGTCTTCACGCCGTTGTTGGTCAGTCCGGTATTGAGGATAATCGGGTTGGGAATGACGGGGCGGATGTCGGTGGCCGTAAGGCGTGAAATAAGGGTCAATAATATAAGGCCTGTTGATGATGTTGGGATGCCGGGCGGCTTCGGCAAGTTCTTCTTGCGCCCGTGCGGCCCGGTTGATGGCTTCTATGTGCGCTTGTCTGTCCAGTTCTGCTTGCCGTTCTTTTTGGGCTTGGCGTTCCGCCGCTTCACGTTTGGCGTAATTGTCTTGCCACGCTTGCAAACGGGCTTGGGCTTCGGCGGCTTTGGCCGGGTCGGTTTTTTCCAGCACTATGGCTTCTTGGCGTTTGGCGGTGTCCGGGCAAGGATCGGGCTGATAAACCGTTTTGTCATCAAGCACACATTTAAACACTTCGGCATGTGCCATTGTGCCAAAAAATCCCCAACAAACGAGCAGAAAAAAGTGCATTAAACCGTTCACGGGCGGCTCCTCTGTAGTGCTTACCGTTGCGCTTGCAGTTGTTCTTGTTTGCCGACAGTCAACATTCGTGCCAACCGCCGCAAGCCATCGGAGGTAAACGTGATGCCCAGCGGGGCTATTTTATTTTCCACTTCATATAACACATCGGTGGCGGCAAGCAAGCTGAGATAATTGAAACCATCCAGGCCGGGCATGTGTTGGCTGAGTTGTTTCAGTTGCGGGGCGAGGGTTTCCCAGGATTGGCTGAAAAATGCCCTGACCGGGTCATTATCGGTGCCTTGATAATTCAGGCCCGCCTGAAATGCTTGGTGCGAACCCTGTAACAAGCTGTTCAGGCTGTTTTGCAGGGCTTGATTTTGTGGGTCTTTACCTAAACCTTGGATAGATTGGGCCAGTGATTTTTCGAAAGATTGCCAAAGCGTTTGCCATTGTTTTTGTTCGTTTGCTGTCAGTAACGGGGCAGGGGCTTGTGCAGTGGTTTGGGTCGGCGAATCCATGCCCAGTTGTAAAGCAATGCCCTTACTGTTTGCTGTGGCACTGGAGAAGGTTAGGGTATTCAAGGTCTTGCTCAGTTCTGCCGCTTCTTTTTCCGGCAGCCATCGATTGGCATTACGGGCCATATCTTGATGGATACGGTTCAAATCAATGCTCAGTTCGGCCAGTTTCGGTTCAACGACCCGTTTCAATAAATCTTGCAACTTGTCGATATTAAGCTGGCGGCCTTGTTGGTCATAAGCGATGGCTTGGGTGATAGGCAAGCTCAATACGGTATGGTCGGCATTCAATACGGGCTTTTGTAAAGTTTCCAAAACGCCTTGCCAATTTAACAAAGGGATACATTGCCCGCCAAGCTTAGTGCCGAACTGGACTTGGACATCATTGGCCAAACGGATTTGTTCGTCTTTGCCGTCAATTTTCAGGTTGGCGAGTTTTAATGAACTGCATTTGCCGCCGTCATGCCAGACTTCCGCGCTGTTGCCCGTGCCTTTGTATAGGTTGCTGCTGACTAATTTATTGATGAGCGCGTAGTCGAGTTGTAAGGGCAGGTTTAAAGTTTGTGCGAAGAGGCCTTGCGAGAAGCTGCTGAATGCAAAAACGGCGATGGATAAAGCGTGTTTCATAAAAATGTCCTGGCAAAAATAATACGGGGTTCAGTATTGGTTAGTCTTTCTGAACCCGCAATGAACCAAACGTTCCAGAGGATTCAGGTAAAACCAGATAACGGTTGCCCGTCCGTGATTATCGGCTAGAATGCCAGTTTTTCATTCTTTTAGTAAGGGGGTTGTTATGTCAGACATGAGTGCAGATTCCATTTGGTTCAGAACGGGTGAAGCCACGGTATTTTCCAGCGAGGGCCAAGGTACCGATGCCATGCCGGAAATTTTGATCGGCAGCACCAAAGGCCCGGCGGGGCAAGCGTTCGCCAACCTGATGGGGCAAACCGAAGGCCACACGCGCATGTTCGCTATTCGCGCCTGTAACCAACAAGTCCGCCCGGCCACGATGATAGTGCCGAAAGTAACCATCAAATCGGCGGCTTACGTCAATTTGTTTGGCGGCCCGGTGCAATCGGCCATTGCCGATGCGGTGTTGGACAGCGTTATCGCCGGGGTTATTCCTGCCGAATTGACCAATGATTTGTGCATTATCGCCATGATTTGGATTGCGCCCGAATGCGCCACCAACCCGGAACTGGATCGGAAAGATTTATACCGCACCAATTACGAAGCCATGAAGTTGGCCATTTCCCGCGCCATGAGCAATTCACCGACCATCGAAGAGCTGATCGCCAACCGAAACAGCATTGTCCATGAAATGTACGACCCGGAAACGGGCGAATCACAATGGTAAACACGGTTTTTTTAGTCATCTGATAAGCATTTGTCCACGAATACCCTCAGGGGATACAAGAGACACGAAAGCACACGAAACATTTGCTTGGTTTTTCGTGTTTTTCGTGCATTTCGTGGACAATCTGCTTTTTTCTTAAAAATTTAATTTATTGCGGGTTGCCTTATCACATCAACGGGGTAAGTTATGGCGGATTTTAGCATTCGGGAAATGGCCCGGAACGAGTTGGATAGCGTCTTAGGCTGGGCGGAGCAAGAAAGTTGGCGGCCTGGCTTGGCTGATGCCGATTATTTCTATCAAACAGACCCGCACGGTTTTTTCATCGGTTTATTGGACGGTGAACCTATCGCCAGCATTTCCGGGGTCAAATACGGCGACCATTACGGCTTCATCGGCCTGTATATCGTCAAGCCGGAATGGCGCGGCCAGGGCTATGGCATCCAACTTTGGCAAACGGCCATGACCTATTTGCAAGGCCGAAATATTGGCTTGGATGGCGTGATCGCCCAACAAGGCAATTATCAAAAATCCGGGTTTAAAATCGCTTATCGACATGTGCGCTATCAGGGTGTTTCGGCGCATCAATCTGTATCAGACAAGACGATTGTGCCAGCCAGCGACATCCCGTTTGCCGAACTTTTCGCCTATGACACCGCCTTATTCCCCGCCTCGCGTCCTGAATTTTTGCAAGCGTGGTTAAATCAAAAATACGGTGCGGCCTTGGCTATCACCCATGATGGCCGTCTGTCCGGTTACGGCGTGATCCGCGCTTGCCATACCGGATTTAGGATAGGCCCGTTGTTCGCAGACACCCCGGCAGTAGCACAAGCCTTGTTCAACGCCTTACAAAACACTGTCCCGGAAAACAGCCCCATTTTTATCGACATCCCGGAACCCAATGCCGATGCCGTGGCTTTAGTCACTGCCCAAGGTATGGAGCCGATATTTGAAACCGCCCGGATGTACACGCAATCTCAGCCGGCGTTGGATTTAGGCAGGATGTATGCGGTCACAAGTTTGGAGTTGGGCTAGGGGGGCTGATTGTGTTGTTGGATAAGGTCTTTTTCGTTGGTGTACAGCTAATACCATAAAAACACAAGAAAGGACTGCGCGTCCTAGAACGGGCAGTCCTAGCTATCGCAAAACTAAGCGGGCTGCGTGCTTTTTGTGCAGCTCCGCTTGAGCATTGGGTTAGGCTATTAATACTTCATCAATGACTTTAGAAGCTAAATCCTCTGCTTCTTTTTTAGCATTTACGACATTCAATCCATCGTTTTGAATGACTTTTTTAACTTTTCTATAAACCTGAAATTCATCCAACGTCAGGTCACGCTTTAAAAGTTGAGGCTCAATGATTTTCTCCGCTGCGTGCTCTCCATATTTGGAAACTAGCTTGTCAAATTGCGAATTTTCATATGCCTCTCTGGCTGTACCCAATAAATCTACGCTCATTTTTTTACCTCTTAATTGTTGCTTGGCAAACTCGCCAGTTAGATATATGGCGACAATTTCGCAAAATTCAATGAAGATTGCCTAACTCTTTTTAGACACCATCAACTTAGCTGTAAACACCTGTAACCTCTCAAGAATCCGGTATATGAATAGTTGGCTGTTTGTTTATGGCACGTTACGGCGTGACATTTCGGAAAAATCAACGTTGTTGGAACCCTATGCGGTGTATTCAGGACAGGCGTTTATGGCGGGGCGTTTGTATGAAGTGGCCGGGTATCCTGGGGCGGTTGAATCACAAGCGGCTGATGAAAGGGTGTTTGGGGAGTTGTATCAGCTGATCCGGCCTAGCGACGGATTGGCGGTGTTGGACGAATACGAGGAGTGTTCGGAGGCGTTTGCCCGGCCACATGAATATGTGCGCAAACGGGTTTTAGTGTGGCTAGAAAGCGGTGCGACGCTGGCGGCTTGGTGCTATGTCTATAACCTTGATGTGCAAGGATTACAGCGGATTAGTTCGGGTGATTACGCCAGTTTCAAATAATTTTAAAGCCAAGCAATTCTTCACCTATTGGCAATTCGTCGATTTCAACGTTATCGACCCGCGCTGTCACCGGGCCTTTGTGGCACCATTTGATAAATTTTTCTATGACCGGATGTTCGGCTTCGGCGATGATTTCCACACGCCCGTCCGGCAAATTTCTGACCGTGCCTTTTAGGCCAAAATGTTTGGCCTTGTTTTGCGTAAAAACACGGAAATAAACACCTTGGACACGCCCTGACACCAGAATTTTTACTCTACGCATTGGTTATTCTCCAGCAATAATGGATTTTGGGGTTGCGGGCAAAATCTTCGGGGATGCTGTCCGCCGTGATGTCGTCAATCTTAAGGCCTGATAAGGCTTCAATATCCAGCTTGAAACGCCGGAAGTTGGTGGAAAAATACAATATGCCGCCTTTTGCCAATAGTTTTGCCACCTGTTGTATCAGGGTGACGTGGTCATTTTGAATGTCGAACACATCTTCCATGCGTTTGGAATTGGAAAAGGTCGGCGGGTCTAAAAAAATCAGGTCATATTGGCGCGGGATGGCTTGGTCGGCTTCAATTGCCAGCCAATCCAAACAATCGGCTTGGATAAATTCATGGTCGCCGCTTGTTTTGTTCAAGGCCATGTTTTGTTTGGCCCAGCTGATATAGGTGTTGGACATATCCACCGTAGTGGTGGCAACTGCGCCACCGACTGCGGCGTGGACGGTTGCGCTACCTGTGTAAGCGAACAGGTTCAAAAAGCGTTTGCCTTGGGCTTGTTTTTGGATACTTAGGCGGATCGGGCGATGGTCTAAAAATAGCCCTGTATCCAAGTAATCGGCAAAGTTGACTAATAAGGTGCAGCCGCCTTCGGTGATTTTATGGAATTGTCCGGTATCGCTGAATTTTTCATATTGTTCGGTGCTGCGTTGTTTGCGGCGGATTTTTAGAAAAACGTTTTCGCGTGGGATGTCTAACACCTTAGGGATGGCTGCCAATAAGCCCGCCAAGCGTTGGTCGGCTTTTTGTCTGTCTATGGTTTTGGGCGGTTCGTATTCTTGGACGTTGACCCAGGTTTGCTCGCCTTGATAAATATCTACGGCTGCCGCGTATTCGGGCAAATCGGCATCATAAACCCGATAACAGCTAATCTGCTGTTGTTTGGCCCATTTTGTGAGCTTTTTCAGGTTTTTTCTGAGGCGGTTGGCGAACATGTCGGCACTGGCATCTTCGGTTTCCGGTTGGCTGCTGGTGCCGATGACTTGTTCGACGCGTTCTTGGATGTTACGGGCTTTGGGAATGAAAAAAGCGCGTTCTTCAATGTTGATGCGCAAGAGTTTACATTCTAGTGCGCCGTTAAAAAAGCTGATCGGTTTTTGTGAGCGTAACCCTAAACGGAACCCCAATTCCGGGTCGCTGATAATCATCGCGACTTGCCAGCCTAAAAAGCGGGTTTTCAAAACCTCACCGAGTTTTTTGTAGAGTTCGGCAACCGTTTCGGCATCTTCTAGGCGTTCGCCATAGGGCGGATTGCACATCACCAGACCGGGCTGCCAACTTTCAGCGGGGGCGGCATCGCCAATATCGCGGCGTTCGATGTGGATTTTATGTTGCAGGCCTGCGTTGATGACGTGGTTCAGGGCAATATTGACGGTTTGGCGATCTTGGTCAAATCCCACGATGACGGGCAGTTTGGCAAGTCCGGCGGTTTTGCGTTGTTCGGCTTCGGTACGCAGTTTGCGCCAGCATTGCGCATCGTGTTGTTTCCAGCCTGTGAAGCCAAAATAATCGCGTAGCAATCCGGGCGCATAATCGGCGGCGATCATTGCACCTTCCAATAGTAATGTGCCTGAGCCGCACATCGGGTCGATTAATGTGCCATGTCCGGCGGCAATGTTTGGCCAACCGCTACGCAACAATAAGGCGGCGGCGAGGTTTTCTTTTATCGGGGCTTGGATGGTGGTGTCACGATAGCCGCGCCTGTGCAGGCTTTCGCCGGACAAATCCAAACTGAGCTGGGCGGTGTCCCCGTTTAAATAAACATTAATGCGGATATTCGGTTGTTCGGTGTCAACACTGGGGCGGACGTTAAAGCGTTGGCGCATTTGGTCAACAATCGCATCTTTGACTTTTAACGCACCAAAATGGGTGTTGTTGATGCTGGCGGAATTTTTCGCGCTGAAACTGACGGCGATGGTGTCTTCGGGGTTGATGTGCCTGAACCAGTCAATTTTTTGTACGCCATTGTATAAATCTTGCTGGCTTTTGACGGTGAATGTGTTCAGCACCAAGAGCACCCGGTTTGCAATCCGTGACCACAAACAGACGCGGTAAGCGGCCTCTAAATCTCCCGTAAACGCGACCCCGGCTGTGGTGGATTTGATGGTGCTGACACCCAATGATTTGAGTTCTGTGGCCAGAATATCTTCCAGAGCTTTAGGGGTGGTGGCGAAGAGCTGATAGGTTTGCATGACAAGAGAGAAAAACAAGGAAAGTGGCGTTTACCGAAAATGGGCAAAGGGTAAACGTGAAGAAAGCGATACGGCTGGTTTTAAGAAAGGGTAGGGCATTCCGTACCCTTTCAGGGAAGCATTATGGCAGCGAGTGCGCAATGCTTGATGGCGTTTTGGATTTATTGTTCGATTTTTATCAATTCGACATCAAAAATTAAAGCTTCATTGGGATCAATTGAGCCGCCGCCAGATTCGCCATAAGCCAAATCTGAAGGGATGTAAAAACGGTATTTGCCGCCTTCTTTCATTAACTGTAAACCCTCTGTCCAGCCTGGAATCAAGGCGTTGACAGGGAAAGTGGCGGGTTCTCCGCGTGAATAGGAACTGTCAAATTCTTGCCCGTCAATTTTGGTGCCACGGTAATGGACAGTGACGGAATCGGTTGCCGAGGGGGTTTTACCCGTACCGGGTGTGAATATTTCATATTGCAGGCCGCTTTTAGTCGTTACAATATTATTTTTTTTAGCATTGGCTGTAAGAAAGGCGGTTCCGGCGGCTTTATTTTCTTGAGGGGTTTTGGCATCAACAACGGAAATTAGGGTGATCCCTACAAAAATAACCGCCACCATTGCCAAAATTTGAGTTTGATTTTTTCCCACGATTTTCTCTCTCATCAAAGTAAAATGCCTAGTTTATCAAAAAAACCAATGATTGCTTGTGGTCATTTTGCATTCGTTGAGTTGGGCTTGAAAATGTTTGGCGCGGACGGCGACTTTTTCGGCGATTTTCCTTAAGGTCACTGACTTTAAGTAAGTTTTGCGCTGGAAACCACGATGGCCTTCATGGTAAGCCAAATATAAATTTTTAGCATCGGTGGCAACGATTCCCAATTGGGTATGACTAACATAACAGTACCACCCAATAAAATCGGCAGCATCGGCAAAATCGTCCCGGTCTGCCCAGCCATTTCCGATGCTGTGTTGGTAGTCGTCCCAGGTCTCATCTTTGGCTTGGGCATAACCATATGCGCTGCTTGGCCGAAACCAGGGAATAATGCCCAACAGCCAAGTGCGGGGAGGTTGGGCATCCGCCACAAAATGGGATTCTTGGTGCATGATGGCCATAATCACAGCAACGGGTATGCCCCATTTTTTTGCGGCTTTTTGGGCATCGGGATACCAATTATCTTGCTCAATGAATACTGAACAAAGATTGTCCTGTTGGCTGGGCGGCAAGCTTGCACAACTTGCCATCAACAGGCAAATCAACGTTATGGCACAATGCTTTAGCATAAAATTCAATCCATTCTATAATTAAATAATAATAAGCTGCCCACCAAGAGGAAAACCAAATGAACACTCAAATTCAACGTGCTTATCGTAAAAATATCAATGCACACGGATGGATGTACCTTGATGGCAAAGTCCAGGAGATGAATGCCAAAAATATCTCCATTACAGGCGTATTGGTGCAATTAGGTAACCAAAATAATGATAAACGGATATTCAAAAATTTATCCATAACCAAATCAATTGATTTTTATTTTCCAATCTTGCGCTTGTCTGGAGAAGCTAAGATCGTCAGGGTGGAAACAGGCCAAGATGGGCAGGTCATGTTGGCTTTAAAATTTGCCAAAGCGGCTTACATGGCTGACGAACCCGTTTTTAAACGCCAAAGCTTCCGTAAAGACGTTGCGTTGCCAGGGCGAGTTTTATTGAATGGCAAGCTTTTTGAATTTGTCTCGGAAAACATATCCTTAGGCGGGCTTTTGATCAGACTTCCAGAAACAGTGCCTGTTGAGAAAAGGGCGATTGTCCATTTTGAACTTGAGCCTTTAAAAATGAAAGGTTTCGCAAAAATAGTCTGGTCAAATCCCTCAAAAGACAAGACCTTAGTGGGTTTGCAATTTGTTAAGCCCCATAAAGAGGAAAATGTCGCCTAAATAATCCCGCTTTGGCGTATCGGTCTTTTTGCAATATGCCGATGAACCCAGACTATATGATAAAATTCCGGGCTGTTGGGTGGGTGTTTCAGGTAACAAGCCCTTACTATAAATTTGGCTACACACCAACAAGAAGCAAATTTTCCGGTACGACAATGTGTTGCCGGAAAGCGGACAGCAATAACTTACATTTTAAATTCTTATGAACAAACCAAAAAAAGTAGCAATTCTTACTGCGGGCGGATTGGCCCCCTGCCTTAATTCAGCCATCGGCAGTCTGATCGAACGTTATACTGAAATTGACCCTAGCATTGAAATTATTTGCTACCGTAGTGGTTACAAAGGCCTGTTGTTGGGCGATTCCTATACGGTTACCCCTGAAGTCCGCGCCAAAGCCAGTGTATTGCACCGTTTCGGCGGCTCACTGATTGGCAATAGCCGTGTCAAATTGACCAACGTCAAAGATTGCGTCAAACGTGGCTTGGTCAAAGAAGGTGAAGACCCACAAAAAGTCGCCGCTGACCAATTGATCAAAGACGGCGTGGACATCCTGCACACCATTGGTGGCGATGACACTAACACTGCCGCTGCCGATTTGGCGGCCTTTTTGGCTAACAACAATTACGGCCTGACCGTAATCGGCTTGCCAAAAACCGTTGATAACGACGTTTACCCTATCAAACAATCCTTAGGCGCATGGACAGCCGCCGAACAAGGTGCCCGTTATTTTGCCAACGTGGTCGCTGAAAACAACGCCAACCCACGCATGTTGATCGTCCATGAAGTCATGGGCCGTAACTGCGGCTGGTTGACTGCCGCCACTGCGCAAGAATACCGCAAATTGCTGGACCGTAACGAATGGGTGCCTGAATTGGGCTTATCCCGTGAATCTTACGAAGTCCATGCGGTGTTTGTCCCTGAAATGGCGATAGACATTGCTGCCGAAGCAGCGCGTTTAAAAGCGGTCATGGACACGGTCGATTGCGTCAATATCTTCGTTTCCGAAGGTGCGGGTGTCGAAGCGATTGTTGCTGAAATGCAAGCCAAAGGCCAAGAAGTGCCACGCGATGCGTTTGGCCACATCAAATTGGATGCCATCAACCCAGGCAAATGGTTTGGCGAACAATTCGCGGCCATGCTCGGCGCAGAAAAAACCTTGGTGCAAAAATCCGGTTATTTCGCCCGTGCCTCAGCGGCCAATATTGAAGACGTGCGCCTGATCAAATCTTGTGCGGATTTGGCGGTGGAATGTGCGTTCCGTCGTGAATCTGGCGTGATGGGCCACGATGAAGACAATAACAACATCTTGCGGGCCATTGAATTCCCACGCATTAAAGGCGGCAAACCTTTCAATATCGACACCGATTGGTTTGAAAAAACCTTGGCTGAAATTGGCCAAACCAAAGGCGGAAAGGTAGACGTTAGCCATTAATTATCAGGCCAAACAAACCTAAATCGCATTAACTCGAACCCCTAAGATGCTCTTATCTTCGGGGTTTTTTATTGTCCTAAATTTTAGGGTAGGTCAATATTTGTGGCGTATTGCTTGTTCATGAAACTGACATGCAAACTTAATCGGTGTGTCAATTTAGTGCGCTTAAATAGGCGGTTCAAATAACCCAGAATGAGAGTGCTTCATGAATATCAAGAAATCACGCCGTAATCTGTTGTTTACTTTACCTTTAATTATCGCTGGTGCATTAGCAGCCGATTCGGCTGTACTGGCGGCAAAGCCACCTGTGATGGAACAAGGCATCCAATTTGGCGATTTGCAAAATGGCCGGGTGATGGTGTGGAGCCGTTCCAACCGCCCATCCCGCATGATGATTGAATATGCATTAAACGATCAATTCACGGATGCCAAAACCGTCCGCGGCCCTTATGCGCTGCCTATCAATGATTTTACTGCCAAACAAGAATTGGCCGGCTTACCTTTGGGCAAAGACGTATTCGTCAAAGTCTGGTTTGAAGATTTGACCAATGAACGCACCAAAAGCGAGCCTGTTTTGGGCCATTTCCATACCATCAGCGATGAAGATAATATCCGTTTTGTTTGGGGTGGCGATACGGCAGGCCAAGGTTTTGGCATCAATCCGGCATTTGGCGGCATGAAAATCTACGAACAAATGCGTTTGGTCAAACCGCAATTTTTCTTGCATAGCGGTGACAACATTTATGCTGACGGCCCGATTCCTGAATCAAAAACGGTTGAAAACGGCTTGATATGGACTAACGTGGTGACTCCAGAAGTGTCTAAAGTCGCTGAAACCCAAAACGAATTCCGGGGCCGTTACAAATATAACTTATTGGACAGCAACGTCCGCGCATTCAATGCCGAAGTGCCACAAATCTGGCAATGGGATGACCATGAAGTGGTGAACAATTGGTCAGATTCCAAAGATTTGAGCGGCGATGCTCGTTACAAAGTGAAAGACGTACCTTTATTGGTCGCCAGGGCCGCCACTGCATTTAAAGAATTCAGCGCCCAACGCCCAAACAACCCTATTGAGCCAGACCGCATTTACCGTAAAGTTTCTTACGGCCCCTTGTTGGACATCTTCGTAATTGACATGCGTAGTTACCGCGGCCCCAACACCCATAACCTGCAAACCGAAGAAAGCGCGGAAACGGCCTTTTTAGGGGCTGAACAAATCGCGTGGTTGGAAAAAAACCTGAAAACATCCACTGCCGTTTGGAAAGTGATTGCCGCCGATATGCCGATTGGTTTGAATATCAGCGATGATTTTGAACATACTCCGCCCCAACGTTGGGAAGCGATTGCCAATGGTAACGATGGCGCAGCTTTAGGCCGCGAGTTGGAAATGGCACGTCTGTTGGGCGACATTAAAGCCAGCAATATCAAGAACGTAGTGTGGCTGACCGCTGATGTCCATTATGCCGCAGCCCATTACTATAACCCTAGCAAAGCCGCATCCAACAATTTCAACGGCTTTTGGGAATTTATCGCCGGCCCATTGAATGCGGGTTCATTTGGCCCTAACACCGCTGACGGCACATTCGGCCCTGAAGTGGTGTTCTACAAAGCACCACCCGCAGGCCAAGTCAATCTGTCGCCTTATGCAGGTTTGCAATTTTTTGGTGAAGTGAACATCGACAAAGCCAGCAAAGCCATGACGGTAGATTTGAAAGACCTCAATGGCGATTCAGTATTCAGCAAGACGTTGCCTGCCGAATAATAGCCCAGGTATCCTTTCCCATTAACTCCGGCTTACGGGTTGGAGTGTCCCATCCCGGCTTATTGGACGTGCAATGCGTTTGATAAGCCGTTTCTTTGTCGGCATCTAGCAACGATAAGTTGCTTTATCACTACAACACCCTATAATGGCGGCCTGCTTTCAGGTTCCGGTAGGCGTTTTGCCTTCCGGTTAAACGGGAAGTCGGTGAAGCTTTAAGCTTAATCCGACGCTGCCCCCGCAACGGTGATTCAGTCAAAGTTTGCCATCATGCCACTGTGTGTTACAGCATGGGAAGGCGGCAAACCCGGCCATTAGGCCGCTGATAAGCCCGGAGACCGGCCTAAAAGCGTATTCGGCACAGCGGCGGGCTGTCTACGGAATAAGGCTTTGCCGCGTCTTGCGTGCCGGGTGCTTTTTTTGTGGCGGTTTCGTGCTGTGATTTTTTATTATCACTGTGCGCGGGCGGCGCAAAGGAATCCATGAACACTCTGCCAATTTACCTATTTTTCCCCAGTCTGCTTTTTTCGGTGCAACTTGCCGCCGAGGAAAACCCAGACCTGCAACCCTCTTATAAAATGCCGTCAACGGAAGCCGCCGTAAAAAGCTATAACGTTGAAGACCCCAATAAAGCCCTGTTATCGCCGATCACGGTGACGGCCAATTCAGCCGTGGCGGATGAATTGCTCTCGCCCAAATCCGTGTCGATTTATTCCCGCGAAGACATCTCTAAAAGCGGGGCCAGCACCTTACTGGATTTTTTCAAATACAACACCGACATCCAAGCCGACCCCAGTTCCGGCAATATCCTCAATCCTAAACTGTCGATGCGCGGCTTTGGTAATGGGGACGGCTACCAAAACATCAATGTCATTGTCGATGGCGTGTCCTTGAACCAAATCGACATGGTTCCGCAACAATTGGCTTCCGTGCCGATTGATTCAATAGAAAAAATTGAAGTCGTCAAAAGCGCTGGCACCGTGTTGTACGGCGACAATTCGGCAGCAGGTACGATTATCATCCGCACCAACAATTCCTTTGACCGTAAAGCATTTTACGGTTCGGCGCGGTCAGGTTTTGGCACTTACAACACCAAGCTCAACCACATTAACCTAGGTTCCGTGACCGACATCAACGGCCTGAAAGTATTGGCGGACGGTAATTTTTCTTATTTGGACATGGAAGGTAAAAAAGCCGCGCTACCGGATGGCGGCAAAGACACCGCCGAGAACCTAAATGGCAAAGCCACGTTAGGCCTGCAAAAAGATAATCTTGAAGTGGTCACCTCATTCATCAAAGACGATGCCAATGTTGTGTACACCGGAGATATGACGTTAGATGCTTTCAACCAAGACGCAAATGCCGCCGTATTAAAAGGCAGTATCAATAACGTCTACAAGGAAGATTGGGTCACGTCCTTGAAATATAAGCTCAATGACCAGTTCAATTTTGCCTACACCTACGCCAACAAAGCCAAACAAGCCAAGTTTTTCACGCCACTGTACCAGTATGGCAACCAACTCCAGTATGAAGGTGAAGACCACCGTTTCACGGTACAGACGGTTCAAGACCGTTTTGTGGTGCTGGCTGGCTTTGAACACAATACCAACCAGCGGGCGCAAATCACAGATGTGACCGCCAAGGACAATTGGGCCGGATTTGTGTCTGGGGATTATTTCATCAATGACCAATGGTCGGTTAATGCGGGCTTCCGTCAGGCGTTTATCGAATATCACCGTGATGATGTCGGCAGCGACACACATTTACAAAAATCGGTCAACCCGGACAGTTACAACGCCGCGCTCAATTACTCGCTGACCAAAACCGACGCGCTGTTTGCCAATTACGCCCACGCTTACCAATCGCCGGACATAGACCGTTTTTTCACCACCATTTATGACAGCAACTTTGTGCCAATGGGAACGGCGTTCAACGGTTTCATCAAAACCATGACCATGGACAGCTATTCGGTCGGCTACAAACATGTGCAAGATGGCCTAAAAGTGAAAGCGGAATTCTTTTATGCCGACTTGGACAATGAGATTTTTTTCAACACCACGGATTTCATCAACACCAATTTTGACGCATCGTCAAAACACGGGGTCGAATTGTCGGTGTCCAAAGATTTCAATGACTTTTATGCCAACGTCAATTATGTCTACACGGCGACTAACGCCGACTTGAACGCGCAAAGCTTCCGTATCAGCGGTCAGCCTGAACATATTGTCTTGGCGACCTTAGGTAAAACCTTCACCAGCACGCTGTTGCCGCTTGCGCACCACAACGTCAGCGTGTCGCACAAATACCAATCAGATAGCTACGCACAGGATGATTTTGACAATTCTTTGGGCAGGCAACAGGCTTATAACGCCAGCAGTTTCAATTACCAAGTCTCTGACCACAAACATTGGACGGTGGATTTTTCGGTGTTGAACCTGTTCGATGTCCAAAACGGCCAATTTATTGATTTTGGCATGAATCAGCCCGTGGTTTACCCGACCAATTACCAACGCACTTTCCAAGGCTCGGTCAGTTACCGTTTTTAAACCGAACAGCCAGCGCGACGGCGTATGATTTGTTACACTAACCTTACTTATTTAATTTGGAGAAACTTCATGAAATTAAACCTCAACATGACAATCTGGCCTTTGCTAGCACTGATGGCAACAACACGGATACACCATTTCGGCTCGGCTACGATCTTGCCGGATGCGTCTTTGGCGGTCTTTTTTTTGGTCGGTTTATATGTCAGCAACCGTGTTTGGTTGGCAGGTTTGTTGGTGATGGCGGGTTTGCTGGACTATCTGGCAATTAATCAATTTAGCGTCAGTGATTGGTGCATGTCGCCTGCCTATGTATTTTTGATCCCGACCTATGCGGTCATGTGGATGGCAGGCCGTTTTTGCCGGACATCGGCAACGACTGGCAAACGGGAATGGACGATGGTTGCTGGTTTGGCCATCCTTTCCGCCACGGTGGCGTTTATGATTTCCAACGCCAGTTTCTTTATGTTTTCAGGCCGTTATACGGATATGTCGGTGGTTGATTACAGCTTGGCGGTCGTTAAACATATCCCCGCTTACGTCGGTGCTGCGCTCGCATACGCACTGTTAGGGGTTGCAGTAATCAAGGCCATCACCGTCTTGTGGCAAATTTCAGATTCCAATAACCACGAACAAGCTTAAAAACATCTAAAAAGTTAATGTCCAAAAACCTGTTTTTGGACATTAACCCCACAAATCCGCCAACGAAAACGTCACGGCATCAAATGGCGGCACCGACACCGCGTCATCATCCTTAAGCGTGGCAATCAACAGCCAGCGGCCTTCGTGTAATTCAAATGCTTCTAAGGTTTGCGCCAACGGATCAACTATCCAGACATAAGGCACACCATAACGGGCATAAAGGGGCAATTTCACCGTGCGGTCTTTTTGGGCGGTGGACGGTGACAAAATTTCACACACCCAATCCGGGACGATTTCAAACCGATGGTCTTCAGGAATATTTGGCATCCGCTCCCGCCGCAACCCCGCCAAATCTGGCACGGCAACTTCCACATCACGGATAAAATGCACTTCGGGTTCAACGACAATACGCCAACCGCCTGGGCCACCTCGGCCATAAGAAAAAGGCGGCCCCAAATCAATGCTCAAAGCACTGGCCACCCAACCATGCTTGCCCGACGGGCGGGGCATTGTATGCAGCCCGCCATTCAAAATCTCCCCGGTGACATGTTCCGGCAAGGCCATCAATTGCTCGTAAAGGCTTGGTTTTAAAACAGCGTTCATAATTGTCCTCCGTGTGGTTAAAAAAAACGCTACCAACAGGCTTAATGTTCCATAACCTACTGCAAATGACAAGGCACAAATAAACCTGCCGGGTGGCAGGTTTCCGCTACCGATTGTTCCTTAGTGGAACGGCTTTACAACCCATTCAGTAATGTTTTAATTTATAGATAGCGGCTTGATTAAGTGACATTCCGCTCCCTCTTTTTACGTACCCAAAGGGGATAAAGGAGAGGGCAGGGGTGAGGGGAAACAAATGAAGCTCTATCTCCTAAGTTCTGTATAACCCACGCCCAACGCAAATGGATATTAACTCCACAAATCCGCCAACGAAAATTCAACAGCATCAAACGGCGGCACGGACACAGCATCATCATCCTTAAGCGTAGCAATTAGCAACCAGCGGCCTTGTTGCAACTCAAAAGCCTCTAACGTTTGTGCCAACGGGTCAACAATCCACACATATGGCACACCATAACGGGCATAAATCGGCAATTTCACTACGCGGTCTTTCTTCGCGGTGGATGGCGAGAGGATTTCACACACCCAATCCGGGGTCACTTCAAACCGATGTCCTTCGGGGACGCTAGGCATCCGCTCCCGCCGCCAACCTGCCAAATCCGGCACAGCCACTTCTATATCACGGATAAAATGGACTTCGGGTTCGGTGATGATCCACCAGCCACCAGGGCCGCCCCGGCCAAAATCAAACGGCCCCGATAAGTTAAACCCCAAGCCTCGACCCACCACGCCATGCTTCCCCGAAGGACGCGGCATCGTATGCAGCCCGCCATTCAAAATCTCCCCGGTGACATGTTCCGGCAAGGCCATCAATTGCTCGTAAAGGCTTGGTTTTAAAACAGCATTCATAAAAACACCCCCGTGTGGTAAAAATGCTAAAAGTATTAGCTTAATGTTCGACAAGCTGCTACAAAAGACAAGGCGTAAAAAACTGCCTCCCTGTCATTGGGCTATATCGACACACGAAGCCCAAGAGCTTTGGTCATGGCGGGAATATGATAGGGTTGGCTTGAACCACGTCATACCTTATGGACATCACTTGCCATTAATGCAATATGGAGTCAGCCAAACAAGATTCCATAAAGCAATCCAAAAACGCCTCGTTAACTGCCCTGTTGGAGAGCTTGCGCCGTTTACACAGGTCATACAATTCTTCAACTGCCGAGTAAGGGAAAAACTTCGGATTTAACGATTGGAAATGTTCGATGCTGGCTTTACGCATCACTTCCGCCCTATCTTCATCTGCCGCGACAATCACCCAACGTACATCGGCAAGATGCGGCCCCAAATCTTGGAATTTTTTCATGCGGGTCAGGCCGCTAGTAATGCCCGTACTGTGCTCAACTTCCATGACAGCGGGCATCAGTTTGCCGTTTTTGAACCAAATGCAATCAATCAAGTTAGCGGCATTTACGGCATCTTCATAGGAAGCCAGCACCCGCTCATCAGCAAGGCGGGCAATAACGCCGTTGAGTTCACCAACCTTTTTATCACCGTATTGAAAGCCTTTGTCGTTATGGGCAATCCAAGTCCTGAATCCCAGCATAAATCCGATTTCGATCAAGGCAATCTGGATTTGCAGATGCCGCCGTTTAACATCAATGTCCATTTCGATGGGGAGGGAAGACTTAGTGATTGCCAAGGAATCATACACGATGCTTTGTGTGGGGATTTCGGAAATAGCCTGATCATTGCCAGTTTTGCTTTCCGCCAACACCCCATTTTGATGAGGTAATTCAGGCATCCATACTAGATGTTTATGCCCACGTTTTATTTCCGATGAGTTATTTATCAATTCGATACGCCCAGGTACACACCAATAAAATTCCGGCGTGTGCGCCAGCAAGGTTTCTAGTGCAGATCGCGTGTTGTAACTTGCACCCAAAACACGGTCAAAGTTGATAGGGACATTAGGCTGGAAGGCATTCGCAATACGCCAAATCATGGGTACAGAGATTTGTGCTTTCGTAGCGTTTGTTATGCCGCCTTTTGCGGGAGAATATCGCTCAATCGATATCGGCCCTTCTGGCTGGGTGATATGGGTAACTTTTACTTTCGTTTGAGTCGCGCCGCTGATGTATTCAAACCATTGGTCTTTAGGAAGATTTTGTATTGCCTTGACAAGGTTGCTGGCCGTCAACTTCATATGTTCGCCTCGTTCAGAAAATCCAGTATGGTCATGGCAAGGCCACGCGCTGCCAAGAACGGCACACCGTTGCCAACGGTTTTGAACATATTGCTCAAGGTCATATCTGCCGGTAGTTCAAATTCTTTAGGCAACGACTGAATCGCCAAGGCTTCCGCGACAGAAATACGGCGTGGCAAATAGGGGTGGATATGCACTTCATTATTGCCGTATGCAGCGGTGGGAGAATAACGCCAGCGATGTAAGCGTTTATAGGATTTTTTGCTGTCATCGCCTTCATATACGGTCTGAAATTTTAACAACCCCGCTTTAGGTTTAAATTGATGTTGGGTGTTAGGATGCTGAGATACCGCATTTTTTTCAAACCAATGCTGGATAGTCAATTCCACTGGGATTTGCTCAGGTTGTAAGCGGGTCAAGGAAATGGGTTCTGCACTAGGCCAGGGAAAGTTTAGGGCTTGGCCTTCACCATGAAGCGTATGGGCAAACCAATTAAATTTATGAATGTGCTTTTTTGCTTTTGGCTGGCGGACACCAAACAAGATAATGCGTTCACGGTCTTGTGGTGCGCCATAATCAATGGCATTAATAAGCCGCTCAGTCAAACTATAACCCGCTTCGATGAGCTGGGCTTTCAAGCCATCAAAAAAAGCCCGATGCCGAATTGTACGGTATAAGCCTTTTACATTTTCGAACACAAAAAAATCGGGTTGTTGTTTGCAAATCAAATCAATATAAATTTGTGACAAGCATCCGTTTTTTCCGTGTTGCCCACGGTTTTTACCACCGACCGAAAAATCAGGGCAAGGTGGCCCACCAATAAAACCAACAGGTTGGCCTTCTAATTTGGTAGCTTTTACCAATCCACTTAAACGAATAGCTTCTTCACCTGAAAAACATTCTTCAACATCGCCTTCAAAATAGCCATACAAAGGCTGTGGCAAGTGCATTTTTTGACGTGAATAGCGATAAGCATATAGAAAAGGCTTATGTATTTCATTGACATAAGCGATTGTGTAGCCGGATTTTTCAAAACCTAAATCTAAAAAACCTGCGCCGGAGAAAAAGGAAAATATATAGGGTTTGATGGGGTTCAACTGGCTTTGCATTTCTTCAAACAAGCCAACATTATCGAACAGAGGCACATTTTTTGCCGTTTTAAGGCCATTTATATTGTTCATATGTTCATTCATATTTATTTTTCAATAAGTTACTGATGTTAAAAACGTGCTTTGTTGGAACGAGGTTAAAACCCATTCCGTAAGGTTTTGATTGTTTGCCGTATCATGAAATGTTAAGGACGAGGTTACAAACCTCGTCCTGCCCAGTCATTCTTTGAGCGGGTCGGGGTTTGTAACCCCGACCCTAACGTTTCAATGTTACCGTTATTTTTGAATGCAATTAAACTTTGCGGACGGGGCGACATGCCCCGTCCGGCTTAGTCCGGCTTAGGATAACCGTCCCGGCTACACCAGAAGGATGGACAGCCGTCAAAGCATCGAATCTAAGCAATAAACCCATAATTCCCCAAAACCGTATTGGCTGTGTTGGCGATAATGCCGACTTGCACCAGTTCACCAGCCGTGACTTGCGCGTCGTTGTTGGCGGCTGTGAACACGAACAGACCAGAGGTGCTGCCGTTATCGACCACAAACAAAGCGGTTTTGCCTAGTGCGTAAGCGGCGGTGGCCGAACCTATGGCCGCCGCCGCGCTGGTGCTATTGATCGCCCCGGTGATATTTTGCTGCATGATGACCAATTCCGCGCTGTTGGTAAAACCGCCCGCACCGGATGGCCGTATTGCCGCGCCTTCGATGATTGTATCGCCGTCACCGATGCGGATGCCCAGTTGGCTGATTTGGATTTTGTCGGTGCCTGACACAAAATCGGTGACGGTGTCGGCTCCGGCTTTGTTGTCCAGCACAAACAGGTCACTGCCTGTGCCTCCTGTCAAATAATCTGCACCTGTACCGCCTTTTAGGGTGTCGTTGCCTTCGCGGCCATTTAGGGTGTCGTTACCGCCAGAACCATCCAGGACGTTGCCTAAGGTATTGCCAACCAAGACATCACCGCTTAATTTACTGCCCGTGAGGTTTTCGATGCTGACAAAAATATCGCCCAACGCCGTGCCGCCGCTGCTCGTGCCTTCCCAGAGCCGCACATTAACGGCGGCACTGGATTCCAAATAACTGGCGGTATCTAAGCCCGTACCGCCATCCAGGGTATCGCCGCCCGAACCACCGGATAAAATATCATTGCCTGCGCCGCCGTTTAAGGTGTCTTCGCCGCTGCCGCCGAATAATTGATCATTGCCTGTGCCGCCAAACAGAAAATCATTGCCGTCTACGGTGCTGCCATCGGGGCTGGTGCTGAGATAGCCATATAATTGGTCATCGCCTTGCTCACCAAACAGGCGGTCAATGCCAATGCCGCCGGACAGTTTGTCATTGCCTAAGCCACCAAACAAATCATTGTTTGAAGCGTCGCCTGTCAGTGTGTTGTTGATGTTTGCCGTTGAAAACGCGATGTTAGTGCTGGTCAGGCTGTAGGGCAGGACACCTAGCAAAAATAACCGGGCTTCATCGGTGTTGACGTGATAGCTGATGCCTGCGCTGCTGGCGGTAGAAACGATGCTGATCGCTTTGATGGTGTCAAATTCACTGATGCCCAATGCGGACACATCCAGTTTATCGGTGCTCAGGTCAAAATCATTGATTGAATCACTTTGGAAACCCAGTTCTGTTTTGACAACAAACGTGTCATTGCCCGCCCCGCCTGTCATGAAGTCGTTGCCTTGCCCGCCTTCTAAGCGGTCATTGCCGTCCCCGCCAAACAGCTGGTCGGTTTGGCTACCACCGAAAAGCAGGTCATTGCCCGCACCGCCAAATAAAAAATCCAACCCGTCATTCGTGCCATTAATGGCTGCTCCGGTATGGCCGTAGAGTTTGTCATCGCCTTGTTCGCCAAACAGCCTGTCATCGCCTAAGCCTCCGGCCAGCGAATCGTTGCCGAGGCCACCAAAAAAATCATCTTTAAGCCCGCCGCCGCTAAATGTATTGTTGGCAACCACTGTCGAGTAGGTAAAATCCGTGGCAAAAAAATCATCTTTACCAACCCCAATCGTGACGGTCAAAAACCTTGCGTCGTTCACGTAAAACACAATGCCGCCATTGCCGGACGTATCGCTGACCAACAAAGATTGCAAGGTCGCAAAATCGGCAATGCCCAATTTGGCGAGATTCATGCGGTCAAGCCCCAGTTCAAAATCATCTATTTGGGTATCCGAGGCCGTATTGGTTTTGTTCAGGATGAAGGTGTCCTGGCCATTGCCGCCCAAGTACCTGGAGTTGCCGTTACCACCGTCTAAAATATCGTTGCCATCGCCGCCGCTTAGATAATCAAAACCATCATTCCCTAAGAGCGTGTCATTGCCGGCCAAGCCGAACAGATTGTCATCTGAGCTTGTGCCAACCAGCGTGTCGTTACCATTTGTGCCTGTTTTGTCTGCCATGAGTGTTTACCTTATTAAATTGTCGTCGGAAGAAGCGGGAAAAACCCTATAAAAATTATAGCCATCGGCATTATCAAGCTTCATTTGTACCAATTCAAGGGATTATTAGACAGAAAGTTTCCGGTTAATTTTGCTAAAATATCCGACACTTTATTTTTTTGCCAACTCATATAAAGGGTTAACTATGCCAAATAAAACTTTCAAGAAAAGCCAGCCCATACCCAACATTACGTTGGTGCCTGATTTAGGCATGGGGGTCAATGATATTGTTGCAGATTTCAAACGCAATTATAGCCACCGTTTGGGCCGTGACCAGAATTGCCGTTCGCCCCATTATGCTTATGAAGCCTTGTCGCTGACCATCAGTGACCGCCTGACCGAACGCTGGAAAAATACCCAAAATGCTTACCGCGACCAAGATTGCAAACGGGCTTATTATTTGTCCATGGAATTTCTCATGGGCCGTACCTTAAGCAATGCCATGCTCAATTTAGGTGTGACCGATGCCGTTGAAAAAGCCATGTATGATTTAGGCTTAGAGATGGAAGAGCTGCTCGAAAGCGAACCGGATGCAGGTTTAGGCAATGGCGGTTTAGGCCGTTTGGCGGCGTGTTTCATTGACAGTTGCGCCACGTTGCAATTGCCTGTGACCGGCTACGGTTTGCGTTATGAATATGGCATGTTCTGTCAGGCGATTGTCAACGGTGAACAAATTGAAAAACCAGACCATTGGCTGCGTTATGGCAACATTTGGGAAATTGAGCGTTCCGAATATGCCTACCGCATCAAATTTGGCGGCCATACCGAAAAGCATATTGATGAAAATGGCCATACCCGCGTCTGTTGGGTGGATACCCATGACATTTTGGCGATTCCTTACGATACGCCAGTACCGGGTTTCCAAAACGGTACGGTCAACACTTTGCGCCTGTGGAAAGCGACCGCCACCGAAGAGTTTGATTTGCAAGAATTTAACGCGGGTGATTATGCCGAATCCGTAGCGGCGAAAAACACCGCCGAAAACATCACCATGGTTTTGTATCCGAACGATGCCAACGAAAATGGCAAGGCCTTGCGCCTGCGCCAGCAATATTTGTTGGCTTCCGCCAGTTTGCAAGATGTCATGGCGCATTGGATTGCCGAACATGGCCATGATTTCACCGAGTTCGCCGAAAAGAACTGTTTCCAACTGAACGACACGCATCCGAGTATCGCCGTTGCCGAACTGATGCGCCTGTTGATGGACATCCAAGGTTTGTCTTGGGATGATGCCTGGAAAATCACCCGCAACACCATGGCCTACACTAACCATACGTTATTGCCTGAAGCTTTGGAAAGATGGTCGGTGGACTTGTTCCGGCAATTGTTGCCACGCCTGTTAGAAATCATTTTTGAGATTAACGCGCACTTTTTGGCGGAAGTGTCGGCGCATTGGCCCGGTGACAAAGACCGTCTGCGCCGCATGTCCTTGATCGAAGAAGGCCATACCCAATATGTCAGAATGGCTTATTTGGCGATAGTCGGCAGTTTTTCGGTCAATGGCGTTGCCGAATTGCATTCCAAACTGCTGCAACAAGGTTTGTTCCGTGATTTCTTTGAATTATGGCCTAACAAATTCAACAACAAAACGAACGGCGTGACCCCCCGCCGCTGGTTGGCTTCCTGCAACCCAGAATTGGCCGAATTGCTGACCGAAACCTTAGGTGACGGTTGGTTGACCGATTTGTCCTTGTTGCAAAACCTCAAACCTTACGCCGAAGACAAAAAATTCCGCAAACGCTGGCGTGCCATCCAACAGAACGCCAAACAACGTTTGATTGATTTTAAGAAACAGGAATTGGACATTGATCTCAACGTGGATTCCCTGTTTGATGTCCAGGTCAAACGTATCCATGAATACAAACGCCAATTGCTCAATGTGCTGCACGTCATCCATTTGTATGACCGTATCAAACGCGGTGACACCGCGCATTGGACTAACCGTTGCGTATTGATTGGCGGCAAGGCCGCGCCGGGTTATTTCATGGCGAAGAAAATCATCAAACTTATCAATAATGTTGCCGCAGTCATCAACCATGACCCGGATGTTGGCGAAAAGCTGAAACTTGTGTTTTTGCCCAATTACCGCGTGTCGGCAATGGAAAAAATCTGTCCAGGCGCGGATTTGTCAGAGCAAATTTCCACCGCCGGAAAAGAAGCGTCCGGTACGGGCAACATGAAATTCATGATGAACGGCGCATTGACGATTGGTACGTTGGACGGGGCGAACATTGAAATCCGTGAAGAAGTCGGTGATGAGAATTTCTTCCTGTTCGGTTTGACCGAAGAGCAAGTGGAAGAGCTGCGCCACCACTACAATCCCGAAGCCATCATCAATCAAGATGAAGACCTGAAACGGGTCATGGGTTTATTGGAATGCGGCCATTTCAACCAATTTGAAGAAGGCATGTTTGATGCCGTGATTGGTGCGCTGAAAAGCCCGCACGACCCTTGGATGACGATTGCCGATTTCCGCAGCTTCGTTGATGCCCAACGGCAAGTGGAACACGCTTATCAAGACCAAGACCGTTGGACGAAAATGAGCATCCTAAATTGTGCAGGCAGCGGCAAATTTTCCACAGACCGCACCATCAATGAATACAACCAAGACATTTGGCATTTGACACCCGTTGCCGTGACTTCCAAGTAATTGGAATTCCCCGCCAAACTTATGTTCCCAATTTGGAACCCCTAAAACTTGTTGGTAGTCCTGCAATCGTAATGATCTGAAAAAAGGCAATAGGCTATGATAAGCC
>CAYUQV010000036.1:0-36920 GCA_964446885.1 uncultured Methylocucumis sp.
GAATTGGAAGACCCGTTCAAGCTGTACCGTTGCCATACGATTATGAATTGTACGGACACATGCCCTAAAGGTTTGAACCCTGCAAAGGCGATTGCAGAAACCAAGAAATTGTTAGTTCAGCGGCAATGACCGAACTTTCTAAGCTTAAGTGGCAATGCCGCCGTGGTAGTTTGGAATTGGATTTATTGTTGCAGCATTATCTCGATACCGCTTATCTGCAAGCGGACAGCGAAGAAAAAGCCCGCTTTGTTGAGTTGTTGAAGCTGGATGATGACGAGTTATTGGCTATTTTCACCCAAAACCGTTTAGCGTAAATTTCACGGTTGGTTTCAAAGGCTTTGAATCCAACCGTTTTCTAAGCCTTCAAGGCAAATAAACTCCCCATTTCATTCCGCCCAATGTGGCACTTTTGCCGCCTTCCAATTTGCCGCCCAGCAAGTTGACTAGCTCAAACACCACGCTCATGCCTATGCCATGCCCGTGGATGTTTTCATCGGCCCTAACGCCCCGCTTTAAAATTTCATTGAATTTACCCGGCGGGATACCTGCACCGTCATCTTCAATTTGGATTAGCACAGAAAAATTGCGGCGGTTGTTGCGGATGTTCAGTAACACGCTGATTTTGACGCTTTGCTTACACCATTTGCAGGCATTGTCGAGCAGGTTGCCGACGATTTCATACATATCGCCTTCTTCACAATAAACGGGACAAGATTCCGGCATCACAGCGGTAATCGTAATCCCTTTATCGAGATACACTTTATTCAAAGATGCGGTGATTTTGTTGATGATTTCCGGCAAATCAACGGTTTTTATGGTCTTTTGTTCACCCTTAGCCGCCGCCCTGTGCAATTGGTATTCAACAATTTCATCCATGCGCGAAATCTGTTCTTTGACCGTTTCAGTATTGGCATTGAAAGACTCAATACAGCCGCGCAAAATCGCCAGCGGGGTTTTCAGGCTATGGGCGAGGTCAGCCAGATTATTGCGGTAACGCTCCAAATGCGCCCGTTCCATACTAATAAACGCATTCAAATTGCCAACTAAGCCCTTCAATTCCGTTGGATAGTCACCATCAAGATGGGTTTTTTGCCCGTGTTCGATGGCTTCTAAATCCTTAGCGATACTGCGCAGCGGTTTTAAGCTCCAGCGCAATAACGTAAATTGGATAGTCACCAACATCACGCCAATGAACAGCAGCCAAACCCGTAAAGTTTTTTGTAATTGCTCGACTTGGTTTCTGACAAATTGGGCATCTTCGGCCACGGTAAATGTGTATTCACGTTCTATCCCGGCGATATTTTGCCAAAATACCTCGTAATGCAGCACATAGCGTCCGTGCTTATCAAAAGAAAAATAAGAGTCGCCGACATTCAAGTTCGTTGGGGTGATGGCATCCAAACCAATCGCAGAAGGGGAGCGCCAAATCACAGAGCCATTTTTTTGCTGGATAAAGCCATAAAGCCCCGAACCTGGATTGATAAAACGCGGTTCTGGCAAATGTTCGGGCATTTTCAGCTCACCCGCGTTGTTGATTTCCGCCGATGACAGCAAAGAATAAATCTGCACTTGCAAACGCTCTTCCAGGGCTTTTTCGGCACTATCACGGAAGCCTTGTTCAAGGATGACGGCCACCACGGCAAAAAATACCGTCAAGGCCAGGCCTTCGGCAATTAACAGGCGGAAACTTAAAGATTTAAGGCGCAAGGTGCATCCTCAGGAAGAGGCGGGGATACGGTAGCCACGTCCGCGCAGGGTTTCGATGGGTTTGCGTGATCCATCCGGGTCGAGCTTTTTGCGCAAACGGCCTATGAACACTTCAATGACATTACTGTCCCGGTCAAAATCTTCATCATAAATATGCGCGGTCAGCACCGATTTGGAAATCAGCTCGCCTTTGCGGAACATCAAGTATTCCAATACCTTATATTCGTAAGCGGTCAATTCCAGTTTGACACCGGACACACTGACTTCCTGCGCGACCGTGTCCAATTCGATGTTGTCATGGGTCAAAATGGGGTGCGCCTGGCCTGCGGAACGGCGGATCAAGGCATTGATACGCGCCAGCAATTCTTCATAATGGAACGGCTTAACTAAATAATCATCCGCCCCGGCTTCCAAGCCTTCCACTTTTTCTTGCCAACGGCTACGCGCCGTCAAAATCAAGATAGGCACAGTCACTTTGTTTTTGCGTAGGCGTTTGATTAGCTCAATACCCGAAAAATCCGGCAGGCCTATATCAATCACTGCCGCGTCTATCGGAAATTCTTTGCCCATATAAAAACCATCCGCGCCGCTATGGGCAATGTCCACGGCATAACCATGATTGGCAAAGAAATCCCGGATTTGTTCACATAAAGTCATTTCGTCTTCAACAACTAAAATACGCATAGTCAAACAACCCTAAAAAGTTAGTCAAGCAATTGGCCTGTGACGGCATCAAATTTGTAGTGGTGGATATGGCCTTGTTGGTTCAAGACTTTAATGACGTGGATGGCTTTGTCATCAATTTGCTCAGTTTCTGCGCCCAACACCCGGTTATGTTCGTCTTGGATCAGTTGATTGGCGGCCCGTTCTAGGCTGATGGCTTCGGGGCGAGGTTCAGTAGGTGCGTTATTGTCTTCGGCAAAACAAGGATGGCCCAATAACAACACAAAACCTAGGGCATGAATTAGGTTTTTCATAAAACTACCTGCATGAGTGGGTTTGGAATGGCGGCATCAAAGGCGTTGCCCGTTAGGATACCGTATTTTGGCGAGGATAACAGCCAAGCCTGAATCCCGGCTTAATTGTGTATGCCTTGTGACATAGAGCAGTATCAACTTATGCGTGACTAAACAATTACTTCTATACTTATAATGAGTTCGCCAAACTTTTTAACACAATCCAGGGCTTAAGCAATGAACCATTTTAGATACCTGATAGTTATTGTCCTTGCTGTATATAATCCTTATTCGGCAACTGCAAAGGCTATAAAATCAACTGAATCGGGCGCAGAAACAAAAACGGGCGAATGTGATGATACGCCAATACCTGATCCAGTTGCACAGTTCGAAAGTCTGCCTGTACATGTCAAATTAGCACAACAAGTGACGGGTTATAACCAGTCCAGTCGTGCTAAATGCCAGTCTAAGCAATTCAAATATACAGCCATCCGTGAGAATGATCGGGTGCAAGTCATCTCTTCCTATAGAAAAAACGGTCGGGCTCATGCCAGTTACCTTGCCACCAAGAATGACAGAATCAGCGGAACTTACCGGAAACACGGCATACAAACAGCGTTTTGGCCTGATGGTAAGAAACAAGCCGTCGAATATTTTTGTGACGGCTTTGCAGTCGGCTTCCATCAATATTTTGATAAAAATGGCAAATTAGCTTATGTCATCGACTATTCCCATAGCGATTACGAATGGCAAAAACGGATTGGGGTTGGGGAATACAGAAAGTTTTATCAAGGCAAAGCTAACTGGGTCAATGCAGAATTAAAGCAACCAACACACTTGTTCCGGGAGGTTTTCTCTGTAGAAAATGGCGAGGCTACACGACAAGCTTTTGCCATTGCTGGAATTTTTTATCCTTCTTGGATAGCACTTGACAATGCTTCATCCATTGAGCAATGGACGAAACCCGGCGACCAAGGCATGGTGAGGATCGGCAAGCAATCATGGAATGTCGTCAATAATAATTTCGACTATTTGCCTTTCTCCGAAGTTTATCTGCGAAAAAAGCAGGCGTTGCCTGGCATAAGAGCCATCCAATCCTTTGATTCGGATATGTTGAGTTGCCCTTGGATAGACGAAGCCATGCAACTTGGTTTGGAAGATGAACTGTTCAAATTAAAACCCGTTGCCGCTGTCAGTGAACAGGAAATCGCTGCATCACCACAAAGCCGTTATGCGGCTTGTTTTGCCAAACCGAACGCAGATTGTTTGTTCGAGCAGACTTACGAAAACCTTCAATTTGAAAGCAGTCAAAAAAGCACATTTGTTAATGGCTTTGGACGAGCGACATTGGCGACAGGTTATCCAGAATGGACGCGTAAAGCTATGTCGGATGCACTCCGCTTTAGCTTTCCAAATCCTATGTTCGCTGAGCCTGCAAGCCTTAAAGCGCAAGCTGCATTTGCACTAAACCTTAATCAGGAAGCCGAAGCAAACTTGAATACAGCCTTCACAAATGCGTTTACTGTAGCTAAAGGCTATTCAATGCCTGCATATGCGCCCGCCATAGCCGCGACGGTTCCGTTATTTTTATTAACCACAAAACCACTTTTGACTGAAAAAATCCGTGATTTCTACGCATTGGCGGAAAGTAAAAAAGTTCCAAAATCTCTAGCTATTGTAGAAACTTTTGCTATTTCCCTTGCTCGGCAAGGCAAAATCGAAGAAACCCTGAAATTAGCCGACGAATTTTTTCCAAAAGAAAACCCTTTTACTTCTTTGTCCATTGATAATGCAAAAGAATATAAAAATATCCACGAAAATTTTCGTTATAACTATTTACAAGCTTTACTCGCACTGGTCGACGGACGTATAAAAAGAGGCAATTTTTCAGCAGCGCAAGTCGCGCTGAATGAAGTTGAAAACCTTGAGCCAACTTCTGCCCAGACATCCGAAGTAGCGATTAAAGTAACTTCTGCCTATGCCCAAATTGGTAATGTCGAGAAGGGCATGGCCGCCATTAAAGATATGCACATTATCAATTACTATCAGGACTTAGCTAATATTGCGATAAGCCTATGCAAGGCAGGCAAAAAAACAGAGGGCATAAGCTTCGCGGATAAAATACGCACGGCAACGGTTAGCGGTTATTCTAGCGCGGAGGGTGGTAGACGACCCGTTGTAATTAAGCTAACGGATATCCCAGATGTGGAAGCCAATCTTGCCAAGATAGAATTATTTTGTGGTGATGCTGAAAAAGCTAAAGCCAATTTTAAAGACATTTTGAAACGGGTCGATGAGCCGGTTAAGTGCAGAAGCGACTTCTGTAGTGACCCTTACGAGAATGCCCGACGAGTTAGAAAAACCGCGCTTGATGCGGGTATGGTGGATTTGGTTTGGGAACAAAAAGTCTACGACGATCCGGTTTTTAGTTTGGAAGTGGCCTTGCAGCGGGCTAAAAATGGCGATGCTGCCAGTGCCTTAACAAGATTAGATAGTTTCGCCATAGATAAACCAAAACATGAAAATTTCCAACAATATAAGCTTATGTATCCTCTGATTAAGGCACAAATACAGGCCTTGCTTGGTAGGGATGCCGATGCAGACAAAGCGTTCTTAAAGGCAAGGCAGTTTGCTATCCATCTGGAATATGCCGAAGTCCGAGCCAAGGCGTTGCTTGAAATAGCTAAAACCTATGGGGAATTAAAGAAAAACGAACGGGCCATTGACGTAACCAACGAAGCACTGGCGAATCTTGCCGCCATTAGCATGAGTGATAACAATATTCTAAACATCCATCGTTTATATCCAGATATTGTCAGAATGCTTGCTGGACTAGGTGCTGACGAACAGGCGCAAGCCGTTACACTCTCATTACTTAAGCCATCCTATGTGGATAATTTTAGCCGTCGGATGGAGCAAGAACTGGGGCGTTCCCGAATACTGGGCGAAGTGGCTTTACAGCAGTTTCAAGAACACCAAGACCCGGATAACTTGGCTGATCTAAAAAACATACAACCATTTGGCTTACGATTAAGTTTATGGCTTAAAGCATTAAAAGTCGCCGATAAGCAACATAATGAAGATAGTTTGGAATTTGTTGGCGATGCGCTTATTGCAGAACTGAATAGCCTGTCTGCATCATTGGATGTTGGTATGGGGCATCAGGAAAAACGCCAAATACTCCACCTCTTAGCCAGTATTGTCCGCAAAGGCGTAGTGCATCTTACGCCAGAAAAGCAATTGGACATCCTGCAACAGCTTACCGAACAGGCACGTCTTATACCGGAAGCCAAAGAAGGCGCAAAAGCCTTATGCGAATTGGCTTACACTGCCAAAAAAATAAACCAACCTACATTAGTCAATACTTTGTTTGAAGAAGGCACTGTCCTCGCTGCGAAACTCCAGCCTCGCACTTTTCCGATTGATGAACCCGCTTTAGGTGCTTGTGCTTTTTGGCTTAAAACGGCGGGTGATATTAATCGAGCCAATAAACTTGTTGACGAATTGCTTAAACAAATGCCCCAAAATTTGGAAACCGCAGGCCTTGGAGCTATCAATACCTTGCTGAATGTTGCCATTGCCTATGCCGAATATGAAAAAGGTGAAGTCCAGTGGTCGGATGATTCACGTTTAGAACCTTAATGCTTTAACGGATTTTTCCACCGGATTTGGACAAATTCCAACGCTTCTTGGATATTGAGGTCGCGGGTTGCGCCGCCCGTCCTGACGAATAATTTGGGTGCGCCGTTTTGGGTGATGAAGACTGGGCGGTGTGAAGGGCTAATAATCAGGCGGCAAATGTCTTTTTGGTCAACGACATGGAACAGGACGTGGACTAAGCTGCACAAGTCCGCGCCTAGGTTTGTGGAAATGGCGGTCATGATGGCTTGTTCAAAACCGTCTTGGTTAGGTTTTTTTAGCGACTGGTAATCTTTTTCCAAGCCCAACACCGTACCGTCATCGGCTACGCCTATCAATAAGGTGCCACCAAAGCTGCTGTTCAAAAATCCCGCCAAAGTTTTTAGCACCACGCCTTCTAAGGCGCGGTTGATGCGCGATTGCTCCAAATCCCAACGGAACGAGGATTTGAATTCCAAATGCGGGCCTTCCCCTTGGGCAATCATCGGGCCTAAATCTTTTTGCAGTTCAGCTTTTAAGGATTCGATACGGGAAAGGCGTTGGTGCAGGAATCCGTAAATGGCCATGGAAAACAATCCCAACATGGCACCGATTTCGGCATAAAACAAAATCAGGTTGTCTTCGGCGATATTGCCATCAAAGATGGACACCAATTCACTGAACACATATTCAATCGAAGACAGCTTGTTATTGCTGCTTTCGCGGGCGTAAATGAAGTTATAGCTAGGGGCTAGGATGAACACACCAATCGCCGCACCGATCAGGGCGGCGATTGAATAGAGTTTGATTTGCTGCTGCCACAGCCTGAGCATCAGTAAAAAGAATCTTTTCATAATGCGTTATTAAGCATTTGCAGGGATAAAGCTAGCATCAAAATAAAGAAGCCCACAGGTCATCAATCTTTTTGACCACGGCTGGGGTCATGGTGATGGTGCGTCCCCATTCGCGGGTGGTTTCGCCGGGCCATTTGTTGGTCGCGTCAAAGCCGACTTTGGAGCCTAAGCCGGATACGGGCGAAGCAAAATCCAGATAATCAATGGGTGTGTTTTCGAGTATCGTCAAATCCCGTGCCGGATCCATGCGCGTGGTGATGGCCCAAATCACGTCTTGCCAATCGCGGACATTGACATCATCGTCAACGACTATCACAAACTTGGTGTACATGAATTGGCGTAGGTATGACCAAGTGCCGAGCATGACGCGTTTGGCGTGTCCGGCGTATTGCTTTTTCATGCTGATGACTGCCATGCGGTAAGAGCAACCTTCGGGCGGCAAATAAAAATCGACGATTTCCGGGAATTGCTTTTGCAAAATCGGTACGAACACTTCATTTAAGGCCACACCCAAAATCGCCGGTTCGTCCGGCGGCCGGCCTGTGAACGTGCTGTGGTAAATCGGTGCGGTGCGTTGGGTGATACGCTCGATGGTGAACACCGGGAAGCTATCGACTTCATTGTAATAGCCCGTGTGGTCGCCGAATGGGCCTTCCGGTGCGGTTTCGCCCGGATAAATGAAACCTTCAAGGACAATTTCAGCACTGGCCGGGACTTGCAAGTCATGCGTCAGGCATTTGGCCACTTCGGTCTTGCTGCCCCGTAACAATCCGGCAAAGGCGTATTCTGACAAGGTGTCAGGCACAGGTGTGACCGCGCCTAAGATGGTCGCCGGGTCTGCGCCTAAGGCAACGGCAACCGGGAATGGCTCACCTGGATGGGCTTTTTGCCAATCGCGAAAATCCAGCGCACCGCCACGATGCGCGAGCCAACGCATGATGACTTTGTTTTTGCCGATCACTTGTTGGCGGTAGATGCCTAGATTCTGGCGTTCTTTGTGCGGGCCTTTGGTGATGACCAACGGCCAAGTGATTAATGGCCCTGCGTCTTCCGGCCAGCAGGTTTGGATAGGGTAATCGCCTAAATCGACTTCGGCACCGACGCGGCTGATTTCTTGGCAAGGCGGTGATTTGACCAGTTTCGGGGCCATGTTCAGGACTTGTTTGAAGACCGGAATTTTTTCAAACGCGTCTTTCATGCCTTTGGGCGGTTCCGGTTCTTTCAAATAAGCCAGCAATTCGCCGATGCCGCGCAATTCGCTGACATCTTCCGCGCCCATACCCATTGCCACACGGCGCGGCGTGCCGAACAGATTGGCCAAAACCGGGGTATGGGAGCCTTTGGGGTTTTCAAAGAGCAGGGCAGGGCCGCCTTGTTTCAGCACACGGTCACAGATTTCGGTCATTTCCAGGTACGGATCAACTTCAACGGTGATGCGCTTGAGTTCGCCTTGTTTTTCCAGTTGCGCGATGAAGTCACGCAAGTCTTTGTATTTCATGCCGCTATGCCATTGTGGCGGAGTAGGGCATCAATTTCGGGTTCGCGGCCCCGGAAGTTGACAAACAACTCCATTGCATCTTGGCTACCGCCTTTTTCAAGAATATTCGTCAAAAACGCATGTCCGGTTTCGGGATCGAAAATGCCTTTTTCCTCGAATAATGAAAACGCATCGCTGGATAACACTTCCGCCCATTTGTAGCTGTAATAGCCTGCTGCATAGCCGCCCGCAAAAATATGCGAGAAACTGTGCGGGAAGCGGTTGAATTTGGGCGGATGGAGGACGGCGACTTGGTTTCTGACTTGTTCGAGGATTTCGTAGACACGTCCGCCACGGGCCGGGTCATATTCCAAATGGATGCGAAAATCGAACAGGCTGAATTCCAACTGCCTGAGCATAAACATGCCTGCTTGGAAGTTTTTCGCTGCCAGCATTTTTTCAAATAGGCTATCAGGTAGTGGCTCGCCTGTTTGGTAATGGCCGGACATCAGTGCCAAGGCGTCTTTTTCCCAGCACCAGTTTTCCATAAATTGGCTAGGCAATTCCACGGCATCCCATTCCACGCCGTTGATACCGGACACGCCCAAGTGGTCAACTTGGGTCAGCATGTGGTGCAGGCCGTGGCCGAATTCATGGAATAGCGTGGTCACTTCATCATGAGTCAACAAGGCCGGAGTGTCGGCAGTTGCCGGGGTGAAGTTGCAGGTCAAATAGGCCACCGGAATTTGTAATTCGCTATCGGATTTTTTTCGGCCTACACAATCATCCATCCATGCACCCCCGCGTTTTTTCGGGCGGGCGAACAGGTCAATATAAAATTTGCCGCGCAACTCCCCGTGTTTGTCGTGGATTTGGAAAAATTGCACGTCAGGATGCCAGGTATCGAAATCTGTGATTTCGGTGATCTGTAAGCCATAAAGCCGTTCGACAACGGCGAACAGGCCCGTTAAGACGTGGGTGATGGGGAAATAGCTTTTGATTTCTTCTTGCGATAGCTGATAGAAATGCTGGCGCATTTTCTCGGAATAGTAGCTGACATCCCAAGATTCGATACCAATAAAGGCATGGTGTTCTTTGGCGTAGTTTTGTAGCTCAATTAGGTCGTTACGTGCTTGCCGCCAAGATTTGACCGCCAAGCCTTCCAGGAAACTAATCACTTCACCGGGATTTTTGGCCATTTTGGATGCTAAGGACAGTTCGGCGTAGTTATTGAAGCCTAGTAATTTTGCTTTTTCATGGCGCAAGGACAGGATTTGTTCGATGCCTAGGGTATTGTCCCAGCGGCCTGCGTGTGGGCCTAGCTCGGAGGCGCGGGTTGCATAGGCTTCGTAGACTTCCCGGCGCAATTCGCGGTCATCGGCATAAGTCAGCACCGCGTTATAAGAAGGGAATTGCAAGGTCAGCAAGTAGCCTTCTTGGCCTGCTTGTTCCGCAGCTTGCTTGGCGCCAGCAAGGGCGGAATCGGGTAAACCGACAAGGTCGCGTTTGTTGCTGATGAGTTTGCTCCAGGCATTAGTCGCATCCAAGACGTTGTCGGCAAAATGGCTGGTGTGTTGGCTTAGTTCTTGGCAAATCTCTTTGTAGCGTTCTTTTTTGTCTTTGGTGAGGTCTACGCCGGACAATCGGAAATCGCGCAAGGCGTTGCGGATGATTTTTTGTTGGGCAGTATCAAATCCGGCAAATTCCGGGCTTTTCAAGATGGTTTTATAGGCAAAAAACAAGCGTCTGTTTTGCCCCATTTCGGTTGCATAATCACTTAGTTTGGGCAGGCAGGCATTGTAGGCTTCGCGCAATTCATCGCTGTTGCAGACTGAATTTAGGTGGCTGACAGGCGACCAAGCTTTGTTTAAGCGGTCTTCGGCATCGGCGATGGAGACAACCAAGTTATCCCAGGTGTAATTTTTTTGGCTTTGCAAACAGTCTTCGACAATGTCACGGGCTTCGGCTAAGAGCTGGTCTATGGCCGGTTCAATATGTTCGGGCAGAATTTCGGAAAATGACGGTAAGAGCGTATCAGCCAATAAAGGATTTTTCATAAGGCAGTCAGTTTGGTTCGTGGTTACGGTAAGTTATTTTTGACGGGCATCAAAATAGACCGATGTTTTGGAAAGATGGTCATGCCAACCGCGCTTGTCTTTATCGAACAGTATCCATAAAAAACCTATCCCGAACACTCCCCAAGCGAATAAAGCGGCCAAAAAACGGTAAAACGCCTGTAACCAGTTAACAGGCTTTTGGTCGAATGTCAAAACGCGGATTTTCCATGCCTTCAAGCCTAAAGTCTGGCCGCCGTGCGTCCAAAACCAACCATAAAAAATAAAGCTGACCGTCAGCAGGTAGAGTGGGTAGAAGAATTGTGTGCGGGTAAACGCTTCGCCAGAATTTAACGGCAGCAATACGGCTGTGGCGACAAAAAAGAGGGCGATGAGGAGGATCAAATCATAAAAAACCGCCGCCAGCCGCCGCCAGAAGCCTGGAAAGGGCTGTTCGGGCGCGTCTGACGGTCTGGTTTTTTTAGGGGCGGTTTTGCGGGCCAATCAATCTTTGAACAAAGCTAGTTTTTGACCGAAATACATGCAAAACGCCATCAATGCGCCCAGCATGGCCAAAGAAAACAAAAACGGTGGGCGATGGAACAGTAGGATAAAGAAATCTGCTACAAATAAACTGGTTAGGAGCGGGTGGTCAATTAAACCGCTTAAAATTTTCTTAAACATATTTCGATCCTGTCAAGCGCAGAAAAAGGGCGCTAGTGTGTAAAAAAATGGTTGCCTGGGCTTTTATCTGGTTAAATGCACAGTCTGGACTTGTAAAAAATCAGAACAGGGATTCTACTATAATCAAAAGGGGAATGTAAAAGAAAAGAAACTTGCCATAGTGGGCTAGAATTCGTTCATAATGATATGATTATTACAAATAAAAATTTTAACGTCGGTGTTGCGCATATTCTAAATCTGTTCAAAAAAATTATCCGTTCGGCCAAGGGACAAATCGCCCCGCCTGTTGCTGAAACTTTTGCTGTTGTCGATAAAGTCAGGATTTATGCCCGCTCTGAGCATAATATTTCGCGTTCCCAAATCAGTGACAATGCCCTGAAGGTGTTATATCGCCTGCAAAAAGAGGGTTTTGACGCTTATTTGGTGGGTGGTTGTGTCCGTGATTTACTGCTGGGCAGGGAACCTAAAGATTTTGACGTTGCGACCAATGCCGAGCCAGATCAAGTACGCAAGGTTTTCCGTAACTGCCGGATCATTGGCCGCAGGTTCCGGCTGGCGCACGTCCATTTTGGGCAAGAAGTCATCGAAGTGGCGACTTTCCGGGGCGCGGGCGAAGCCCAAGGCGACGCACAGGTTCTCAACAACGAAGGCCAGTTGTTGCGCGACAATGTTTATGGCACGATTGAAGAAGATGTGTGGCGGCGTGATTTTACCGTCAATGCTTTGTACTACAATATCCGCGACTTTTCGGTGGTCGATTATGTCCAAGGCATGGCAGACCATCGTAACGCCACCATCAGGCTGATTGGTGATCCTGATACCCGTTTCCGTGAAGATCCGGTGCGGATGTTAAGGGGCGTGCGTTTTGCCGTGAAATTGGGCTTTAACATAGACCCCGCTTGCGAACAGGCTATTCATGGTGCGGCACGGTTGTTGTCCAGCATTCCGGCCGCACGTCTGTATGATGAAGTGCTCAAACTGTTTATGTTTGGGTACGCCTTGCAAACGTTTGAAATGCTCAGGCATTATGGCTTGTTCCAAGTTTTGTTCCCGGACACCGAACGTAGCTTGTCAGATGAGGAAGAGGGTTTTCCGCGTCTGTTGCTGATTAAGGCCTTGCAAAATTCGGATAACCGGATTGCCGAGGGTAAGCCTGTGACGGCTTATTTTTTATTTGCAGCGTTTTTGTGGGAACCCGTCCGTTTGTTGGCAAAACAAAAAATTTCTGAAGGGCAAGTCGAATATTTGGCTTACCAAGATGCCGCAAATGAGGTACTGGCACGGCAAGTCCGGTACACGGCCTTGCCTCGCCATATCACCTTGGCGATTCGGGAAGTGTGGAGCTTGCAACCCAAGTTTAATGCCCGGTTCGGCTCAAAACCTAGCCGCTTGATTTTGCATCCGCGTTTTCGGGCAAGTTATGACTTTTTGTTGTTGCGGGCTGATACCGGTGGTGCTGACCCTGAATTGGCAAAATGGTGGCATTTATACCAAAATGCCAGCGAAATTGAGCAACGGAAAATGACCCAGCCCAGCCGTAAAAATGCTAATGGCAAACCATCCCGCAAACGCAACTACCGTAAGAAAAAACCTGCCGCATCCGTCGAAGCACAAAGCTAATTTATCCTGCCCGGTGGGCTTTAGCTTGCCGGGGCATTGACCCTAAATTGAAGAATGACCCCTAAAAATACCCTTGTTTACTTAGGCCTAGGCAGTAATTTGGCCGAGCCAGCCGAACAAGTCAAATCTGCCCGCCAAGCCATCGCGTCTATTCCTGGCGTGCAAGAATCCGCCTGTTCAAGCCTTTACAGCAGTATGCCTATGGGGCCGCAAGACCAACCAGATTATATCAACGCGGTCATGGCCATAGAAACGCAACTGCCGCCACAGGTATTGCTCGAACATTTGCAAGCCATTGAAAAAGATCACGGACGAGAACGAAAAGGTGAACGCTGGGGCGCACGGACATTAGATATTGATATTTTGTTGTATGGCGAACAAGCCATTGACTTGCCTAATTTGACCGTGCCTCATAATGGCATGGCCGAGCGCCCCTTTGTGCTGATGCCTTTGGCGGAAATAGCGCCACATTTGACGATCCCTGGTAAAGGTGATGTCAGTGATTTGCTCACCCGTTGCCCGTCACTGGGATTGCGGCGACTGGATTGATATGATGCAAACTGCCAGAAAACCACTTTCCATCAAAGATTTGCTTGCCATGAAACAGCGTGGTGAGAAGATTAGTTGCCTAACCGCATATGATGCCAGTTTTGGGGCCTTAATTGATAAAGTGGGCATAGATATGATCTTAGTTGGGGATTCCTTGGGGATGACCATGCAAGGCCATACTACGACTATACCCGTGACGGTTGACGATGTTGTTTATCACGCCCGCTGTGTCACCCAAGTCAGGCAACGGACATTTGTCCTGGCCGACTTGCCGTTCATGTCTTATCACATGGCCTCTGTAGCCGCCGAGAATGCGGCCAAACTGATGCGTTTGGGAGGGGTGCAAATGGTCAAATTAGAAGGTGCCCGGCCTGATATTGTCAGTTTTTTGGTTGCCCAAGGCATTCCAGTGTCAGGCCATTTGGGCTTATTGCCACAATCCATCAATCAGTTAGGCAGTTATGCCGTACAAGGCAAAGAACCATTGATGGCTGATAAAATGCTTGCCGATGCTTTAGCCCTAGAGGCCGCCGGAGCCGCGTTATTGGTGCTGGAATGTGTGCCTTCCTCATTGGCAAAAACAATCACTGCCCAGTTGCAAATTCCTGTGATCGGTATCGGCGCAGGCATCGATTGCGACGGGCAAGTGTTGGTGTTGCAAGACATGCTTAATATCAGCCCAGGCAAAATCCCCAGTTTTGCGAAAAACTTCATGCACGGTGCTGATAGTATTGAATCCGCTGTTTTGGCTTATCATACCGCCGTCAAACAAAGCCATTTTCCTAGCCCTGCCCACAGTTTTTAATATGCAAACCGTCAAGACCATTTCCGCCTTGCAGGCAACGCTCAAAATTTGGCGGCAAGCCGGGGAAATCATCGCTTTTGTGCCGACGATGGGGAATTTGCACGAAGGTCATTTTCAATTGGTGCAAGCCGCTAAAAACCGTGCCAACCGGGTGGTAGTGAGCATTTTTGTCAATCCTGCGCAGTTTGGTGTGGGTGAAGATTTTGCCAGTTACCCGCGCACCGAACAGGACGACCAACAAAAACTCCAAGAAATCGCCACCGATTTGCTATTTTTGCCGGCAGTGCCGGAAATTTATCATCCTGATGCAGAAACCGTCGTGTCCGTCACTGGGGTTTCCAGGAATTATTGCGGTGCATCCCGGCCAGGACATTTTGCCGGCGTTGCGACCATTGTCTGCAAATTGTTCAATATGGTGCAACCGGACATTGCCGTATTTGGTGAAAAGGATTTCCAGCAATTGGCGGTCATCAAGGCAATGGTGAGGGATTTGAACATCCCTGTCGGTATTTTAAGTGTCCCGACCGTGCGTGAAGCGAGTGGACTGGCCATGAGTTCCAGAAACAATTACTTGGACAGCTCCGAAAAACATACCGCCGCCTTGCTGTATCAGAACCTTTGTGATGCCCGTACAGCGGTATTGGCGGGCCAGCAGGCCTATGCAGAAATAGAAGACATCGCCATGCAAAATTTACAGGGGGCTGGTTTTTCCCCTGATTATTTCCGTATCTGCCACGCCCAGACTTTACTGCCTGCAAACCATGAAGACAGTGATTTAGTTATCCTGGCCGCCGCAAAATTAGGCAAAACCCGGTTGATCGACAATATCAGCTTTAACAGGCCAACGGCTTAACTTTTATCCTTAATTTCTTGGCCAGAAAACGCCAAAGAGTTGATGCGCTTTTCAAATTAGTGAATAATTACTGGCTTTTTAACGTTTTTTATAGTGTTTTATTATGCAAATTACGATGCTTAAGGCGAAGCTACATAGGGCTACCGTCACTCGCTCAGAATTGGGTTATGAAGGGTCATGCGCAATCGATGGGGCGATTCTTGACCTGTCTGGCATCAGAGAGTACGAACAAATCCAAATTTACAACATCAATAATGGCGAACGCTTTACCACGTATGCCATACGCGCCGAAGACCATTCCGGGATGTTTTCCGTCAATGGAGCCGCTGCCCGGCTAGCTTGCCCAGGGGATTTGATCATTGTTTGTGCCTATGCCATGTTCGATGCCCAAGCAGCCGACCAGCATAAACCTGTCTTGGTTTATTTTAACGAAAAAAACCAAGTCGTCCGTTCCGCTTCATCAATTCCTGTTCAACCCGCCTAATCTTAGGTCTGGCTAACTGTCCGACAAACAAGCTTTTTGAATTTTTGGATTGCAAAGTTTTATCTTTGCAGGCTGGCTCTTTTAGCCCACGGAATTGGCGTTTGCCAAAGTGCAGCCAAACGCCAATATTGCCAGGGCATTGAAGTGGTCGGTCATAAGCAGGTTACACTAACAAATATTTAAAATCGCAGGTGCACTTTTTGGCTAAAAAAATCATTCGCATTGCCACGCGGCAAAGCCCATTGGCGGTGTGGCAAGCAGAACATGTGGCGGCCCGGCTGGAGGCACTTTTTCCTGCCATAAGCACACAACTGGTGAAAATGGTCACCCGTGGCGACAAAATTTTGGACGCGCCTTTGGCAAAAGTTGGCGGCAAAGGTTTGTTTGTCAAAGAATTGGAGCAGGGGATGCTGGATGGGATCGCCGATATTGCCGTGCATTCGATGAAGGATGTCCCGGTCGAATTCCCCGAAGGCCTACACTTGTCGGCGATATTGCTTAGGGAAGACCCAAGTGATGCTTTTGTTGCCAACGCTTATCAATCTATTGACGAATTGCCTGCGAATGCCCGGATCGGCACATCCAGCTTACGGCGGCAATGCCAAATCAAAGAGCGTTTCCCTGATGCCCAAATCCTGCCGCTGAGGGGTAATGTCAACACCCGTTTGGCGAAACTGGATGCAGGTGAATATGACGCGATTATCTTGGCATCTTCCGGCTTGAAACGTTTAGGTTTGGCAACCCGGATCAGCCAATTTTTGGATGTAGGCGTCAGTTTGCCTGCGATAGGGCAGGGCGCAATCGGCATCGAATGCCGTACCGATGACACCGAAACTAATGCAATGCTCGCCGCCTTGCACGATACTGACACTGGAGTCTGTGTGCTGGCCGAAAGAGCTATGAACGCCCGTTTACAAGGCGGTTGCCAAGTGCCGATTGCCGGATTTGCGGTTAAACGGGAAGGCCAGTTGTTTATGCGCGGCCTTGTCGGCAATCCTGACGGTACGGTCATTTATCGTAGTGAGAATACCGCCCCACTAGATCAAGCCGAAAGTTTAGGTTGTCTGTTGGCAGAAGATTTGTTGCGCCAAGGCGCAGATAAAATTTTGCAAGCTTTGTATGACTAATGACGGGCTTGAACGGTGCGACTATCCTGGTGACCCGGCCAGCCCATCAAGCGGATGCCTTATGCCAGCTGATTGAAGGGGCTGGCGGTAAAGCATTACGGTTTCCGACATTGGCTATTGTAGCCGTCCCCGATTCTGGGCAAGTACAAAATGTCTTGGCAAATTTAAGCCAATATCAATGGCTTATTTTTGTCAGTGCCAACGCGGTAAATTTTGCGCTCAACGCGAATGGTGGCAAAATAGGACAATTTCATCCGTTGCGGATTGCCGCAATAGGCCAAGCCACTGCAAAGGCAATTACCGCATCTGGCCTGCATGTAAGTTGTGTTCCCAAAGAAGGTTTTGACAGTGCCGCTTTATTGGCTTCCCCTGAATTCCAAGAGGTCGCCGGAGTACGTTTTTTAATTGTACGGGGGGAAGGTGGCCGCGAGGAATTGGCAAACGTGTTGTGTGCCAGGGGGGCAGATGTCACTTATTTGGATGTTTATAAACGGCAAATGCCAACTTGCGATGCGTCAGGGCTGCAAGATTTATTGCCCCGTCAGCAAGTGGCCGTCATCACCATAACAAGCGGCGAGGCTTTGCAAAATCTGTTGATGATGGTCGCCCCGCAATATCGCGCTTATCTGACGGTGATACCGATCGTTGTTGTGAGTGAGAGGCTTAGGCAGATGGCCAGCGGTTTAGGATTTAAACAAATTGTCGTAGCGGCGCAGCCGGCTGATGCGGCAATATTTGAGGCAGTAACAACGTGTTTAACGGGGAAATAGTGTGGCAGAATTGAGTGAACAACAAGAACAAGAAGTGGGCGAACCTATCAAAGTCCACCGCTCACGAAAAGGATTCTGGTTCGGTATCATTATTTTACTGATTATTTTCGGGGTCGCGGGCGCGGGTTATTACCTATTTATGCAGTTGCGTGACCGACAAGAAGGTTTGGGTGGCGAAGTCAAAGGCCAAATGTCCAAACAAATCGGCGATTACCAAAGCCAATTGACGGCAATCCAAAACCAATTGGCCGCTTTGGAAGCCAATATTGCAAGTAAAGATGACCACTTCTCGAAAACAGTGGCAGACTTTTCGCAATTGCATAACGAAAAGCTTGCTAGTACCCGCAAAGAACTTAACGAATCCATTGAACATTTACAACGGCAATTGGGCAAAACCCGTGGTGATTGGCTACTGGCTGACGCGGAATATTTGTTGAGCGTCGCCAACGAAAGGCTGCATTTGGTGGGCGATGTCAATACGACCCGCGAAGCCTTGGAAGCGGCAGACCAACGCTTACGAGAGAGCGGCGATGTCGGTGTGATTAAAGTCCGTGAACAAATTGCCCAAGAACTTTCTGTCCTGAGAAATGTTGCCATACCTGATATTGTCGGGATTTACGCAACCCTGCAAGGATTGGAAGGGATGGCCGACAAGCTTAATTTGTTTTTGCCTTATTCAGGTAAACCATTGATCACGGAAGCCCCAGCCAAACCAAATGACCTTGAAGGTTCTGAACCTAGCGATGATTTATTGGATTCGGCCATCAGCCAATTGGAAGGCATTGTTACGATCAGGCACACTGAACAAGCTGTAAAAGAAATCTTAAGCCCTGAGCAAGCCCAATTTATCCGTGAGCAGCTTCGGGTCAAACTTGAAATCATCAAAACGGCTTTGGTTGAGCGGAACGAAACCATTTATATGGCGAGCCTGAACGATGTGAAACATTGGATAGACCAGCATTTTGTCAAAGATGCGGAAAGCAAAGCCTTATTAGATGAGCTTAACCGCTTATCAGCCATCAAAATCCGCAGCCAATTCCCTGATATTAGCCAATCGTTCAAAATGCTTCGGGATGTCGGCAAGTTGCGCTTGGAAACCGATAAGGCCATGAAGCCTGAAAATACCTCCGAAGCTCCCGTTATCCAGACCGTCGCCCCTCCAAAAACTGAATTGGCCAAACCAGTTGATGCGCCCAAACCAGCTGCGCCTGCAATACCAACAACTGGTACGCCAGTGGAAGAAGCACAATAACTAGAGCATTTAAATGAAAAATTTACTTTTGAAAAAGACCTTATATGTTCTGGTTTGGCTAATTCCGGCAGGTGTAGCAATTGCCTTTGTTTATCATTGGCTACAAGAATTTGATACACCCGGTTATGTGCTGATGGGCATAGGCCATTGGTCACTAGAAACATCGTTGACGGTTTTTTCGATTTTCCAGATTATCAGTTTTTTTGTTTTTTATTTTTTGCTCAGAACCCTTAGCCAATTGATCAGTTTGCCTGGCCGACTGAAACAGCGGTCAAAATTGGTGAAATTCAATCGATCCCAAGAGGCTCTTATTGCAGGATTAGTCGATTCGGCAGAAGGTAACTGGGAAAAAGCCGAAAACGTCCTGATCAAACATGCTTCGCATAGTGGCGCACCCCTATTGCACTACTTGACCGCCGCCAAAGCCGCCCAATCACGCGGCGCCATAGACAAACGTGACGAATACCTGAAAAAAGCCACTGACCACGCCCCTGATTCAGCGATAGCGATTGGCTTGACCCAAGCCGAATTGCATCTGTCAGGCAATGAATTTGACCGCGCTTTAGAAACTTTGACCAATTTGCATTCCATCCAGCCTGGACATGCCAGTGTCTTAAAATTGATGCACCAGACTTACCAAACCATGGGTGATTGGGAAGGCATACGCAAGTTATTGCCTTCTTTGTACACCCATAAAGTATTGATGGAAGCGGAAATAAAATTGCTGGAAACCGAGGCGTTCAGCCGATTATTAAGACAAGCCGCCGAATCCGGCGATATTGACCTCATCCAAAGCCGCTGGGCAGAAGTGCCCAATTACATCAGAAAAATATCCGGCGTTTCGGCCATTTATTTCGCAGCGATGATTTCAGCTGGCGCAGGTGCTGATATTGAAGATGAATTGGCCCTTACTTTGTCGATAGATTGGGACGCGACACTATTGGTGTTGTTCGGTAGCGTCCCGTCCAACGATACGGCGAAACAACTGGCAATGGCCGAGCGTTGGCTGTCCCTACACGAAAATGATGCCGTGTTGTTGACGGTGCTAGGCAAGCTAAGCGCCAAATGTGCGGATCATGAAAAAGCCCGTGCTTATTTATCCCAAAGCATCGCCTCCGAGCCTACGGTGCAGGCTTACCAATTATTGGCGGAATTGCTCACCGCAGAAGGCCAACAGGCAGAAGCCAGCGAATGTTATAAAAAGGGGCTGGAATTGGCATCCAGCGAAATTATCAGCCGTATCAATACCGTATCTTAATATTCAATTGGGGCATTTAAGAAAGCGTTAAGACTGTGCCGGGCACAATACAAAAAACTCCCGGAGATATTTATGAAAAAAAGCCCTATTGCCACCGATGACAGTGGCCTTCCTGCTAGGCGGCGTTTTCTGAAACAAATGGTGTTCGGGTCTTTATGTGCTGTCACTTTGCCAGAAATCGCCACCGCCGCAAACTTTATCAAACGTCCCTCCATCCATAAAAGCATTGCTCTTTATCACGCCAACACTGGCAGCAATTTAAGCTTGACGTACTTCGAACAAGGCCAATATCTGCCCGATGCCTTGGATGAAATTAACCTCTTGCTCCGTGATTACCATACGGGCGATGTCCATCCCATTGATCCTGGACTAGTTGACCTGCTGTATGATCTGAAACAATTGGTAGGATTCTATCAGCCCATCCAAGTCATTTCCGGCTACCGTTCGCCTTACACTAATGCCCATTTACGTGAACATAGCCACGGGGTGGCCAAACATAGCCTGCATGTCGAAGGCCGGGCGATAGATATTCGTATTGAAGGGGTATCGACCGCGTTGTTGCGTAAAGCAGCGGTCGCAATGGGAAGGGGCGGGGTAGGTTACTATCCCCGTGCCAATTTTGTGCATTTGGACACGGGGGATATCAGGACTTGGTAAGGCTTACTTGGCCATTTCCACCGTTTTCATCGGCTCAATGCCCTTGATCGGTTCAATAGCTGGCAACGCAGGCAGTTCTTCAATTTTATCGGCCATATTGGCTCCGACAAATAGCACTTGGTCGGATAAGTCTTCGGGTTGTCTCAGGGCTTGTTGCAAGACCGGATCATGCTCATAAATATCCGCATAAAAGACCAATTGGTTTTTGTCATCAAAAAACGCCGTGGTGTAAAAAAACAACACGGGTATTGGTTTTTTGAGAATGACCCGTTGCATCTTAGGCGATTTCATCGCTTCTTTAATCCGCCCCTTATCCCACCCCGGCTGGTTGGCCAAGGCAAATTCCGCCAATTCTTGGGGATTGTTGACTCGTACGCAACCGTGGCTAAAATCACGCCGTGAACGGCTAAATAAGGCGTTTGCAGGCGTATCGTGCAGATACACGTCATCTTTGTTGGGAAACAGAAATTTGACCCGTCCTAAGGCGTTTTTCTTGCCGGGTTTCTGTCTTATCCTCAAGCCCCCTTGTTTAAGTTGGCTGATGGTGTTTTCAGAAAAGCCGACCACACCGCTTTTAGAAACCAATTCCATATTTTCTTTGGCAAGATAACCAGGGCCGCTGGCCAATTTGGGGATGATTTCATCTTTGACGATGTTATAAGGGACATTCCAATAAGGGGCAAAATCAATAAAACTCATGTCCGCCATGAGAACGGGCGTTTGGTTTTTCATGGCTTTGCCGACCACCACGCGCATTTGCGTGCTGGTTGATTCCAAATGGTTGATGTCATTCAGCGCCCATAACTGGAAAGCCGGGATGTTGACGATAATGGAAGGGCCGGTTTCCAATTGTGGTAGCCAGCGCAGACGCTCCATCGCCAATTCAATTTGTTCGACCCGTTTGTTAAGCCGGGTGCTCAGTTCGATAGCTGTGGATTTGCCAATCACGCCATCTGGGGCTATGCCGTGGCGGCGTTGAAATTTTTTCACGCCCGCCACGATTTCATCACTGTAGCGGCCCACTTTGCCAGCACCAGCCGTATCGTTTTTGTTTTTAGGCAAATCGCCAACAGACTCTAAAAAATTCCGTAAGGTATTGGCTTCTGACAAGTTGTCACCAGGGCGGATGGGTTTGTTAAAAGCCATTTGGAACGGCTGGGTGTTTTCCGAAAGTTCCCGGTAATTCGCCAAGGCCGTTTTTAGCAATTGATATTGATTGAGCTGTGGCTCGACAGCGGTGGGCAGTTGGTTGATCGTCTGTTGCCCGATACTGCTGTAGATCAAATCCGGCAATTCCAGAAGCTTTTTTTGCCGTAATTTGAGATTGAAATTAATGACTTGGGGGCTGACCCGTCCGTAATGCAAATCATGCAGAAAACGCAATAAGCTTAGGCTCAGGGCGGTGTCATAACTGGCTTTGGCAAGGTCGTTATTGAGTTGTGCCGGATTTAAAGCGTCAGCTAGTTTGTTCCGTAAATTTGCCGTGTCGTAATGGTCTTTTTGCAGGCCATGGACAGCGGCATTTTCCAATAACGCCAACACATCGGTAATATTGGTTTCAGATTTTTCTGCACCTAGCCAGAGCAATTGATAATTGCTTTTTTTGTAAAGCATATCCAAATCTTCGGCACGGTTTGCAAAATTGCCTGAAGTCAAAAACGGATGGTGTTTTGAGGCAATAATGGCCGTAATTTCTTGAGCGGCAGGATCAAGAACTGCCGTTACAGGAGCGGTGGCCGCAATTTCCGCACTGGCGGTTTGTGCGGTCAACACTAAGAATGACCCTAAAAAAATCTGGATGGCCAGACGCTTTAACGTCTGTGCGCACAGGCAAGAAAATAAAAAACGCGTTTGGTTTTGCCCTGATCCGCCTAAGTGGCCTATATCCGCCAATGTTTTTGGTTGCATAAAATATCCAATTGTAAACTTAAACCATCGGCCAATAGTAACACTAACAAGCTGTTTTAACAGCATTAATCAAAGCCGAAAAATAATTGTTGGGTCTGTCATAAACCGCCATTTTACATCAAATCAGACTTAATCATTTAGGGCAAATGCACATTACCTAGTCTGGCACTAAGAAATTCAGGGTTTGAATTGTGTTATGTTATGGCAGGATATTTGGCAACACCGATACGGGAAGATAAGCAATGAATGACACCTTAAACCACGAAGCTGACAACTTATTCGACACCTGGGAGCTTTATAAGAAAATCGTCAGTTACAATAATATGTTTCACAAAGAAATTTATACCGATGTCGCAGCTGTATTGTCGGCCATACCGCCAGCTTTCAGCTTTTTGGATTTAGGTTGTGGCGATGCGGTTAATTTGGCGCCGATTCTCGCAAAACTGCCGATTGCTGGTTATTGCGGCGTTGATTTGTCAGAAACCGCACTAGGCTTGGCGCGGCAAAATTTGCAAACACTCCCGTGTCCGGTGCAATTGCGCCATGATGATTTGCTGCAAACATTTGCGGACATGGACGATTTATATGACGTGGCTTTCACCAGTTTTGCCCTGCATCATTTAAGTTATGCACAAAAGGCTGACTTTTTTAAAGCTGCCCACAGTCATTTAAAACCTAAGGGCGTTTTGCTGATGATAGACACCGTCCGTGCCGAACACGAAAATTTAGCGGACTATTTGGCTGCCTATTGCCGATGGTTAAGGGAAGATTGGCAGGGCATTAATGCGATGGAAAAAGACATTGCCTGCCAACACATCGTTGAAAATGACTTTCCCGAAACTTTAGCCACTTTGCAAGATTTCGCCAAGCTGGCAGGATTCGTTGATTGCCAGCTGATTAGCCAGTATCAATGGCATTACGTTTTACGCTTTAGCCGATAGCAGATTAAACCATGTATTATCAAGGCATTAAAAAAAACATCGTGTTGCGTCCACTGCCTAAAAAAAGGGCGGATATAGGCGATATGCACCCGCTGTTGGCGCGTATTTTCGCTGCCCGTGGCGTGACAACAGTGGCTGATTTGGACAGGAGCCTTGGAAAATTGCCATCGCCTTGGTTGTTGTCGGGCATGGAAACGATGGTCTTGCAACTTATCAAGGCTTTACAAGAGCAGAAAAAAATTACCGTTGTCGCGGATTTTGATGCCGATGGTGCGACCAGTTGCGCGGTAGCCATCAAAGGTTTGCAGTTGTTGGGGGCAGGGCAGGTGTCATTTGTTGTACCCAACCGTTTTGAATATGGCTACGGACTGACTCCCGAAATTGTGGGTTTAGTCAAGCAACAGCAGCCGGATGTCATCATCACCGTTGATAATGGCATATCCAGTATCGAAGGGGTCAAGGCCGCCAAAGCAGCGGGGCTGACGGTGCTGATTACGGATCATCATTTGCCAGGTCTTGAATTGCCTGATGCCGATGCTATCGTCAATCCGAATTTGCCTGATGATCCGTTCCCTAGCAAAGCCCTCGCAGGTGTAGGTGTCATGTTTTATGTGCTGATGGCCTTGCGTAGCCGTTTGCGTGAACTGGGCTGGTTCAGCGAACAAAAAATACCTGAGCCTAATTTGGCGCAATTGCTGGATTTTGTTGCGTTGGGTACAGTGGCCGATGTCGTCCAGTTGGATGCCATCAACCGTGCCTTGGTGCATCAAGGTTTACAACGCTTGCGCACCGGACATGGGCATGTTGGTTTGCAGGCTTTGGTGAAAATTGCCGGGAAAAATTTACCGTCCCTGGCTCCCGCTGATTTGGGCTTTGCGTTAGGCCCACGCTTGAACGCTGCTGGACGCATGGATGACATGTCCTTAGGGATTCAATGTTTGTTGACCGAAGACAGCCAGTTGGCAACCGATATTGCTATGCAGCTGGATGATTTGAACAATGACCGTTGTGACATCGAAAGCCAAATGAAATTTGAGGCGCAGGCCTTATTGGCGGACATGAAAAAACTCGATCCCAACCATGCGCCCGCTGGTGTGTGCTTGTACGATGCCCATTGGCATCAAGGCGTGATTGGAATTTTGGCTTCCCGGATTAAAGACCAACTGCACCGCCCGGTCATTGCTTTTGCCCCGGCAGGCAAGGATTTAATCAAAGGTTCGGCACGTTCGATACCCGGTGTGCATATCCGTGACGTGTTAAGCGACATTGCCGCTGCGCATCCGAAAATGCTCAGTAAATTTGGCGGCCATGCGATGGCGGCGGGGCTGACCTTGGCGATGCACGATTATCCGGCGTTTGCTTTGGTGTTTGACGAGCAAGTCGGCAAGCATTTAAGCCAACTGGATTTGGAGCAAAAAGTCTTTTCGGATGGGCAGTTGGCCGAGCAAGACATGACGGTTGAATTAGCTGATATGCTGCAAAACGCCGGGACGTGGGGGCAGGGGTTTCCTGAGCCAATTTTTCACGGCAAGTTTGATGTGGTGCAGGCGAGGATTGTTGGGCAAAAACATCTTAAATTGGTGTTGCGTGTTGCCCAAGGCCAAACGTTAATTGATGCGATAGCGTTTTTCATTGACCAACCGGAGCAATGGTTGGGTGTGAGGCAAATCCTTGCTGCGTACAAATTGGATGTGAATGAATTCCGTGGCCAACGCAACGCGCAGTTTATCTTGAATTATTTGGAGAAATTGGCGTGAAGTTGCCCAAAGCAAGTTAAGCACGAAAGGCACGATATTTTGTAAAAACGGCTCGTGCCCTTCGTGGAAAAAGATATTGTTCCTGCCGGTTAAGACGTTTGTTTATTTCAACGCAAAGACGGCGCTTGCAAAACGCTGCTGATGGCTTGGCCAAACGCCGCGCCTAGACGGCCTGCTAGTTTGTCTATCAGGGCTTCGTGTTTGGTGAAATCGACCCGTTTTTCCGCGCCGATAATCTCGCGGGCGACTTTGTCTTCATCAGCAAACTCATCCGCGATGCCTAATTTCACACCCGCTTCACCCGTCCACACCAAACCTGAAAACATATCGGGCGTTTCTTTCAGGCGGTCGCCGCGTCCGGTTTTTACGGCGGTGATGAATTGTTGGTGGACTTGTTCCAATAGCTCTTTCATATAAGCTGTTTCTTCGGCTTTTGGCGGCGAAAACGGATCCAGCATGGCTTTATGAGTACCCGCCGTTAATAAGCGCCGCTCCACACCCAAATTTTTCATGGCATCAACAAAGCCAAAGCCGTCCATCAACACTCCAATCGAACCGATCAAACTGGCCGGATTGACGAAGATTTTGTCACTGGCCGAGGCGATGTAATAACAACCGGAAGCGCAGACATCACTGACGACGGCATAAATCGGCAATTTAGGGTGGTCTTTTTTGATTTTACGGATTTCATCAAAGACATAAGCCGATTGTACCGGGCTGCCCCCAGGCGAATTGGCATGAAAAATAATGCCTTTGGTGTTTTCGTCTTTCACGGCATCACGCAAGCTTTTGATGATGTCTTCGGCGTTCGCGGTTTGGCCTTCTGCGATAGGCCCCACCAAATCAATAACGGCAGTGTGTTCCCCGGAGGTATCTGAGCCCACTTTAAATTTGGGGTAGGCCGCCACGCCAAGTAGGGCGATGAGATAAAGGAATGTGAGTGATTTGAAGAAAATGCCCCAGCGTCGGCTGGCGGTTTGTTCACCGATTGCCGCAAACACCAATTTTTCCAGTGTTTCACGTTCCCAAGCCTTATCCTGAGTAGTTTTTTCCGAATTGTCCTGATGGTCCATTGTGTAGTTACCTTAAATTAAGTCCAATAATTGGGTGGGCTGCTGTAGACAGCGCAAAGGATTGTAACGTTGCAAAAAATCTTCATCGTGTGCGCCACAGACAACTGCGACAGAGGCAATTTCGGCATTTTGCGCCATTTGCAAATCGTGGATGGAATCGCCGACCATCAGCGTGCGGGCTTTGTCGATTTGGGTGTGCTGCATGATTTCATGCAACATACGCGGATTTGGCTTGGATGCGGTTTCATCAGCGCAACGGGTTGCGCAAAACAAATCCGTTGTGCCTGTGCCAGCGAGGGCTTCATCCAATCCGGCGCGGGTTTTGCCCGTGGCGATGGCCAATTGATAGCCGTCTTCTTTAAGTTGCACCAACATGTCGTAAACGCCTGTGAACAGGTCGGCGCGGCTGATTGGTTTGGAAAAATATTCTTCACTGTAATGGTGCACCAATTTTTCGACTTTTGGTGCATCGGCCTGTGGGAATAGAGCTTCCATCGCCTTATCTATGCTGAGGCCAATTACATCTTTGGCCGCTTGCCGCTCAGGCGCGTCATAGCCACATAATTCCCCGGCCTTTTGCAGGCAATCGGCAATCCAATCAATAGAATTGATTAAGGTGCCATCCCAATCGAATATGATTAAATCAAATGCGTTCTTCATGTGTTAACAAATCGTCAAGTTGTTGAGGTAAAGGGGCGTTAAAAGTCAGTAGGGCATCGGTGACAGGATGCTGGAATTGCAAGGTGGCGGCGTGCAGGAACATACGTTTGTAGCCACGGCTGCGAAAATGCTTGTTTGTTTCTTCTTGCCCATAACGGTCATCGCCGACGATGGGGTGGCCTAGGCTGGCGGCATGGACACGGATTTGGTGGGTGCGGCCCGTTTTTGGGGCAGCTTCGACCAATGTCGAGTCGTGGAACAGTTTCAGGCGTTTAAAGACGGTTTCCGCTTCTTTACCTGCCTTACTGATGACCACCATCCGTTCGCCGCCCTGACTGATGTTTTTTTGTAGTGGCGCGTTGACGACCAATTTTTTCCGCGCCCATTGTCCAGCCAGTAAAGCGATATAGGTTTTTTGCACCAAATCATCACGGAACAAGGTATGAAGCTTTTTTAAAGCGCTGCGCTTTTTGGCGATTAACAAACAGCCTGATGTGTCCTTATCCAAGCGATGAACCAATTCTAAAAAAGGTGCATTCGGGCGGATAGCCCGTAAACCTTCAATGATCCCTGAATTGACACCACTGCCGCCATGTACGGCGTAACCAGCGGGTTTGTTGATGACCATAAAGGCTTCATCTTCATACAATACTCCTTGTTCGAGCAACTCTTGCAGATGGTGGCCGACAAAGGTTTCGGGTGGTTTTTCGGCGACCCTGACAGGTGGAACCCTGACTATATCACCTGTTTCCAAACGGTATTTGACATCGGCGCGGCCTTTATTGACCCGCACTTCACCCTTACGGACAATGCGGTAAATATGGCTTTTGGGGACGCCTTTCAACAAGGTGATCAAAAAATTGTCCAGCCGTTGGTCACATTGCTCTTCGGTGATTTCTATCAATTGGACTTTAGGGGAGGTGCTCGCTTCGGTTGTGCTCATTTGAGTAAATAATATCGTTATATTGGCTGGATTGATTCTTTAAATTGCTGTAGGGCCATAAGGTTGCTATATTAAGCACGTTTTCGCAAAAAAACATATCTGCCCCGCTTTTCCATGATGGTTTGGCTTGGGGCAAACACATGAAGCTGGTTGGGCCAAAGCCTTGCCTGTTGTTAAAAGCCAGCGGCATGACACAAGAATTTTTTGGGTTCATCGCACGACCCTCGATGCGCGATTAATAAACTCCTGCTGAAAACAGAATTTACCCCTAAGACTGATTTGACTTAGTGTTTGTGAGCGCGAATAGCGTTGCCTTCAGAACTTGAAGCCAAGCTACCGACAATAATTACGCGCCGATAACTTTCAATGACTCAATATTTAAGAGTGTTTCCTACCCACTATCGCCATATTGTATTGACTACTCACTTCAAGCTAGGAATTAAGCCAGTCTGATTAATAAAATCTGACCACGGAGCAGGACACCACAAGGATACACAATGAAAAGAATGCTTATCAACGCCACGCAGGCGGAAGAACTGCGGGTCGCTTTGGTAGACGGTCAAAAACTATACGATTTTGACATAGAAGTACCATCAAAAGAACAAAAAAAATCCAATATTTATAAAGGCATCATCACCCGCGTTGAACCCAGCTTAGAAGCCGCCTTCGTCAATTACGGCGCAGAAAAGCATGGTTTTTTGCCTTTTAAAGAAATCTCCCCCGCTTACCGACATACCCCCGAAGGTACCGAAGAAGGTGGCCGCCGCTCCATTAAAGATTCGATCAGGGAAGGTCAAGAAATCGTCGTCCAAATCGAAAAGGAAGAACGCGGCAACAAAGGCGCGGCACTGACGACCTACATCAGCTTGGCCGGGACTTACTTGGTGCTGATGCCCAACAACCCCAAAGCAGGTGGCATTTCCCGGCGCATTGAAGGCGAAACCCGCAGCGAATTGCGCGAGGTCATGGCTTCGCTGACGATCCCTGAAAACATGGGACTGATTGTCCGTACCGCTGGGTGCGGCAAGAATGCTGAAGAATTGCAATGGGATTTGAATTACCTGATGCAATTGTGGGAATCCATCGAACGTTCCTCGACCGAACAAAAAGCCCCGTTCCTGGTGTTCCAAGAAAGCAACGTGATCATCCGCGCCTTGCGTGACCATTTGCGCGGCGATGTCGATGAAATCTTGATCGACAACCAAGAATCTTTCGCCTTGGTGCAAAAATTCCTCAAACAAGTCATGCCGCATTTCTTGCCTAAAGCCAAGCTTTACCAAGATGCCGTGCCGCTATTCAACCGCTACCAAATCGAAGCGCAGATTGAAATTGCCTATAACCGCGAAGTGTCATTGCCCTCTGGCGGTTCGATTGTCATTGACCATACCGAAGCCTTGACTTCGATTGACATCAACTCGGCCCGCGCCACCAAAGGCAGTGACATTGAAGAAACCGCATTGAACACCAACCTGGAAGCGGCGGAAGAAATTGCCCGCCAATTGCGCTTGCGTGACTTAGGCGGCTTGTTTGTCATTGACTTCATCGACATGATGTCCAACAAAAACCAACGTAGTGTGGAAAACCACCTGCGTGACGCACTCAAGCTAGACCGTGCCCGTATCCAAACGGGCAAAATTTCCCGGTTCGGTCTGCTGGAAATGTCCAGGCAGCGGATGCGCCCATCCTTAGGCGATTCCACACAAATCATCTGCCCGCGTTGCAAAGGCCAAGGCACCATCCGCAATGTCGAATCAGTCGCGTTGTCGGTGTTACGCCTGATTGAAGAAGAGGCGATGAAGAAAAGTACGGAAAAAGTCATCGCCCATTTGCCTATTGAATCGGCCACGTTCCTGCTGAACGAAAAACGCGGCGCGATAGAACAAATTGAAAACCGCCTGAAAGTCGGCATCGTCATTTTGCCTAGCCGTCACATGGAAACGCCCGCTTATGAAATTGAGCGTATTAAGGAAAAAGAAACCGCCAGCGTGGATGAGCGGCCTAGCTATGTGCAAATAAAACAGGAAGAAGTCGCTATCCCTGAATTTGCCCAACAAATGAAAAGCAAAGTTGAGCGGCCTGTCATCCAAGAATTTATCCACGATGTGCCAGAGCCGATCTCCCATAAAAATGAAGCGGCGGGCCTGATCAAACGGTTCTGGCACAAATTGGTCAGCGTTGTTGCCATTGAACCGGAAACCAAAGAAGCGGCTGATACGGTTGCAACGATCGTGGAAGAGCAGCCGGAAACCGACGCGAATAAAACCACTGGCGAAGCCCAACCAACCCGTAGCCGTAATTCCAGCCGGAAACGTAACCGCAACCGCAACCGTGACCGGGGTGAACGCGGCGACCGCGAACAAACGGCAGCTACAGCGACTGCAACCGCATCGGTGACTGCTCCAGAACAGGAAAAGTCCGAAAAAACCGAAGAGGCGACTACCGCACAACCACAACAACAACGCCAATTCAGAGGCCCAGGACGTAATGTCAGGCCTAATATCATTCCGCCTGTGCCTGTCGAAAGGCCTGAGGCTGTTGTTGCGCCTAGCAGCGAAAATGCTGCCGAAAGCCCAGCCGAAGTGGTATCAGAATCCGAATCAGATGCACAAGAAGCGGCGGTTGAAGAGCAAAACAACTACCGTAATTCCAATAAACGCAACAGACGCGGCCCTAACCGCAGAAGACCGCGTAACCCTAATTACCGGAATTCGGAAGAAAACACCGAATCTGGTGACAACGGCGATGAAGGTCAGGTTGCACAAGATGATGCTTACGAAACCGAAACGGTTGCCGATAGCGTTGTTTCAGAAGCATCCGTGACTGCGCCAACGCCTGAGCATGTTACAGAAAATCAAGCTCATGCAGCACCTGTAGTAGAACACGTAGAACCTATTGCGCAACCAGTTAGCGTAATCAGTGAGCCTGCTCCAGTTGTTGAGCCTGTGCCAGAACCTGTGATAACGCACAACGAAGTGGTTGTTAACGAAGAACCAAAACCTTCTATAACACCAGAACCAACCGTTAGTGAGCCTATCATTAACGAACCCGCGCCTGCTATCGTAGAACAGAAACCATCTATAGCCGTTGCTTCGGCTCCAGAGGCTGTTAGCGGATTTGCCGAACCTAGCCAACCCGTTGAAGCCGTCAACGTGGCATCTGAAACAGATGCACCTGTGCAGGTTGCAGAAACTGTTACTGAGTCAACGCCTGAACACGCAACTGAAACGGCAAAACCAGAAACCGAGTAATTCCTCAAAGCGATACGGCTTTGCGTTTTTCTAAACAAAGTGATTGGAAACGCAAAGCCACATTCGCCTTAAGCTTTTTTCCCTCAAAAATAACGGCATAATGAACACAAGCAGCACGGCTGTGTCGGCCTGTGTTACCATTAACGACCGCTTTTTTATGATCTCGCTATGACCACTGCCGTTACCCCTCCATTGCAAGACCGTTTTGGCCGGACGGTAAATTATCTGCGCATTTCCATTACTGACCGTTGTGATTTCCGTTGCGTGTATTGCATGGCGGAAGACATGGTGTTTTTACCGCGTGCGCAAATCCTGAGCTTGGAAGAAATTTACACGCTGGCTCAAGCGTTTACCGAGCTAGGTGTCAGCAAAATCAGGATTACAGGCGGTGAGCCTTTAGTGCGCAAGGGTGCGTTGGAATTGTTGCAAAACATAGGCCGTTTAGAGGGTCTGAATGAACTGGTCTTGACTACAAACGGCTCGCAACTGCCCACAATGGCAGAGGACTTAAAAGCCGCCGGAGTCAAACGCATCAATATCAGCCTGGACACCTTGGATGCTGATAAATTTAAGGCCATTACCCGCACAGGTGATTTGGCGCAAGTCATTAAAGGCATCAAGGCTGCTAAAGCCGCCGATTTTGAGCGCATCAAAATCAACGCGGTCATTCTCAAAGACCGTAACCATCTGGAAGTGTCTGATTTGGTTGCGTTTGCGGTTGAAGAGGGTGTGGACATCAGCTTCATCGAGGAAATGCCTTTAGGTGTGGTTGGCCAGCACAACCGCGCTGAAGCCTATTATTCCAGTGATTTGATTAAAGCCGATTTGGCGCAACACTTTACCCTGCTATCCAGTACAGCCAATACAGGCGGCCCGTCCAAATATTTCCAAGTGGCTGGCACGTCAACCCGCGTGGGTTTTATCTCGCCGCACAGCGCGAATTTTTGCAGCACCTGTAATCGCGTCCGCCTGACCGTGGAAGGGCGTTTGTTGCTATGTTTGGGCAACGAGCATTCTGTCGATTTGAAACACGTTTTGCGCAGCCATCCGGGTGATAGTGTGGCACTCAAACAAGCGATTATTGATGCTATGGCCATCAAACCCGAAAAACACGAATTTAATATCCACGAACAGCCCGTCATTTTGCGTTATATGAACATGACGGGCGGCTAAGTTGCCTTCCGATCCTCTTTGCTGACAAACATCACGGCTCCCTAGCCTAGCCTATTTAAGTTGGGAGCTGGCCTGATGGCAGCAGATCGGCCATTCCCCATTTCTTAACAGAACCCCATCATTTTCAGAGGTTTTTAATGTCTTTCGAACAACTCGGTTTATCCGAATATTTACTTAAAGCCGTCGCCGATCAAGGTTACACCGAGCCGACACCTATCCAACGCCGCGCCATTCCAGTGGTTTTGGAAGGTAAAGATGTGTTGGCTGGCGCACAAACAGGCACGGGTAAAACTGCCAGTTTTACCTTGCCTTTGTTGCAGCGTTTGGCGGAAAGCGGCGATGTCCACCAAAAACCCCGCCGGGTGCGGGCTTTAATCCTGACTCCGACCCGCGAATTGGCCTTGCAAGTCCATGAAAACGTCATGGCGTATGGCCAGCATTTGCCATTCCGTACTGAAGTCGTGATTGGCGGGGCCAGCATCAATATGCAAACCCGTAACCTGAAACACGGCTGTGATATTGTCATCGCTACGCCAGGCCGTTTGATCGACCATGTGCAGCAAAAAAATGTCAGTTTGGCGCATGTCGAAATTTTGGTGCTCGATGAAGCCGACCGCATGTTGGACATGGGCTTTTTGCCAAGCATCAAACAAATCTTGGCGTATTTGCCGAAAAAACGCCAAAGCCTGTTGTTTTCCGCTACCGTATCTAACGCCATCAAAACCTTGGCCGCACAATTGCTGAACCAGCCTGTCGAGATAGAAGTGGCTCGGCAAAACGCCACCGCCGATACCGTCACCGAACTGGTTTATGGCATCCCGCGTGAACGTAAACGGGAACTGCTGTCGTATTTAATCGGCAGCAACAACTGGAAACAAGTGTTGGTGTTCGTGCGCACCAAACACGGTGCTGATAGGCTGGAAAAACAACTGATCCAAGACGGCATCCGCTCCGCCGCCTTACATGGCGATAAATCCCAAGGTGCCCGCGTCAAAGCTTTAGATGCGTTTAAAGACGGCAAAGTCACCGTGTTGGTGGCGACTGACATTGCCGCCCGTGGATTGGACATAGATAATCTGCCGCATGTGTTCAATTACGATTTGCCGCAAGTTCCCGAAGATTATATTCACCGCATAGGCCGTACCGGACGCGCCGGAGCGACAGGTGAAGCGATTTCCTTGGTTTGTCCCGAAGAAGCGCAACAGTTGGCAGACATCGAAAAATTGCTGAAACGGCAAATTCCGCGTGTCGCCGAAACAGGCTATGAGCCCGTGTCCTTACGCGTACAAGATGCCCCGAAAAAAGCCGCACCGAGCAAAACCACAGGCAAAAAAGATTACCGCCACGCCAAAAAAGCCGCGCCCGGCAAAGACCCACGCGCCAAGCCCCAACGTCCGGGAGCCAAAACAGGCCGCCGGACGGGTAGGGCTTGATAAATTAGTGGGCACGAACAGCACCATTTAAAGCACACCGCGCACTATTTCTTCGAGATAGATAAAATCGGGTGCTTTCACGCCCGCTTTTTTCCTGATTTCTACCAATTCTGCGGATTCAAAAAAGCGGCGGGCATTATCTAATGATGACCATACTGAAAAATGGACAATATGGTTGGCGTTATTATCGTAGCGCAATAATTGATAACTGATTTCCCCGGCATTTTTTCTAATGTCTGCGGCTTGGTCAAACACGGCTTTCCAGGCCGGATAAGACTCGACTTCATGAATAATCAAAACGTGTTGCATGCGGATTCCAAATAGGGGGGGATTAATAGGGCGAACCGTCTTTGTGCGTAAATTGCCATGTCCCGTTAACGAAAACAGCTTGCAAGTCATCGTCTGGGTACACGACAGCATCACCTGCGCTGCGGTCGCCGATTTCCAGATACTGCACTTCTTCATGGCTGCGGTTAAGCAACTGATGGGCATTGCCCGTACCCGCTTTAAACCCAGCGCACATGCCAGGGGCCAGTTGCGTTTCCCCGTCATCGGTCACTAGAACGGGGTGGCCGCTCAGTATATAGACAAACTCGTCTTGTGCCGAATGGGCGTGGCGCAATGCCGAACTTGCACCGGGTAACAATTTGGTTAAATTAATGCCAAAATTTGTCAGGGCAAATACGTCACCTAAAGTACGTTTCTCGCGACCTATCATGCGGGAAGCAAATGGTTCTGGGTAATTGGACACTTTTGCCCGCGCAGCAAGGTCGGTTGCAAGCACTGCAACAGGGATGTTTTGATTTGTCATAGGTATTCCTAATTTGGTAAGGTTATTGCATGGATTTTTTTATGCACTATTTTTGTGTCCTGCTAGGTAAATAATTAACAAGCATGATGTTAACCACCCACATTTTTTCCAGGCGTGTCACGCTAAACTAATGCCCATATTAGTTAACCCATTTATTTATGAGCCATTCCATGAAAACATTATCAACTTTCGCCCGTGCCGTTTTGGCCGCCAGCTTATTTTCCGCTTCTGCCGCTTATGCAGACCCTGCCCATGTCACTTGGGCGGACGATTTGGTCGCCCATATCACCCCTGACAAAAATGAATACGCCAATAACCCGACTTACGTGTATTGGGCGGGCGTGAATGGTTCGACAACCTATGAAAACCGTACCCAATGCAGTTCATTTGTGACCCGTTTGTTGAAACAGGCGTATGGCTGGACAGATAGTGATTTCACTCAATGGTTTAACTCAACCAGCCCTTCCGCCGCGCTGTATCACGATACCATCCAAGCCCAAAATGGTTTTACAACCGTTACCAATGTCAACGACATCCAAAAAGGTGACATTTTGGCGGTTGAATATTACGAAGAAGATGCCACAGCAACAGGTCATGTCATGATGGCCGATGGTGTTGCAGTGGCCCGTACCGCAACCAACCCAGTCATCGCCAATACCCAACAATACGAACTCATAATCATTGATTCCAGCAAATCCGGTCATGGTAATAGCGATACCCGTTTTATGGCGGCGGATACTTGGGATTCTGGTGTTGGTCGCGGCAAAATGCGCTTATACGCCGACAATGCAGGCACTGTGGTCGGATATACCTGGAGCACCGTAAAAACATCAGTTTATTACAATCTGCAATCTACCCGCCATTTGGTGATTGGCCGCTTGGCAAACTGATGGCCAGCCGCTTGAGAGGGATATAAGATAATCCAGCAAGATGTCCATCGCTGCGGGGCGGGTCATTCAACCTGCCCTTAACGTTTTTGCTTTTTTGGGAAACGTTGAAATATTTGGATCAAACCTGTCCGCCCACGCCTTTAAACTTCTCAACAAAAGCGGCAATTTTTTGGAAAACACTTTGTTTCTTGCTTAAGTATTGCGGATTCAGCGGACTCATTTTGGGCAGGATAGCATTGAGTTCAGTGCCATTTTCACTGGCGTATTCGCGTTTTAATGAGGTGGTGATATAGCGCTTAGCCGCTTCTGCATTCAGGTTTTCATCATTAATTAATTCTTCTGCTTCACGTTGTTGTTCAGCTTGGGCAAAGGTAAAGAAAGCCTCAATAATGCTGGCTTTGTCGAGAATATTGTCCAAGTTAGTTTGATTAATAAAATCAACCACCAAACTTTCTTTAGCGCGATTGCCAATGCTGGCACGAATTAAACGCCGTACTTCACCAACCAATGTGGTTTTATCTTGCAGTTTTTTATTGTTTTCAAAAATCAATTCCAAGATGTAATCCAGATTAATCTCTTGTGATTTCAGTAAATCCACCTCAAAAACCACATCATCCCAATCAATGGTGGAAGCGTCCTTTTCGTTGGAGGATTTTTCACGGCGTAGCCAATCGCGAATATCGTTATAGGTTGAGCGGTAATCTTGAATAATGCGCTCGGCGGGCATCTTAATCGCCTGCATGGCGGCCAAGTCATCATCGCTTAAATAGTGCTTGGCTTTAAATGCTTCTACCGCAGTTGGGTCATTCATATCCAAGCTTTGTAAGGCTTTTAATCCCGCAAATTCATCGTAGTTTTGCAGCACATTCTCGGCGCGTAAATATTCACCAAATAATTTAGCAAAATCTTTTTTATCTTTTTCTTTAACGATTTCGTCAGGGTTGGGGAAGCGTTGTTGTAACTCCGCCACTACTTCCAAATAACCACGCCGTGCTTCACCCGTTGCCACATCGGTAAAGCCTTGCATGTATTCTTTATAGCTTTTCTCCAGCACCACGTTTTTGGTGTTGTTGTCACCAAATAAGGTAATGGCATCAATGGTGGCTTGTTCCAAATCTCGGAAGGTGACGATATTGCCAAAAGTCTTAGTGGCATCGTAAATACGGTTCGTGCGGGAATAGGCTTGCATCAAGCCGTGATAGCGCAGATTTTTATCGACAAATAACGTGTTCAAGGTGGGTGCATCAAAGCCAGTTAAAAACATGCCCACCACAATCAGTAAATCCACCTCTTGATTTTTCACCCAGGGCAATCGCGCTTAAATTACCCCGATGACCCGGAGCAAATACTGATTATCC
>CAYUQV010000037.1:0-31623 GCA_964446885.1 uncultured Methylocucumis sp.
TCTAACATCATGAAAATAAAACATTAAATTTTTATCAAAACGTCAACAGAACCTAAGCTTTCTAAATTTCCCACAATAGCAAAAACGTTAAGGGCGGGTTGAATAACCCACCCTGCATCCTTTCTTATCCATTTTCCTAAACGGCATTTGTTGCCTCATCTTCTTTTCTCCAAACCGCAGCCTCAGCACATCATCGCCTAATGTTTGAATATAGCCAATCCAAAATAATCTGATAAGGACTGCGCGTCCTCGAAGGACGGGCAGTCCTAGTTATCGCCTTTTTGACACCATCAATTTATATCGGATTGGCTATATAGGTGTCCACGTTAAACGCAAGGCAAAAAAAAGCGCATTAGACCGACGACAGGAATAATGCGCAGCGCTTAACAAAGCAAATTTTATCACGAGGAGGTAAAACACGCCGATGAATGCGTACTTAGTATTAAGCAGTATTAGTGCCAATATTTAATTTATGCTTTCTGATAAATTTAAGTTATTGATAGTTAAATATTAAGTATTTTTATGTGACGGGTTGGTAAATATTTATTTGACAAAATGCCCGTTCAAAACCGACAAAAAACTAAACAATAAACCAATAATGGGCGAAATGTGCGCCATTATGGATACAATTAGTGGTGATAGGTGGTTTTGCACGTTTTTGGTGCGCTTTGGTGTGGGTTTATTTGTAATCATTTGTTCACTTGGTATAGCCAGCTTGGCTAAAGCCTTTTTTGCGTATTTTTTAGGCTTGTGTAGATAAAGCGAATGACCGGGTAAACCCTACTCCACGGCGGCAAATTCGCTGTGTGCAATAATGGGGTGCGTGATGGCTTGGGATAAACTCAGGCAAGGGTGGCTTATTATTCGGATGAAAGAATCTTGGTATAGCCTTTGCTTGTGATTTGACGTATAAAGTGACAAAGCGGTGTGAGTGGTTTTGAATGCCCGCAAGCTGGGTCTATTTACAGCTGGCAGAACTGACTTAAGCACTTTTGATGACCAACCCATACAGGCAATAGGAAAAAACACCATGACCATTAGAGTGGCCCTCAGTCACAAAACCAAATATAGCTTTGACCGGGCTGTATCCTTGTCGCCGCATGTGTTCCGTTTGCGCCCTGCGGTGCATAGCCGGACACCGATTATAGGTTATAGCTTGCGTATCGAGCCAAAAGACCATTTCATCAATTGGCAACAAGACCCGTTCGGTAATATTTTGGCGCGGGTGGTGTTCCCGGAAAAAACCCGCCACCTGAGCGTTGAAGTGGAAGTGATCGCCGATATGACGGTCATCAATCCGTTTGATTTTTTCGTTGAGGAGTATGCGGAAAAATTTCCGTTTAAGTATGAAGAGCAATTGCTTAAGGAATTGCAGCCGTATTTGGAAGTGACCGAAGATGGGCCGTTGCTGATGGAATGGGTGGACAGTTTTGATGTGACCCCCCGCAATATCAATGATTTTTTGGTGGACGTTAACCGTAAACTGTTTAACGACATCAGCTACAACATCCGCATGGAAGTGGGTATCCAATCGTGTGAAGAATCGTTGACCAAATTGAGCGGTTCTTGCCGCGATTCGGCATGGCTGTTGGTGCAGATACTGCGCCATTTAGGTTTGGCGGCGCGGTTTGTGTCCGGGTATTTGGTGCAATTGACGGCTGACATTAAATCCTTAGATGGCCCGTCAGGCCCTGAGCAAGATTTCACCGATTTGCACGCCTGGACGGAAGTGTACATTCCTGGTGCGGGCTGGATAGGACTTGATCCTACGTCCGGCTTGTTGGCGGGCGAAGGCCATATTCCTTTGGCATGTACGCCGCACCCTTCTAGTGCTGCACCGGTAACGGGCGCAACGGATAAATGCGAAGTGGAATTTGAGTTCAGCAACTCCGTTGACCGTTTGCATGAAGACCCACGCGTCACCAAGCCGTATAGCGACGAACAATGGCATTTCATTGATGCCTTGGGTCAGCAGGTGGACAGGCAGTTGCTGAAAGATGATGTGCGCCTGACCATGGGCGGCGAACCGACGTTTGTTTCAGTGGACGATATGGAAGGTGCGGAATGGAACACGCACGCCGATGGTGCGCACAAGCGTGAACGTGCACAAGAGTTGACCAAACGTTTGCGGGATGTGTTCGCTAATGGCGCGTTATTGCATTACGGCCAAGGCAAATGGTATCCGGGCGAGCCGATTCCGCGTTGGCAATATGGGATTTTTTGGCGCAAAGACGGTACGTCCATGTGGCGTAATCCAGAATTGTTGGCCGACATCAACAAAGATTATAAACACACCGCGTTGGATGCCGAGCGTTTCATCCGCGAATTGACCCAGCATTTGGGTGTGCAACACCGCTACATTTCTGCTGCTTTTGAAGACAATTTTTATTATCTCTGGCAAGAAGGCAACCTGCCGAACAATATCAATCCGCTTAAATACAATCTTAAAGATTCCATAGAACGCAAAACCATCACCAAAGTGTTGGATGCCGATTTGGGCATTCCTGTCGGTTTTGCCCTGCCGTTGAAATGGAATTGGCATGGCCATACTTGGCAAAGCGGGCCGTGGGATTTCCGCCGTGGCAATATGTTCCTGATCCCTGGCAATTCGCCGATGGGTATGCGGATGCCGCTGAACAGTTTGCCGTGGGTTGCACCCGACAAGCGTGATGTCCAAGAACCACAAAGCCTGTTCAAAGACTTGCCGGAACTGGGCGATTATTACGGTGAAGTGTGCCGGAGATACAGCCATTTTGATGAAAAACTCAACGAACATCCCGAAATAGTCGCGCAAGAAGTCGGCGATGCGCCCACCTTGCATGTCGAAGTGCCGCATACGGCGATTTGTATCGAGCCGCGTGCAGGTCGCCTGCATATTTTTATGCCGCCTTTGACGTTCTTGGAACATTATCTGGATTTGTTGGCAGCGATTGAAGCGACCGCCGAAAAATTGGCGTTGCCTGTGGTCATTGAAGGCTACGAGCCGCCACGCGATTACCGTATTGAGCGGCTGATGGTCACACCTGATCCGGGTGTCATTGAAGTCAATATCCATCCGTCCAAAAATTGGCAAGAATTGGTTGAAAAAACCCACATCCTTTACGACCAAGCTTTTCAAGTGCGTTTGGGCACAGAAAAATTCATGCTCGATGGCCGCCACACGGGTACGGGCGGCGGCAACCACATCACGATGGGCGCAGAAACGCCGACCGATAGCCCTTTATTGCGCCGCCCTGATTTGTTGCGTAGTTTGGTGACGTATTGGCAGCATCATCCGGGCTTGTCGTATTTGTTCTCTGGCATGTTCATTGGCCCGACCAGCCAAGCGCCGCGTGTTGACGAAGGCCGTGACGAGAAATTGTACGAATTGGAAATTGCCTTCCAACAAATGCCCGAAGGCGAAACGCCCGCCCCGTGGTTGGTGGACAGATTGTTACGGCATTTGTTGACCGACATCACGGGCAACACGCACCGCTCAGAATTTTGTATCGACAAACTCTATTCACCCGACAGTTCGACCGGACGTTTAGGCATCTTGGAGTTACGGGCGTTTGAAATGCCGCCCCATGCCCGCATGTCTTTGGTGCAAATGCTGTTGTTGCGTTCCTTGATTGCTTGGTTCTGGCGCGAGCCTTATAAAAATGAGTTGGTGCGTTGGGGAACCGAGTTGCATGACCGTTTCATGATGCCGCATTATGTCCGCGAAGATATGAAAAGTGTCGCCAAAGACTTGCAACGTGCGGGTTATGCGTTTGAACTGGAATGGCTGGAGCCTTTCTTTGAATTCCGCTTCCCGCGTTATGGCACGACCATGATTGATGACATGGAACTGGAATTGCGCTTTGCGATTGAGCCTTGGCATGTCTTGGGTGAAGAAGTCAGCAGCACAGGCACTGCGCGGTATGTTGATTCCTCAGTAGAGCGTCTGCAAGTTAAAGTCACGGGCTTCACCGAAGGGCGCTATGTTTTGGCGTGTAATGGACGGCGTTTGCCGCTGCGCAATACAGGCCGCAAGGGCGAATACACCGCCGGGGTGCGTTACCGCGCTTGGCAGCCGCCTTCGGCCCTGCATCCGACTATTGCCCCGCATGTACCGCTGGTGTTTGATGTCATCGACACCTGGAATGGCCATGCGATAGGCGGCTGTACTTACCATGTCGCCCATCCGGGCGGGCGCAGCTACGATGCCTTCCCGGTCAACAGCTTTGAAGCGGAAGCCCGGCGCATCACCCGTTTCTGGGATTACGGCCATACACCAGGCGTGGTCATCAGGCCGCCGATGTCCGGCTCGTTTGATGAAGCCTCTGAAAAACCGTTTATGGATCGTTTCAGTGTCAGCGACAAACCGCCACGGCCTATGGCTCCGCCACCGGAAGAAGTGGATTTGGAATATCCGTTCACCTTGGATTTGCGGCGTAAGAACCGTTAATTTGTCCGTTCTGTAAAAAACCATCCAGGTCTGTAAGCTCAACCTGGATGGCTCAAATATTTAGAAAGGACTTCATGAAAAATATCAACCCAAGGCCCAATGAGTGCGTGACCCTTTAGACTTAGCCAACGACATCGGCGTGCAGTATTACGAAACGCGCTTAGGTGTCTATGATGAAATGGTGAATACGGAACACAAAGTGTTGCCGTATTGGCAGCATTTTATCAAGGCCTTGGAAACGATGGGCAGCGAGGAAATCGAACGCCGCCGCCGTGAAGCCCAGCGTTTGTTGCGCGAAAATGGCGTGACTTACAACGTCTATGGTGACACCCAAAAACTGACCCGTCCTTGGCGGCTAGACCCTATCCCATTGCTCATCAGCAACGAGGAGTGGGCGGTGATTGAATCGGGCTTGCAACAGCGTGCGCAGCTGTTGGATTTGATTTTAAAGGATATTTACGGCGAGCAGACCTTGTTCAAAACAGGTTTGTTGCCCGTGGAGCTGGTGTTTGCCCATCAAGGTTTTTTGCATCCTTGCCGGGGCACGTTACAAAATCAGCCTAAGCAATTGACGATTTACTCCGCCAACTTGATACGCGGTTCCAAAGGCCGCTTTTGGGTGCTGGATGACCGTACCCAAGCCCCGTCCGGTTCCGGTTACGCGCTGGAAAACCGCACTGTTATGACGCGGGTGTTGCCGGATATTCTGCGCGATACCCAAGTCCACCGTTTGTCAGGCTTTTTCAAAGGCTTGCATAAAGGCTTGGCGAACTTGGCACCGGGCAACAAAGACAATCCAAGGGTGGTGGTACTGACGCCTGGGCCGTTTAACGAAACCTATTTTGAACACGCTTATTTAGCGTCTTATTTGGGCTACACCTTGGTGCAAGGTGATGATTTGACCGTGCGTGATGGGCATGTTTGGCTGAAATCCTTAGAAGGCTTGCAGCATGTCGATGTGATTTTGCGCCGTGTTGACGATTCGTTTTGCGACCCGTTGGAATTGCGCAGCGATTCGCGCTTAGGCGTGGCTGGCTTGTTGGAAGCGGTGCGGCGTGGCAATGTCGCGATTGCTAACCCGTTAGGCAGCAGTGTGCTGGAAAATCCGGGCCTATTGGCATTTTTGCCGAAACTGGCGCGTTATTTTCTGGATGAAGACCTGATTTTGCCGTCGGTGGCGACGTGGTGGTGCGGGCAACAACGCGAGCGGGATTTTGTGCTGCAAAATCTGGAACATTTGGACATCAAACAAATCAACCGTCGCCAGGACAATAGTTTTGTCGCGGGCTATGCCTTAAGCCAAGGCCAAAAAGACGAATTACGCGCCGCCATTTTGGCCAAGCCGCATTTGTTTGTTGGTCAGGAACATGTCAGTCCGGCCACCGTCCCGGCCTTCATTAATCATCGTATTGAGCCGCGCACGGCGGTGTTGCGTAATTTCGTGGTTGCCAATGGTGATGGTTATCAGGTGATGCCCGGCGGTTTGACGCGGGTGGCCCAAGATAAGGATGATTTTGCCGTGTCCAACCAAGCGGGCGGCATCAGCAAGGACACTTGGGTTTTAGCGCCCGAACAGGTCAAAGCCGCCCCGCAATCGGTGATATGGACACCACCGAACCGTATGCCTTTACAAGGGGCGGTGACAGAGCCGTTGACCAGCCGCGCTGCCGACCATTTGTTTTGGGTCGGGCGGTATTTGGAGCGTACCGAGGCGGTGGCCCGGTTGTTGCGGACAGTGCTGTTAAAGCATCAGGACATGCTCGAATTTAAGGATGAGGTGGATAGCACCGCCTTAACGGCTTTATTGCACAGTTTGACGCATGTCACGATGACTTATCCGGGCTTTGTCCAAAACCATCCTGAGTGCGTGGAACATCCGCAGCAAGAATTGTTGTCGTTGGCGAAAGACAGTAACCGGGCGGGTTCCCTGGCCGCGAACATCCATGCGTTTGTGCAATCGGCTTATAACATCCGCGATTTGTGGTCGCAAGACACGTGGCGCAGTGTTGACCACATCCAATACCGTTGGAAACATCGGGTGATTAATGGTGAGGTCGGCATTGAGCATTTGCAAAGTTATTTGGATGAACTCATTACCGGGGTAGTGGCTTTTTCTGGCTTGACCAGTGAAAGCATGACCCGTGAAGCAGGTTGGCTGATGCTGGGCAGTGGCCGCCGTCTGGAGCGGGCATTGGCATTGATTGCATTGTTGCGGGCCACCTTAGTGCCTCGCTATGAACCAGCGGTTGCTAACCAAGTGCTGGAAGCGGTGTTGTTTTCCACGGATAGCCTGACGATTTACCAGCGCCGTTACCGTTCTTTTATTGAATTGTCGTCGGTTTTGGAATTGTTGCTGTTGGATGAAACGCACCCACGGTCGGTGGCTTATCAATTACGGCTGTTGTCGGAACATATCGGCGCATTGCCCAGGGAAAAAGGCAACCGTAAGCTCAGCGAAGAAGAGCGTCTGATTATCAAAGCTTATACCGATTTGCGCTTAAGCAGCATTCCCGAATTGTTACAAATTAAAGGCGACGAAGGCATTTATCCCGAATTGGACAAATTGCTGGAGTTGACGACCGGGTTGCTATGGCGGGTGGCTGACAATATTGCCAGGGCCTATTTCAGCCATTCCCAAACATCGCAGTTTATGACCGCAAATGTTGTGCCTGAGGACGAACTGTGAAATACCGGATCACCCATACGACCACTTACAATTACAGCCAAGCGGTGGGATTGTGCCAAAACGAGGCGCGGTTGCAGCCGCGTAATTTTTGGCGGCAACATTGTGAAGCCAGCTATTTCGAAATCACCCCCACACCTATGGATTACCGCGAGATGACGGATTATTTTGGTAACCGTCTGGCGTATTTCGCCATCCAGCAGCCACACAAGCAATTGATTGTGACTGCCATCAGTGAAGTCAGCTTGTTTCCGGGGCAACAAGTCAGTGCATCGTCCAAACCGCTGAGTTGGCAATATGTTGCCGATTTGTTTGCTAATGTGTACACCCAAGAACTGACCCGGCAGCAGATGCAGGCGCTGTTGGATGCCAAGCAATATGTGTTGGATTCGCCGATGATTAACACGTCAGCTGAATTGGCCGATTATGCCAGGCCTTCTTTTGTGCCTGACCGTTCGTTATTGGAAGTGGTGACGGATTTGATGCAGCGCATTTATAGGGATTTCACTTACGATCCGACTTCCACGACCATTGCTACACCCTTGTCAGAAGTGTTGGCGCAACGGCGTGGGGTTTGTCAGGATTTCGCCCATTTAGCGATTGCCTGTTTACGCTGTTTTGGCATTCCGGCGCGTTATATCAGCGGGTATTTGGAAACCACTCCGGTTAATGGTAAGCCGCGCCTAGTCGGTGCTGATGCCTCCCACGCCTGGTTTGCCGTGTATATTCCCGATATTGGTTGGGTGGACTTTGACCCAACCAACAACAAAATGCCTTATGACCAGCATATCACCCTCGCGTGGGGACGCGATTATGCCGATGTCACGCCCCTTAAAGGCATTGCTTTTGGTGGCGGGCAACATTCCTTATCCGTATCTGTCGATGTGCTGCGCTTGGAAGAAAGCGCGTAAACCATCGGCTTTGATGGTTTTTTAATACCTGACGTTACGCAGTAACGTTGTTTTACCCCGTTTGCCGCGTCGAGCACCGCAACATTTGTCGGGCATGGCCCGAATACCCGCAGGGCATAAAGGGGTGCGGCAAGGACGCCGCACGGAGGCAGATTACCCATAGGGCATAAAGGGCAGGAAGCCCATTCTGCCTCCCCCCGACAAATACCCACAAGGGGCACTTGTGTGAGGAGCGCAAGACATTAAGCGGCGACCGGGCCGCCTTTTCTTTGAATACTTTCTTTTGGCGGAGCAAAAGAAAGTATTTCGCCTTCGGGTGCGAGAACCCGATTAAATAAGCTCTCGCGATAGCGATTCTTCAGCATTTATACCCAGTTCGCAGAAAATATCTGCGTAATATCAGCAATTAAAAATAGAGGCTATTATGACCACAATCCATTTAATCGGCGGCGAAAAAGGCGGAGTTGGCAAATCAGTGCTTGCCCGTGTGCTCGCGCAATACATGATAGACAGCAATCTTCCATTCATTGGTTTTGACACCGACCGTTCGCACGGCGCGTTGCTGAGGTTTTATGCCGATTATGCGTCACCAACCATTATCGACAATTACCAAAGCTTAGATGTCATTATGGAAACCGCTGTTGCCAATCCTGAACAACGGATATTGGTGGATTTGGCTGCTCAAACCCATCATTCCCTGGCGACTTGGATGGATGAAGCCGGTGTCCTGGAATTGGCGGAAGAATTGGGCATTAATTTGGTGTATTGGAATGTCATGGATTCGGGCAAGGATTCGGTGGAATTGCTCAGTAAATTGCTCGACCAATACGGCGTAAAAATGAATTATGTCCTGGTGCAAAACCAATTGCGTGACGACAATTTTTCCTTGTTGGAATTTTCGGGCGTGAAAGACCGTGCGTTGGACATGGGCGCGAAAGTGATGGCTTTAAAACGCCTGCACACGCCAATCATGACCAAAATTGACGGCAATAACGCCAGTTTCTGGGCCGCCAAAAACCGTGATGCGGATAATCTTAATGTTTTAGGGCTGTTGGATAGGCAGCGCGTGAAAATGTGGCTGAACCATGCTTACAGCCAGCTTGATATGTTGGGCGTTTAGGCTAAGGCGGTTTTACGGTCATGAAGCTGTTGGTCAACTGCAATTTGTGTTTCCAAATTGATGACGAAGTTGCACTGATTTTGATGTTACGTCCGTTCCGGGGTATCCAGCAATGGATTATCCGTGAAACTTATACTATTAAACCGGCGGTGGCCGTCACCGAAAGCACAGACCATTACGGCAATTCTTGCCAACGATTGGTTGCCCCGCAAGGCGTGTTCCTGATTTATACCTCAGCGGAAGTGATTGTCGCTGACAGCATAGAAACGGCGGCGGGCGCGTATTTTGTCGAAATCCAACATTTGCCGAACGATGTGTTGCCGTACCTGCTGCCTAGCCGCTATTGCGAATCCGACCGTTTTGGCGAACTCGCCAGGGAGTTGACAGCAGGCGCATTGCCCGGTTACGACCAAGTCCAGTGTTTGGTGGATTGGATACGCAAAACGGTGCAATACCAGCCCGGTTCCAGTGATTTTCAATTATCGGCGACCGAAATCCACCAACGCGGTTATGGTGTGTGCCGCGATTTGGCGCATTTGGGGATTGCCTTATGCCGGAGCATCAGCATCCCGGCGCGGATTGTGGTGGGCTATCTGCACAACTTGCAGCCGATGGATTTGCACGCGTGGTTTGAAGCCTATGTGGGCGGGCGTTGGTATGCGTTTGACCCCACCCAGCATGGTTTATATGGCGGACGGGTGATTATTGCCTTTGGGCGCGATGCCGCCGATGTGTCCGTGTTCCATCAATTCGGTTCGGGGGCACTGTTGACTAACATGACAGTACGTGTCGAATATCTCGACAATACAATGAATTGATGGCGCATTTATTGACGAAAAAGATTAAAATGACGGATATTTTGAACGTTCGATAAAAAAAATAATTATTATGACTTATTGTATTGCAGCTTCAATAAACGAAGGATTAATTCTGGTTTCCGATTCACGGACTAACGCTGGCATTGATAATGTGAGCACGCATGGAAAAATGCACGCGTTTGATAGCCTTCCAGACCGGAAAATTATCATGCTCTGCGCCGGGAATCTTGCCACCACGCAAGCCGTTTTGGAACAGATGCACCGCGATAAGATAAAAAATGCCAAAATCAACATTAATACGGTTGAATGCTTGTCAGAAGCCGCTGATTATTTAGGGCATATCAGTGTCGAAAAGCAAAAACAGCATATCAACACCCAAGGCCAATCGGCCTTCAACCCTTCCGCAACGTTTATTTTAGCTGGCCAAATCGGCGATGAGCCGCACAGTGCGTATATGGTTTATGCCGAAGGCAACAGCATCACGACGTCCGCCAACACGCCCTTTTTGCAAATTGGCGAAAGCAAATACGGCAAGCCCATCCTAGACCGTTTCTTGAAATTGGACACGCCGATTGATGAAGCCGCCCGTTGCTGTTTGGTGTCGATGGATTCGACCATCCGCAGTAATGCCAGTGTCGGCGCACCCGTAGAAATGCTGATTTATCCGACTAACAGTTTTAGTTTCCAAGATTATTACTGCTTTGATGACGGTGACGATTACATGCTGCAATTGCGCCGCAGTTGGGAAACCAAATTGCGTGAAGCCATTGCCGCTTTGCCTTCGCTTAACAAAGAATCCGTCAAAACCCTGCGCGTTAATTTGTGACACCAAACGAAAATTTAGGCCTTATTGCGTAAGGAACGGGCATGATCGACAACGTGTTCCCTCTCCCACCGGGAGAGGGCAATCAAATGCTCAAGTTATTTTGTAACCGTTCCTAAGGTCCAACCCCCCGCCATTTTTCTCCCCACAAAAAAAATTGTTGCGTCTTTTTGACCTTCAGCAACCGTTCAGCCGCCAAGTCCCATTCTGTGCACCAGATTTAAAAAAATCGCTTCCCATCCAGGGCAAGCGTCTGATGACAGCAAAGAAAGGGAAAAACAATGGCTCAAAAATATTCAGAACAAGACACCGGCAATATTGTCGATTCTATGAACCAAGCCTTCGATAACCATGCCTTTTATGGCTTGGAATATGTATTGGATGAATGGTTGGAAAACAACAACCCACCTCCTGTTTTTCAAAACAGGGTCGATAGCTTGGATTTTTTGGATTTTCGGGATTGAGTTTAAGGGCGATTGGTTTCTAATGCAGGGCGGGGTATTCAACCCATCCTGCATCATTTAATTCGCCGCCTTAAAATCAAACTTCTCAAATGTCTCTTTCAATTTTGCGATTTTATCTTTCAGCGTCACGGAAATAGATTTTGTCTCCCGGATAGCCTCAAGCAATTTTTCGGTGGTGACGGCTTTATCATCGGAAACAAACGCCGCTTCAATGGTTTCTTTAACCACCGCCTCAATATCCGCACCGCTAAAGCCATCGGTTTCTTTAAGCAACTTAATCGTATCAATCGCCTGACTGAATTTGCCGCGTTTTTTGAGGTGGATTTCAAAGATACGGCGGCGTTCTTCGGCATTGGGCAATTCCACCAAAAACAATTCATCAAAACGGCCTTTACGCAAAAATTCTGGTGGTAATTGCGACACATCGTTAGACGTTGCCAGCACATAAACCGAACTTTCTTTCTCTTGTAGCCACGTTAAAAAATTGCCGAACAAGCGCGTGGTGATGTCGCTACCACCGCCCGTGCCGCCAACGCCTGCAAAGGCTTTTTCCAGTTCGTCAATCCACAACACACAAGGCGACACCGCTTCAGCGGTTTTAATGGCTTTGCGTAAATTGTCCTCACTTTCACCGACATATTTACCCATCAATTTGCCAATATCCAAACGCAACAGCGGTACTGCAAACAAATTGGCGGTGGCCTTGGCAGTTAAACTTTTGCCGCAACCGGGCATTCCGACAATCAACAAACCTTTCGGCAAATCAATCCCGAATTTTTTCGCTTCACCGAGATTATTAAAAATCTTCGCTTTTGCAGTCACATAGTCTTTGAGTTTTTCCAAACCACCGACACTGCCTAAATTGGCATCAAAATGGATGATTTCCAACAAACCCGATTTTTTAATAATTTGTTCTTTCTCATTCAAAATAAGCTGTTTATCGTTGCCATCTATCGTGCCACTTTCTTGATAGGCCAAATTAAGAATTTGCCGGATTTCAAAATCGCTCAAGCCTTTAAAAGAAACCGCCAATTCGTTTAAGACGGTTTCGCTTAAGGCCAATTTAAAACCCCGTGCATAATCTTGGATGGTGGCAAGAATGTCCGCATGGTTCGGTAGCGGAATATCAAAAACCGTAATCATCGCTTCCAATTCGGGAGGAATCACTAAAGTGGTATTGACCAGAAACACCGTGACGTAAACATCGGCTTGATAAATGGTTTTTAAGGCGATGGATTTTAAACGGGCAATAATTTCTGGATTATTAAGTTGATGATGGACATCTTTTAAGACAATAAAGGCTTTTTTCTCTTCATTGTCATCCAACAGGGCAAGAAAATCATTTAAGCCGTAACTGTGCTTAGGGGCTTTGGTGACAAAATCGACGTATTTATTGGCTTCGTTATATTCATACACGTCAAAGCCTTTGCGGGCGGAGGCGATTAAGGCATCCACCGCTTGAAAGTCAAAACTGTGGATGTAAATGATGGGGCGCAAGGCATCGACATAACTGGCTAATTTTTGGGTGGCGTTCAATTCCATTGTTAAATCACCATGTAAATCAAAGCGTGTTTAGCGTTATTGCTCTTGTAATCAATACCATCAAGAATCAAAAACTCTTTGTTGACCGCTTCGGCGTTGAGTTCTTCGCCGTTCTTACCCGCATTACGGACAAAATTTCCTGCTTCCATTTTTAGAACCAAGCATTTTGTGCCTTTGGGTTCTAAATCTTTCCAATAGCCTTCGGTTGCTCCTGCATAAGAGCGATAAGATGATTGCACGGGTAACAGCAGCTCGTATTCAATATAATCGTAAGAACTATTTGAATAAAAATCCAACCCATTAAATATTAATCCAATTCCTTGTGTACCTAAGTATTCCTCTGTCCCGCCATTTTCTTTAATTTTTACAGAACTTGATGAGGCATTTTCAATATAATCGCTAGAACTAATTTGAGACAACGTTCTTGATCTACGAAAAATGATGTCAGGTTCTTTTATTACGGAACTGGATGTGGCATTAATTTTGGTCACACAAACTTTCTGATCGGTAATTTTTTCCCAGATACCGTGAGTATCTTTCTGATATTTTCTTGTTTTTCCAATTTCATTCAGTCTAGGTATTTTTAAAAAAGCCGTTTCTTTTTGCTCCTTATCAAAAAGCCCCGATTGCCGATAAGCCTCATTTGCCAGCATGGTAAACACCGTTAGCGGACTTTGTTCAATAAACAGGGCGAAAAACAAATCAAAATCCACCCGGAACAATTGCTCATAATCCGCCCAAAGGGTATTAACGGCGGTTTTTAAAAACGGGTAATCTTCGGCTTTTTCCAGCATCTCTTCACAGAGCTGCTCATAGCCTGCGTGATAGCTTTTAATAACCGCATTTCTTTGGAATTGCTGGCTAGCAAGTGCTTCAAGCTGTTGCCGCTGTTGTTCCCGAAACTCAAACGGATACACTGCCGCTTGAATCTGCGCTTCGCCGATGTCTGCATGGAATAACTGGCATAAGGCGCGGGCAATAGTCAGCTCATTTTTACTCGTGACGGCCTGCAATTGGCTAAGTTCGGCACTTAACCCGCGCACTTCCAGCCAACGGTGCAGCACTTGGCTATGGTATGCGGTTAATAAATCATCCAAATTGAAATTTGCCCGTAAGTCAGTTAAATCTCTAACGGGGTGTTTGTCTAACAGCAAGTTGAATTTTATGGCTTTGGTCATAATGGCTGGTTTTGTTGGGTTAATGAAAGGGGTTTGAGGTTATAAGTTTAGCTGGTTACCAAGCTCTAGCTTACCCGCAGGGCATAAATGGTAACCCAAGTCTCCGAAGCTCCGGCTTCGAGAATGACAGGAAGCTAGAGCTTCCCGTCCTGCGTTCCCAAGCCGGAGCTTGGGAACAAGCAAATTAAATCCTGATCACCAAGGCAACCATGATGTTACTGTGTTCCACGCATCTTGTACCACCGACTTTGTGCCTTCCCAAGCGGATTCCACCACTTTGGCGGCGGTTTTGGCAACGGCTTTCGCGCCGTTATAAACCAGATCGCCCACCGTGCTGCCTGCGATGCCGCCCGCCACCGCCCCGACAAACGCGCCAACCGGGCCGCCTAAGGCGAAGCCAACCACGCCGCCTTTTACCGAACCTGCGATGCCACCCACAGCGGTGCAAGTGACGTTACCCATCGCGTCCAGGGTTTCCAAGTGGTTGAGTTCACCTTTGGCGAGTTTGTAAAGGCATTTGGCGTTTTCCAGGCCGATGTAGGCGATGTTGGCGATTTGTCCGGCGGGCGTATTTTGCAGGATTTTCAGCCAGCCACTTTTTGCCGCCACGACTAACGCACCAGAGACGGCGACTTGCACGCCGACATTGCCCGCGCTTTGCAAGGATGCGTTAAAAAATTCTTGCATGTCTTCGTTGGCGGGGCGGCTTTCTTTGCCATTTAAGGCGTTCCACGCCCGCCGTCCCAAAATCCGTGCGCCTTGGAAGCCTGCGTTAAACGCCGCCGCAATCACAGCTTTTCTGCCGATTTCTTTGGCAATGGTCAGGCGGTTGGCATCGTTCCAAGTGTATTGTTTGATTTCGGCATCCAATTGGGCTTGGGCTTGTTGCTGTTTGTAGTCGGCGTATTCGCCCACTTCCATGTTGACACCGCCTTGTTCATATTCACTGACGATTCTCAGATCAGGAAACTTTTCGCGTAAGGCGGCAACATGTTCTTTATTGACGACAAGGGTGGTTTGGCTGTCGTAATTATGTTCTTTTATATTTTGGATCAGGCTGTTAAGCCCTGTTTGATTGGGCTGGTAAAGCTTGACTTGGACATGCTCCAGCACATTGCCCGATGCGTCTTTGATGACAATATCCGGTGAGTTTAAAGTTGTGGTGCTGGTTACTTCCGCCGTTAAGGTTGAACCTAAGGTACGGGCGTTGATGTTGAATTGGTTGGCTAAGTCGGCTTCGGCAATGAGGCCGTGCAGTTGCCAATTGCCATTCACGACCGGATTGCCATCACTGTCGAGGGCTTTGTTAAACACTAGGTCTCGCAGGGTTTGGTTCGCAGTTTCCAGCACTGCATCAATGCTTTGCGCATACGTCCCGACTTCCGCCACGCCGCCACTGCTTGCGCCTTGTTCGATTTTTTTCGCCAGCCAACTTTCGCGGCTTTTGCCTTTGTCCAAATGGGCATACAAATCGGCTTTGGTTTGGTTGTTTTGTTCTATTTTCTCAATGACTTGCAATGCCGTAGCATGGCGTTCGGCGGCATCCGCCCAAATGTCTGGATAGTCTTCAAAGGCTTGTTCCAGCCATTGTGCCAGTGGCATGGTGTTTTTGTGGAGGCTGTAGGATTGGACAAAATGGGCGATTACGCCGCTCGTTTTTTGGGCGTGGTTTGGGTCGCCAAACACTTCAATGGCGGCTTGGTCGGCTTGGTGGTCATCAGGCATGATGTCGCCTGTTTCGTTATCAATCACAACAGGTTTGGGGTTGGTGTTCATAAAGGTTTACCTCATTGGATGTGGGTGTTGGTCAAACAAATTACGGTTGGTTGCCATCATGGGCCAAATACTCGCGTAGGCTTTGCAACAAGCTGTCACGCAATTCTTTGGGGGCAATGATGCTGATATTCGGCACCCAGTATTTGATCATTGGCAAAATCTGGTTGTCGTGGGAAATACGTGTGGACACGATTAGGCTTCCGTCCTCTAACTCTTTGTCTATGTGCTGATGGGGCAAAACCGTGCGGCGTTTGAAATAGGCCGCGACGGCAGGGTCAATTTTCAGCACCACTTCGGGATTGTCTGCCCCAAACCAAATGCCATCAGCCTGTTCGATTTGGGCATTAATCCCGGCTTCAGGCGTAAATGTTTTTTCATTGGTTTGGATGCTTTTCAGTTGGCTAAAACAAAATGTTTTAAGCTGGATGCCATCCTGGGCGGCAAGATACCAAATACCTTTATGGTTGATGAGTTTGTAGGGGGCGATGCCTGTGTAGGATTTGGCTTTATACAGGAAATGGATCAGCCGATGCTGGACAATGGCTTGTTCAAGTTGTTTGAATTCACTGGTTTTATCGCCTAGGTCTTCATAATGGTGGCCTTTGACCAAATAAGCTTGGCTGACGCGGTTGTCGAAAATTTCCCGCAGGAAATGGTCGCTCAAGGCCGGGAATAAGGCTTTGATGCCGGCCAAACTGGCAAAGCGTTGGATGTCGGCGGTGGAGAGTTTGCCCAGGTAATACGGTTCGAGGACAAAATAGTGATGGTCTTTGCTGAACGGCAAATAAGCCAAGCGTTCGAGCAAGTCACGCTGGATAGTGCGGACGGTCACGCCAAATTCTTCGGCCAGTTGGTGCGGGTCGAGTTTTTCGCCCCGGTTAAGTTTGATCAGGATTTCGGCAAGGCGCACCGAGACTTTTTCATGAGGGTTTGCGGTTTTTTTTGCCATAGTCTGGGATTGGGTGCGGAGGAAAGTGGCACATGATAGTACATAGCAACGACAGGTTATGTCATAGGTAGATAGAGTTTGCGGATCAGGTTAGTGATAGTGCAATCCGACAATCGCCATCAACGCCACGACTGCGCGTCCTTTTAGGAGGGGTAGTCGTTTTGTTTTCCGCTAACAGCTACCACGGGCTGGCAACAAAAAAGCCGTCTGATTGTAATGATGGCCAGAAAAATAGCGAGGTAACTTCTCACACGTTTGGGCGGGAAATACTTGGAGGTAAGCCTAATGCGTTGATGCACAGGCAAAATATCACGCGATAAAAAAACAGGATTTGGCCGGAAAATGGGTTTTTTTCGACAAAAAACGCCCAAAACAGCGGTAGTATCGGCAAGGGTTGCCGGGAGGGGAACGACTGCGTGTCCTAACAGGACACGCAGTCGTGTTAGTGGAGTTTTAAGCTTTAGGCCGCATGTGCGGAAACAGCAGCACGTCACGGATAGATGGCGAATCAGTGAACAACATCACCAAGCGGTCAATGCCGATGCCTTCACCTGCGGTGGGTGGCATCCCATGTTCCAACGCCGTGATGTAATCGGCATCAAAGTGCATGGCTTCCAAATCGCCTGCGTCTTTTTCATCGACTTGTTTTTGGAAACGTTCCGCTTGGTCTTCGGCATCGTTCAACTCCGTGAAACCGTTGGCGATTTCGCGCCCACCGACGAAAAATTCAAAACGGTCGGTGACGTGTGGATCGTTGTCGTTGCGGCGTGCCAAGGGTGACACTTCAACCGGATAGGCGGTAATAAAGGTTGGCTGCATCAGACGGCTTTCGACGGTTTTCTCGAAAATTTCGATTTGCACTTTACCCAAGCCGTAGCTGTCTTTGACCGGAATCCGCAATTTTTCAGCGATTTTTACCGCCGCTTCACGGGTTGCCAAATCATCGGCGGTCAACTCAGGATTGAAATGCAAAATAGATTCAACCACGGTCATCCGTGCAAACGGTTTGCCAAAATCGTATTCCTCACCTTGGTAGCTGATGACGGTATGCCCGACCACTTCTTCGGCAATGCCGCGCAGCATGGCTTCGGTCAAATCCATTAAGTCCTGATATTCGGCATAGGCTTGATAAAACTCCAGCATGGTAAATTCTGGATTATGGCGGGTTGATAGGCCTTCGTTGCGGAAGTTGCGGTTAATTTCAAACACGCGCTCAAAACCGCCGACCACTAAGCGTTTCAAATACAACTCCGGGGCAATACGCAGGAACATATCCATATCCAGCGCGTTGTGGTGGGTGGTGAACGGGCGTGCCGTCGCCCCGCCAGGAATGACTTGCATCATCGGCGTTTCCACTTCCAAGAACTGACGATCCGTCAGAAATTGGCGGATGTAGGCGACAATTTTTGAGCGGATAAAGAACGTGTTGCGCGAGGCTTCGCTCATAATCAAATCCAAATACCGTTGGCGGTATTTGATTTCTTGGTCGGCAATGCCGTGGAATTTTTCCGGCAACGGGCGCAAGGCTTTGGTCAACAAGCGGATGCTGTCCACTTTAATGCTCAATTCATCGGTTTGGGTACGGAACAGCACACCTTCCGCGCCGATAATGTCACCGATGTCCCATTTTTTGAATTGCTCGTTGTACACGCCTTCGGGTAATGAATCACGGCTGACATAAAGCTGGATTTTGCCGGACATGTCTTGGATATGGCAGAAACTGGCCTTACCCATGACGCGGCGGGTCATGATGCGTCCGGCGATTTTCACGCGTAGCGGCTCGGCTTCCAACTCTTCTTTGGTTTTGTTGGCGTATTCGGCCAATAACTCGCCCGCAATCACGTTACGGCGGAAGTCGGTCGGGAATGCAATGCTGTTCTCGCGCAATTCGTTGAGTTTGCTGCGGCGTTGTTTGATTTGTTCTTGTTCGTCGTGTTGGATATCGGACATTTTTTTAGTGAGTTAAAAGTAAAAATAAGAGGTGTTGCTTAGATTAAGTTTTATCCACGAAAAGCACAAAAATCACGAAAACATAATATCGAGTTTCGTGCTTTTCGTGTTTTTCGTGGACAACAAATATTCAAAACCACGTTTTTCAAAATAACCGCAGTTTAGCAAACTATTGGTTTTTATGTGGATGCGGTTTGGCACTATTTGGTGGTTTCCGCCGCTTTAAAACGCGCTTTGATCGCTGCTGCCGTGGTGCTGTGGCTGACGATGGGCTCGGGGTAAAAATCGCCGTAATGCTTTTGGTCCCATTGGTGCAAGGTTTTGACTGGGACACGGCGCAGTTCGGGGAGCCAGCGGTAAAGATAAGTGCCGTCCGGGTCAAATTTTTGTTGTTGTAGCCACGGGTTGAAAATGCGGAAATAGGGTTGGGCATCGCAACCCGTCGAGGCCGCCCATTGCCAGTTGCCATTATTGACACAAGGATCGTAATCCACCAAATGCTGGGCAAAGTACCGCTCGCCCCAGCGCCAGCTGATGTGCAGGTTTTTGACTAAAAACGATGCCGTTATCATTCGCACTCGGTTGTGCATAAAGCCTGAGGCGTTTAGCTCGCGCATCCCGGCATCGACAATCGGGAAGCCCGTTTTGCCATCCGCCCAGGCTTGGAATTTGTCTTGGTCATTATCCCAAACCAGCGTGTCGAATTTTTCAATAAACGCATGACCGAATACCTGCGGGAAATGGTAAGCGATATGGGTCAGAAAATCGCGCCAGTACAATTGCCGCAATAAGGGGTGTTCGGGGCTTAAAGTTTGCAGGATGGCGTAATAACTTTCGCGTACCGACACCGTGCCGAATTTTAGATGCGCCGACAATTGGCTGGTGGCAGGCAGTGCAGGGAAGTCCCGTTCGGTGCCGTAATCTTGGCAATCGGCCAATTGTGCCAAGCGTTGCAAGCCTGCTGTACGTCCGCCGGGGATAGCACCTGTTGCTGCGGTGCCGATGGCTTCTGGCGTGGTGTCGGTTTGGACGCTGAAAAAGGTTCCGTCAGCCAAGGCTTCCGGCAAGGCTACAGGTAGCTGTTTGGCATTGTTATAAAACGCCGTGAATACTTTATAAGCCGTGCCATCGTGTTTGACAGCCTGTTCCGGTTCGGTCAGCAAAGCATCGGGCAATAGGTGTAAATCAATGCCTAATTTCTGGCAAACCAAACCGATTTCATAATCACGCTGGCGGCTGAACGGGCTGTAATCGCGGTTGAAAAATACCGATTGGATGCCGTGCTGTTGGTGCAATGTTTCAATGATGTGTGTCGGCAAGCCTTGGAATACCGACAATTGCGCCCCGATGGCGTTAAATTGCCCCGATAAATCAACCAGCGATTCGCGCAGGAACTGCAAGCCAGGTTGGCTTTGGTAAGGATGGGCGTGGATTTGCCGATCATCCAAAACAAATCCGGCAATTACCTTGGCACTGGCGCGTAAGGCCGCGTTTAAGGCAGTGTTGTCGGTTAGGCGCAGGTCGCGGCGGAATAGAAAAAGGCTGGTTCGGTATTTGGTCATCAAAGGTTTACAAAATCACGGTGTTTATTTGCCATCATCGAGCGCATTCAAATAGTTGGCCAGAATCGCCATGGCACGTGGCAGGTTTACAATGGCAACCTAATACTTTGCCTTTTAAAGCCAATAGCTTCTGCTTATCGGCTTTTAAAAAACGGGGTAATGGCTTTTTTGTGCATGATCCGATGTTTAAACGCTGAGTTGGGGCGGCGTTTTTTCCGTGATCATGCTAAGCAGGGTGGATTCATGCAATTCCCAAGCCATCCGGTAAATGTACATATCCTCAAAATAAACGCCACCAATATAATTTTTCCCTAACCTTGTATTAAGCCACGCCGCTTCTTTCCATAACCCCGTATCTTTTATGCTTAAAAAGGCTTTAAAAAAACGGTTGTGGGTATCAGCGGCATAAATGTCATGTAAGGAAAGTACGGGGTCTTCTGGATTGACCGCTTCATTTATGTCATTGATCCGTTTGTAATAGCTTCTAGCCCCTTGGCTTTCAACTAAGGGTGAAACAATCATGAATTTCCATGCGTCTTCATTAGACTCTAATAGCCAAAAAGCGGCTTGTACTTTTGCATCACAGCTATCCAAACAATGGATTAAATTTTTGCCCGCAGTCAGCATGTCTTGAGAAAACCATTGCGTTATAAATAGTTCTGTAGCCATGGCAATATTCCTGATGAGGTATCGGTAATAGCGTTAAAAAGTTCTTGAGCCTTTAATGCGTCAATATTGCAATCATAACGGGATTCTTCTGACCAAAATTTCGCGATCGCCCAATTAAGCCTAAATTCGCGGTCCTGATTTTCTTTATCTTTCAATGCCTGATGCAATTGGGCTGTTCCAAGAAGCTTGTTAAGATCGTGAACCCAACTATCATTGGCAAGTTTTTTATCTGGAAAATCAAAAGCTTTAACTTGCTTGGCAATGCACGCTTTTAATGTGCATTCCAAGGCGTAACCCGCCAAATAATAAGCACCATGATAACAGCCTGCGTTTAGAAGAGCTTCGGCTTCCTTGATCCTAATGCTGGACAAACGTTCAAGGTCAACTTTATTCATGATGTGGCTTACAACCCGCTCTTCAAACTAGCCTCAATAAACATATCCAAATCCCCGTCCAGCACGGCTTGCGGGTTACCGGTTTCCACGCCGGTGCGTAAGTCTTTGATGCGTGATTGGTCTAGCACATAGGAGCGGATTTGGCTGCCCCAGCCAATGTCGGACTTGCTGTCTTCCAGGGCTTGTTGGCTTTCGCTGCGTTTACGCATTTCCAGTTCGTACAATTTGGCTTTCAATTGCTTCATCGCCGTGTCGCGGTTTTTGTGTTGCGAGCGGTCGCTTTGGCATTGGACGACGATGCCGCTGGGGTTGTGGGTGATACGCACGGCGGATTCTGTCCGGTTGACGTGCTGGCCGCCTGCACCGCTGGCGCGGTAGACGTCCACGCGCAAATCGGCGGGGTTGATGTCGATGGCGATGTTGTCGTCGATTTCTGGCGACACGAACACGGACGCGAATGAGGTATGGCGGCGGTTGCCGGAATCGAACGGTGATTTTCTGACCAAACGGTGTACGCCCGTTTCGGTGCGCAGCCAACCAAAGGCGTATTCGCCTTCAAAACGGATGGTGGCGGATTTGATGCCCGCGACATCGCCATCGGATTCTTCGATCAGTTCGGTTTTAAAGCCCCGGCGTTCGCCCCAGCGCAGGAACATCCGTTCGATCATGGAAGCCCAGTCTTGCGCTTCGGTGCCGCCGGAGCCGGATTGGATGTCCAAGAAAGCATTGCAAGCATCCATTTCACCGGAGAACATGCGTCTGAATTCCAAATCGGCCACGCGTTTTTCAAAATCCGCCAAATCATCGACGACGGTGGTTACGGTGTCTTCATCGTCTTCTTCCACGGCCATCATCAGCAGTTCTTCGGCATCGGCCAAGCCGCGCTCCAATTCAGTGATGGTGTTGACGACCAATTCGAGTTGCCCGCGCTCTTTGCCTAGGGCTTGGGCTTGTTCGGGATTGTCCCAGATTTTGGGGTTTTCCAGTTCGCGTAAAACTTCAACTAAGCGTTCGGATTTGTTATCGAAGTCAAAGATACCCCCTTAGCGCGTCACCACGGCTTTTAAGGTCGGCAATTTGGTTTTTTATCGGGTTTATTTCTTGCATGATGTGTTTTGTCCACCCTCAAGGGGCACTGGTTTTGTGGCAGCTTGTCAGGTTGCGTAAGTTTGGAAAAAAGACCGCAATTATAGCCGAAAAACAAAAGCTTGTGGATGCTTAAGCAGAAACGGCAATGTAGGCGGGCGCATAAAAAAGCAGACGGCGTTATAATCTGGCACACTCACTGATTGGATGATCTGTTATGACTGAAAAAACTTATGCCCCTTTACCCTTAGATATTGAAGCCGGAAAAATGTACGCTTGGTGCCAATGCGGCCTCAGCCGTGACACGCCGCTATGCGATGGTTCGCACCGTGATAGCCCAGGACAAAGGCCGTTGAAATTTATTGCCGATGCAACTAAAACAGTGTATCTGTGTACCTGTACGCAAACCAAAACACCGCCGTATTGCGATGGCAGCCATATTGCCGGAGGTGCATGATGGCTATTGAAATAGAACATAAATTTTTGCTGGCTGATGAGAGTTGGCGTGGCTTTGTGCATAAATCGGCGGTCTTTAAGCAAGGCTATTTAAGTTCGGTCGCCAATACCTCCATCCGGGTCAGGATTAGCGGCGAACAAGCGTGGCTGAACATCAAAAGTGCGGTGATAGGCACGCATCGGCATGAATATGAATACGAAATCCCTTTGGCGGATGCCGAGGAAATGATTGCCGATTTGTGCAAGAATCCGTTGATAGAAAAGACCCGCCATTATGTGTCGCATGAAGGCCATCTGTGGGAGATTGATGAATTTGTCGGTGCTAATGAGGGCTTGTGTGTCGCTGAAATCGAGTTGTCGGAAATTGGCGAAATGTTCACTAAGCCCGCTTGGTTAGGTGCAGAAGTCACAGACGATTTACGCTATTACAACAATAATTTAACCGTCCATCCGTACTCAGAATGGCGTGACGGAATTTAAGCCCAATTTGCTGTTAACCTTGTCTGGAGACATTCCCATGAAACCGATTACTTTTTTATCCCTTGTACAAGCCAGTGTGTTGTTTGTGGCGCTGGCTTTTGCCGCCCCAAGCCATGCCAGCCCGGTTTCTGATGCCCTCAACGGTATCGAAGCCGAATGGGCAAAAATTTATTACCAAGTCCCCAAAAAGCAGCAAGGCCCGGCGTATGCCAAGTTATTGGAGAAAGCGGCCAGTTTGGCGAAGCAATATCCTAAAGAAGCGGGGTTGATTTATTGGCACGCCGTGGTCAAGGCCAGTTATGCCGACCATCAAGACCCCGTGTCGGCACTCAGTGCGATACATGAAGTGCGGGATTTGTTGCAGCAGTCAATTGCGATTGATCCTAAATCAATGGGCGGCTCTGCTTATGTGGTGTTGGGTACGCTGTACCATTTGACCCCCAGCTGGCCGATTGCGTTTGGCGATGATGACGAGGCGGAAAAAATGTTGCAGACAGCCTTAAAAATCAGCCCGGAAGGTATCGACAGCAATTTTTATTATGGGCAATTTTTGCTTGATAAAGGCGATAAGAAACAGGCGCAACAGTATTTTGAACGTGCCAGTAAAGCACCTGTACGTCCTGAGCAAGTGTTTGCCGACACGCAATTGGAACAAGAAGCTCAGTTGGCCTTGAAAAATGTCGGCGGCGAAACAATGGCCAACAAAAAACAGATGTTTTCTTCTATAAGTTCCGCTTCCAAATAAGCATCAATGCGCCTTTAGGCTATCAGTTTAATGATTTGTTAACTCGGTGTTCTAAGGACGGGGTGTTTCTGCTAAGATACCCGTTTTATTAAAATCTTTTCTGGTAATTATTATGGCTTTTGTAGTCACTGAAAATTGTATCAAATGTAAATTTACTGACTGTGTTGATGTCTGTCCGGTCGATTGTTTCCATGCAGGCCCTAACTTTTTGGTCATCGACCCAGACGAGTGTATTGATTGCACGCTGTGTGAACCGGAATGCCCTGCCAATGCCATTTTCGCTGAAGATGAAGTGCCAGAAGGACAAGAGCAATTCATCCAATTGAACGCCGAATTGTCAAAAATCTGGCCGAGCATCACCGAAGTCCAGCCAGCATCACCCGATGCAAACGAATGGAACGGTAAAGAAGGAAAATTGGATTTGTTGGAAAAATAATTCCCGACGTTTTTGCACAAAAAAGCCACTTACGGTAAACCGCAAGTGGCTTTTTTTATGGGCGGTGCTTATTCGGCGCGGCTTTTTTCAAGCTTAAGGCGGTTGCTTTCAAAGATGCTCAAGATGCCAAACGCGAGGTGTGAGAGGCCTGTGTACAGAAAAAACAGCGGGAACACTTCATCAATTTCTATGGAATTGACTTCGCCATAAAATTGTACAGATTCAATCAACAATAACAGAAAAAAGCCCACTAAAGTCATGCCCTGAAAACGTTGCGTCAGCCAGCAATAAGCAAACACGACGATTTCTGTGACACCCAAGTAAACAATCATCACGCGCAGATTGTTATCCAGCGCACCGTATAACTCCTCATTAAAGCTGAAAATACTGAAACTGTCGGATACCGACAATAAGCAAAATCCGATCAGTACCAACACGGCAACATAAAAATTGAATTCCACCAAAAGTTTGCCTAAGCGGCTAAATGTCATCATGGTTTTATCCTGAGGATACGCCTAAAAAAAGAAACCCTCCCGTAGACTGCTAGGAGGGCTTTATAGAGGAGGACGGGAGTTTTCTTAATCTATCAGTACAAATTAAGAAAGCAATACGGGGGGTTGTGTTTTTGTCATGGGGCAGTTGCACTTAGGGTAAATGCCCAAAACAGAAACCTATCAGGCTTAATGACAGATTACAGCTTGAAGGTAATTTGTCAATATATAATTGTACAAAACATGTACAAAACTAATTTGCCATTATACATATAGCTCTTACAATGGCTGAGACAAAAACTTTAAGGCATTTCCGCAAGGGTTCAGGCAATGCCATCATCAGGCTTTAAAGGCCTCCACCAAGGAAATAGCGATGAAAATTTTAATGACGGGCGGCACGGGATTTATTGGTTCTGCATTGGCCCGCAGCCTGTACGACCAAAACTATGATGTCACCGTATTAAGCCGCAATCCGGCCTCTGTCGCGCAAATTGGCCGATTAGGCATCCACGCGCTGAGCAGTTTGCAAGACTTGAAACCGAGGCAATCCTTCCAGACGGTCATTAATTTGGCCGGTGCGCCCATTTTTGACAAACGCTGGAGTGAGGCGCAAAAAAATGTCATCAGAGACAGCCGTATCGGCCTGACGCGGGAGTTGGTTGATGTGATGGCACAAATGGACGTTAAGCCTAAGGTGTTGATTAGCGGTTCGGCGATTGGCTTTTACGGCAACCAAGGCGACACTGAGTTGACCGAAGCCTCGCCAAACGGCCAAGATTTTTCCGCGCAGCTCTGCCAAGATTGGGAACAGGCCGCTTTGGAAGCCGAACGATTGGGCATTCGGGTTTGTTTGGTGCGCACAGGCTTGGTGATAGCGGGCGGTGGCGGTTTGCTACAACGGATGTTACCGCCATTCCGGTTAGGTTTGGGCGGGCGGCTGGGCGATGGCCAGCAATGGATGTCGTGGATTCATCGTCAAGATTGGTTGGCGATGGCGCAAGCGATGATGACGGACGCATCTATGCACGGAGCTTATAACGCCACTGCCCCCAATCCGGTCATGAATAGCGAATTTACCGCGACCTTGGCGGCGTGTTTGCGCCGTCCTACCTTGTTGCCATTGCCTGCCGCATTTTTACAAATGCTGTTTGGGGAAATGTCCGAACTGTTGTTAGGTAGCCAAAAAGTCATGCCAAACCGATTGTTGGAACAAGGCTTCAAGTTCCAATACCCAAATTTACAGGATGCTTTATTGCAAGCGATAGCGCAGCATGGTTAAACCCCACATTAATCCCGGCAAATTGTTGCGCAGCAAATGGACGGCTGTGCAGCCGCGCAACAAGGAAAAGCATTTTCTGGTCACGGACATTATCCGTGATGAAAACGAGGTGATTGTCGGCTGTATCCTGGAAGCCGTCATCAACCACCATTGCTATGAAATGGCTTGGCAAGCCCTGCAAAACACCGATGTTTGGCGGCAAGGTTGGCAGTAGGCGATCAGTAAGAAAACGCCGTGCTCAAGCCATACGCGCTGTCTATGCCCGTTGCTTGGGTGTATTTAAAACCTATTTTAAATTCCGAGCCGGACACTTTATCTTTGGCAGTTTGGATGAGTTTCTTTTTGTCCAAGGCCATCACGTCTTCGGCGGTACGCATAATGTCCAGTTTAAATTTGGATTTCGATGTCCTCCTAAGGCCGATGTCAAAACCAATTTCCTGTTGGTTATCAATCGCTAAAGTCGCACCTGACAAGCGGATGTCGGCAAAACTGATGTCGGCCATCAAGGTGCGGCCAAACAGTTTGTAATCAAAATCTTTAACTAATTGCGCACCGTTGCGGTAGATGCTGTTGGTGATGCTGGGGATTTCGATGAGGTTGCCGTTGACGCGGACATCCGTGTAGGCGGTGATGGAATTGACCGAGTAATAATTGTATTGGTTTTGGATCACCAACGAGAAGCCATGCCCAATAGGAATCCCGACGTTGCTTTGGATGCCGCCGGAAAAAATGATGCTGGTTTCGACATTGTTTTGCTCAGAGCCTATCGCCCCAACACGGAATAAGGGCACTAAATCCCATTTGATTTTTCCCGTATTGATATATTTTGAAACCGGGATACGCAAGCCCGTACCGAGCGCACCGCTAAACGACGAAACGCCTTCCGTGTCGATATAGGTCAGCGGCACATTCAACAATAAAGCCCAGCCTTCGTGAAATTCCCAGTTGTAATTGATCGGCAAGGTATAAACATCTGCCGTTTTGCCATTGGCGCTGTAGCTGGAAAATCCGGTCAATATGCTCAGATGGCTTTCGCGTTCTTCACCCACCAATTCTTTCAGGACATTCGCGCTGAATCCTGAACCATCAATCGAGCTGTCCAAAGCGGGTGTCCTAGGAATGTAACCAGACACGCCGCCTATCGTGGATAGGGTGGAACGGGCATTGACTTTTTGGAACAGTGTCCCGCCGAATTCTTTACCCCAGGTTTCCAATAATTTGACGCTGTCTTTGCGGGTGGCACCAACGAATGTTTCCTTGATGTCCAATTTTTCCGAAGAAATACTGATGACGCTAGAACCGACGGCGGAAGTGACCGTTAGTGGATTGCCTTGAATGTCGGCGGTGGCGTTGATTTCGGGGAGGATAGGGCCTTCGTTATAAAGGGGGTTGCCGATGATTTGCTTATCCAGCATGTCGCTGAATTGTTTGTCCGAAGCAAATTGGTAGCTTTCGCTATATTCCCGTCCATCGGGATAAGTGATCTGAATTTGCGTGGCAATAGGCTTGAAAGTATCGCCCCAAGCTAAGTGCCAAGACAGCAGGTTTGCCAGACAAACAGCACAAATTAGCGTGCTCGGACGGTGGTTGGATAGGGTGTTGTTATCGGTTGCCATAAAATTGCCCTTTGGGAAGTGGGTGTCCCTGTGTAACTGCCTTTAATCATGAAAACGGATGGAGCGTATGGATTGTAGCGATAAAGCATCATTGCCGACTAGCCCTTGGCTGTCAATGACAATACTGCGCTTGCCGTTGCTGAGCACTACCCATAAGCATTCCCCGGCAGCGGCATGGAAACCATTTTCATCAGAAACACCGCAATCGACAACTGCCTTAAGGCCTTGCCAGCCATCCCCTTGCAACACTTCGGCGGGATATTCGCCATTTCTTCCTTTAGCAAGCCAATTCGCGCCATGTTTGCTGAAATTGGCTTGCTCGGTGGCGATTTGTTCCAAACCACCCTCAAACACTTCAAACGCAAGCACATAGTCGGTTTGCGACGGCATCGTTGTTTCCGATAACGCGACACAACTTAGATTGCCCCGGCAGGCCGGGCTGATTTGCCGTTGTGGGGGATAGGAAAAGCGGATGCCGAGTTGTTTGTCAGTAAATACAGGCCAGTTATGGTTTGGCGGAAGCGATAATTCGGTAATGCGCTGTTGGTAAGCTTGATTTAGGCAGGCCGTATCGTGGCAAACATTCCGTTGTGAGCGTAGCCAACCTTGCTGTGCGGCTTTTAAATCAGGGTTTGTTTGGGTTGCGGCTTGGTACAAACGGCCCAGGCGTTCATCTAATGTGGATAAATCCGGGTCGGTACAAACCATTTTTTCGATGTCCGTGCTTGCTTTGGTGCAATCAAAACTCGCCGCCAGGGAAGCCGTATTGATCCATAGGCCAATCAGTAATAAAGCCAAGCAAGACACGTTTTTCATAGGATTTTGGGGTGGGCTAGGCCTAAAAGGGGTTGGGGTTTGTGAGTAGGTGTTCATAACTTATAACTGACGTTACGCAGTAACGCGGGCTGGAACGGGTTTATTACCCGTTCCGTAACGTTTTCAGTGCCTATAGCAACTTTGAAACCTCGTCCCGCCCTGTTACTCATGTTAAAGGCTTTTACACCACTACTTATAATCTAACCGCCTTTACCCAAATCTGCCAAGGCTTGTTTGATGGCCGCTTTGGTCATAGGGCCGGCTTTGCCGTCAGCGGTCAAATGTGCTTGGGTTTGGAAGATTTTGACCGCTTGTACCGTTGCAGGTCCGCTAAGGCCATCCACTGTTAATTTTGGGTTCGCCCCCAAATCGTTTAAGGACTGTTGCAGCCATTTCATGCTGTTATCGTCCGGGGCTTGTTTGGCATTAAAGGCCGGAAGCAGTTTCTCAAATAAGGCTTTGCGTTCCGGTAATCCGATACTACCGCCATTGATTTTTTTGGTGATGGTGGTGATGTCGTTTTGGTCGGCGTAAGTGTTTAAGTGATCGTCCGTCCATTTTTGCAAAGCGGGTTTTAGGGCATGTTGCGGGTCGGTCACCAGGTCAGGATGGTTTTCAAAATCCACGCCGCAAGCAATCCCCATGCGTTTGTGGTTGTCGCGCCCGGTGGTTTGCAGCACGCCATTGCCGCGATACAAATAACCGTCCCCGGCTTGGGTGTTGCCGAGCATGTTGGCCATTTTCGGGTTGCCTAAGCCATAAATCCGTTCGGCAATCTTTTCCGGGTTATGCGCCAAGGTTTTGGCTTCCGCCGGGGTGATGGCGGCAGAATGTTTGCCGACCCCGAAAATCTGCAAAAGGCGTTCTTCTGAATAATTCATGTTCTCGCGCAGTACCGAAAAATTGCCTGTTTCATGCAGGGCTTGGGCAAAAAAATGCGCCAAACGCTGAGGGGTGTTGATTTGGTGTTGCTGGAACAGGGCATCACCTTGCTCGATAGCCTGTTGGTAATTAGGCTTGGCATTAGGGGCAAATGCTTTGATGACGGCGACAATGTCGTTGATTTGGATGCTCATGGGCCTGCCTTTTAATATAGTTTGAAATGGTAAAAGTGGTTTGCGGATAGGCACGCGTTTGCGTGTCCGGGCTGTTACCATAACAATAATCTGCTACAAAAAATATGAACGATTACGCATCAAACCTGTGAAAAATTGACATGTTTTGCACCTGATAAGAGGGGAATGCCGTGAAATGTCCAAAATGCACCTATGAATTACGCGAAGGCTCCCTAAGCTGTCCGCAGTGCGGGATTGTCTTGGCAAAATATTTTAAATATCACCCTGAACCTAATGGCCCGGCTTCTAGTGAACCTGTCCGTATTGTTGATGATGCCGGCCCCAAAATCAGTCTTTTTCAAGAAGCGCGTATTCCGGGTTTGCATTTGGCGGGCAGGGCGTTGCTTATGTTTGGCTTGGTGGTCTGGAGTTGGCAATTGCTTAGCGCAAGCATTGCCAGCAATGCGGTTGGAGAATCGTTCTTGCATAACATCAACCTACCGTTTCATGAGGCCGGGCATATTGTCTTCAGGCCGTTTGGCGCATTTATCACTTCATTGGGCGGTACGTTGGGGCAATTGCTGATGCCCTCGATTTGTGCAGGCGTATTGTTGTTCAAATCCCGTGACCCGTTTGGTGCGAGCGTGGCGTTATGGTGGGTCGGGGAAAATTTTCTTGATATAGCTCCGTACATCAATGATGCCCGTGCAGGTGTCTTGCCGCTGTTGGGCGGAAATTTCGGACATTCTGCACCGTATGGCTTTCATGATTGGCAGTATATCCTCAACGAATCCGGGCTGTTGGCGTATGACCATGCTTTGGCGAAAGCGGCTTATTGTGTCGGGGCCGGGGTGATGTTGGCGGCGTTATGGGCGGGTGGTGTGTTGCTGTTTAGGCAATACCGTTTACGGGCTTCACAAACTGAATAAAACCTATCTAAACGCTTATAGTGTGAGCCACATTAGTGCATATCCAAATGCTAATAAATAGCTTGCAAAAGCCAGCTTCATAAGAGTAATGTTAGCCACCGTGATGATTGCATCTTTTTGTGCAACGCACTATTTACAACGAATAACCAACACATAAAAATAGCACGGACGCAACAAAATAGGATTGCATATCGAGTAATCGGGCGGCTCTCTTTTCAGAACCCTTGATCTATTGGATAATGGCGGTTCTACAACTATTAACCCTTCCATCCACATCTTTATTACGAGAGAAAATATGTCTAACTTTCCTATCGATCTTGGCGCTTATCAACGTATTTCGCTAGACGCTAGCGTCCCTACGTTGACCGCAGAGCAAAAAGCCGCCCTGCAAGCCAATATCCAATTGTGCCGTGATGCCATCGTGTTTTTCACGTCCACAGGCGCAGCACGCGGCGTGGGCGGTCATACAGGTGGCCCATTCGACACCGTGCCAGAAGTCATGATTATGGACGCTTTGTTCCGTGGTTCTGACAAATATGTCCCGACTTTCTTCGACGAAGCCGGACACCGTGTGGCCACCCAATACTTGATGTCTGTATTGAACGGCGACATGCCAGCCGAAAAATTGACCCAATACCGTGCGGCGCATTCGCATTTGCCAGGCCATCCAGAATTGGGCTTCACACCCGGCGTTAAATTTAGCTCAGGCCGTTTAGGTCACATGTGGCCTTATGTCAACGGTGTGGCGATTGCCAACCCAGACAAAGTCCTGTTCTGCTTAGGTTCAGACGGTTCACAACAAGAAGGCGACGATGCCGAAGCAGCGCGTTTAGCGGTTGCGCAAGGTTTGAACGTCAAATTGATTATTGACGACAACGACGTCACCATCGCTGGCCACCCATCTAGCTATTTGAAAGGTTGCTCAACTGCCAAAACTTTGGCTGGTCAAGGCGTGACCGTATTGG
>CAYUQV010000037.1:31633-35278 GCA_964446885.1 uncultured Methylocucumis sp.
GCGCCGGGGGCATCGGGCAGGCTCGCCGGGCCGCCGTATTGGAAGGCGACGGCGAAGATTTGGACAGCTTGTATGCCAACATCTGCAAAGCCATCAACACCCCAGGCCCTGTTGCTGTCATCAACCACCGTAAAATGTGCCCTGGCATAGTTGGCTTAGAAGGCTCAACCCACGGCCATGACGTAGTGTCTGTCAAAGTCGCGTTGGAATACCTGGAAACCCGTGGCCACACCGCTGCTGTTGAATTCTTAAAAGGCGTTGTTGCCCCTAAAATGACCGACACCTTCTTAGGTTCAGGCGACAAATGGGATGCTAACCGTAACGTCTTTGGCGACGCAGTTGTTGAAGTCATGAAAGGCATGACCGAAGCAGAACGTATCGCAAAAGTCCGCGTTATCGACTCCGACTTGGAAGGCTCTTGTGGCTTGCACAAAATCCACAGCGCATTCCCAGAAAGCTTCATCTCTTCCGGCATCATGGAGCGCGGTAACTTCTCCGCTGCCGCTGGTTTTGGTATGGAAGCAGGCAAACAAGGTATTTTCGGTACATTCTCTGCGTTCTTAGAAATGCTGATGTCAGAAATCACCATGGCGCGTTTGAACAACTCCAACGTGTTGAGCCATTTCTCACATTCCGGCATCGACGACATGGCCGACAACACTTGCCATTTCGGTCTGAACAACATGTTCGCCGACAACGGCTTGGATGACGCTTACTCAACAGGCTTGTACTTCCCAGCCGACCCCAACCAAATGAAAGCGGTCGTCAAAAAAATCTTCTTCGAACCCGGCCTGCGTTTCGTGTTCTCTACCCGTTCCAAAGTGCCAAACATTTTGGACGAAGCTGGCAACGACTATTTCGGTGGCGACTACGAATTTGTCCCAGGCAAAGACGAAGTCATCCGCGAAGGCCGTCAAGGTTACATCATTGCATTCGGTGAAACCTTATACCGTGCGTTAGATGCCGTAGAACGCCTGAAAGAAGAAGGCATCAGCGTCGGTTTGATCAACAAACCTACCTTGAGTGCCATTGACGAAGACATGCTGCAAAAAGTCGGCAAATCACCGATGGTGTTAGTGGTTGAATCCTTCAACCGCAAAACTGGTTTGGGTAGCCGTTATGGTTCATGGTTGCTCGAACGCGGCCTGACACCCAAATTTGCCCATATCGCCACCCATAAAGAAGGTTGCGGTGGTTTGTGGGAACAATTCCCACACCAAGGCATTGATCCAAATGGCATCATGGCAAAAGTGAAAGCAATGCTCGGTTAATCAACCACCTAGCTTGCAGTAACAAAAAGGGTACAGCGATGTACCCTTTTTTTATGGCTAGCAATTTTGGAGTACACTTAAATTCAAGATATTCACAAACATTATAATTGCCAAAATAACCAAATAGGTTAATATTAATCATGGAAAAGCGAACGCCACATTGTAAATTATCCGTGGTTAAGTGGGTGTTCATAACTTTTTAACATTTATAAAATAACGCGAGCTGGAACGGGTTTATTACCCGTTCCGTAACGTTTTCAGTACCTATAACGACTTTGGAACCTTAAGGACGGGGTATTGAAACCCCGTCCCGCCCCCGTTACTCATGTTAAAAGACTTTTGCACCACTACTTAAGGCGTTGATAACCGAAGGCAAAGTTAAAACCACCAAAACCGCACGAGAAGGTGCGGCGGCTTTAGGAATAGATTTTGACGACATGATTGCCGTGGTCATGGCGCTTACGCCTGCTGATTTCTACAAAAGCATGACCACCCACGCCGATCACCAACTATGGCAAGACGTGTACCGGCTCACCACAACAGTTGGCAAAATATACTTGAAACTGACCGTCATTGATGACGTGCTTATCGTATCCTTCAAGGAGTTATAAAATGAAATGCCCATCTTGCGCGGCGGCGGAACTCATCCATGACACCCGCGACATCACTTACACCTACAAAGGCGAAACTACCCAAATCCCCGACGTTACAGGCGATTTCTGCCCCGCTTGCGACGAATCCGTCTTAGCCGCCGAAGAATCCCGGCGCACTATGCAAGCCATGCTGGCCTTCAATAAACAAGTAAACGCCGCAAGCGTTGATCCTGACTTTATCGCCAACGTGCGTAAAAAACTGGGCTTAGACCAACGCGAAGCCAGCGAACTATTCGGCGGCGGAGTCAATGCCTTTTCCCGTTACGAAAACGGCAAAACCAAACCACCGCTGGCCTTGGTGAAATTGCTCAAGCTGCTAGATCGCCATCCTGATTTGTTGAATGAAGTGAAAATGGTTTAATTTAAAAATCAACCAATACCCCTATTAAAGGAAGCCAATGATTACCTTATCCATCTCCCCACAAGGCCAAATCACCTTACCCGCCGATGTGTTGCAAATAGGCACTTGGAAAAACAATAAGGAATTAGTCCTGCATTGCTTGGGCGACACCGTTATTTTACGTCCGGCCCATTATCAAAAAACGGATGACATAAACGATTTAGGCGGTTTTTTTAAAAGCAACACTGTTACATTATCGACCGAAGAACTCTGTGAACCTGTTGATTTAAGTAAGGAATAAACCGTGTTAATTGCCGTTGACACCAACATCATGATCCGGCTAGCCATGCGCGACGATGAAGGCCAATACCAAAAGGTAATGGCTTTATTAATCGAACATTCGTTTTTCATTAGCAAAACTGTGCAGTTAGAAATGGAATGGGTATTGCGATCGCGCTATATAGCTAATCCGATATAAAAAGATGCCCGACAACGGCCTCAGTGAAGATGTCGTCAACGGAACATCGTAGTTGGTTGCGGATGGATTTAAGCTGTGCCCATTTGTGTTCGATAGGGTTAAGGTCAGGTGAGTATGGGGGCAAAAACTCAAGGGTATGCCCTGCTTTCTCGATACGGCGTTTAATGTCTTCCCGCTTGTGGAAGGCGGCGTTGTCCATCACCACGATGCTGCCGACGGGGAGTTTTGGCACCAAGTCCTGCGCGGCCCACGCATAAAAAACATCGGCGTTGATGTTGCAAGGGAACAATGCCACCGTCAGTAACGCCCCTTTGATGAGCGCCCCTATCGCATTTGTCCGGCCTTTTAGGCCCCAGTCGAAGATGCCGTGGCATCGTTTGCCCACTTCTGAATAACCGTGGGAGCGGGTGTGGCCATGGGCAAAGCCGCTCTCGTCGATATAAACAATGGGTTTGCCTTCCTCTTCATAAGCCTTAATTTTTAAAGAGAATTCAGCCCGTTTCTGGGCATCCGCCTTAGGATGTGCCAGGCTTTTTTTTACGGCCAAACCCTAGGCGTTTCACCGCCGCGCCCATGCCCGACACGCTCACGGAAAAACGCGCCGCCCGTTCGTAAAGGAAGTCATCGGGATGCTCGGCAAGGTCTTTGGCCAACGCATCACGGTCAATTTTAGTGCCGGGCTTGTCCCGCGAGAAGTCCGGGTCGGGATTGTTTTTCCAACGCGACACGCTCGCCATGCCCACCCCAAACCGTTCGGCGGCTTCCGGGATGGTCAGGCCTTGTTCTTTCATCACTGAAAGCAGTTTTTTTCTGAATACCGCTGGATAGGCCATTCGTTTTTCATTCAAAATGATCGTTTTGCAATAACCTATTGTCGCATCAATTTATATTGGATTAGCTATA
>CAYUQV010000038.1:0-34578 GCA_964446885.1 uncultured Methylocucumis sp.
GCAGTGTCATCTAAAACTCAAAATATACCAAAAATTACAGGTTTCACCCACTACCGGATTTTCTTTTCCAGTTGGGTGAGCTGGTTATCCAGTTTTTCGCTGGTGTAAATGTTGGCTTTGTTGGTGTTGGCCTTGAAAAAACTGCCGTCCACGCCAACTTCCTCGCCGCCGAACAGGTCGAGTTCTTTACACAGCAACACAAAATCGCGGTTCGTCGCTTTCAGTGCCGCCGTGTTGTTTTTGCGAAAATCGGCGATGGTTTTATAGGTAGGTTTTGAGCCTTCCACCAGCCATATCAACTCCAAATTGCGCACCGCTTCACGCTCCAGCCGCCGGCTACTGTGAATGCGTTGCATATAGCCGTACAGGTACAGTTTGAGCAACACCGCCGGATTGAACGCAGGCTGGCCAGTGCTGGCGGCAATCTGGCTGTGTTGGTAACCCAGCGTGGCCAAATCCAATGTCGACACATAAGCGTCAATGGCACGGACTGTGTTGGTCGGGCTGACATAATCTTCAACACACATTGGCAGAATCATGTCTTGGTGTCGGTTTAAGGTGCGTTGGTAACGGCGTGCGGTCATTTGTGATAAGGCTTTGTTAATAGGCGTCTATTATATCGCGTCGGGTGGCAATACTTTCACAGTCTCTATCGCGCTCTACGGAATATACCTTAACGCGTTGCTTCGGAATCTCTGGTATTCCAATTTTAGGCAAATTTGTTTACCTTCGTTTTCCAGTCCCTGGTCCGCCACCTCCAGAAAGAATGATAGTTCCCCATCCCCCATCCCCATTCCAAGACTTGCTGTCAGTACCACATGGCTTGCAGATTCTAATTATATTTGTGTTTGAATTCTTTTGGACTTTCTTTTTGTGGGATTTCTTCTTGGTTAAAGAGGCAGGATTAACTTTACGACGAGATTTTAATTTTAGCTGTTTTTGAGGTGTTATTTGCCCGCCTAGACCAACCACAATTGTGACAAGCATTGAGAATATTTTTCTCGGTTGCGCAAGATGGGCAGTTTTCACGAGCCATTTTCGATTCTCCATTAATTATGCCGTTTTTTTACAAGCTAAACAGGGTGGACAATGTTTTTCTACCCGCCATTCATGCTGCAAAATAGTGCACCCAAAGTCCGGCATTATGTAGCAGTTGCACAAAAGGATAAGACAGTGATTGAGTAACGACTGCGCGTCCTTTGAGGACGGGCAGTCGTGGCATCCATTGGAAACTTGGATACCTATAACCACTATATATCCCCCCAGAAAATGACAATAACCTATTAATTTTTATAATAGGAAGTGGGGCTTGTGCGTTTGCTACATAATGCCGCAAAACAACATATCATTTATTGCCTTAATTCAATTTAAAATTAAAAAAACCAAATAGATTCCAATAAGATGGGAATATTTGGGGTATCCTAAAAAAATGCTGCTTTTCAGTTTGCATTCTGATTTTTGCCATCGCTATGCAAACTTTCAAAGCCCATAGCCTTATCACAGGCTAAGCCGCCAAATTCTAGTGATTTGCTGACCGGATGGGTAGTGAATTTCTCACACTTGGGGCGTTTTCAGTGAAATATTTTTTGCTGTTTTTTTATGGGTTTTCCGTAAAGCCTTTAATGTGAGGCGGAATGGAATGTAGGGGTCATGCTGGACGTAATCGTTTTGGGGCAATTCATCAGTTCCTGCTTCTTGAACCTGCGAGGCAAGGGTTTCGGAGCCTTGGGCTTCGAAAGCTGGAACGGGTTTATACCAACAGTAGGCGCATTTACCCACAAGGGGCACTAGAAGCGACCCGTTCCATAACGTTTTTGCTACCGATGAGGTGGCTCAAAACATTAAGGATGGGGTAACAAACCCCATCCAGCATTCGTAGACAGGCTGTTCATGCTTCGACAAGCTCAGCACGAACGGCCTGTCTTGCTTAACGTAACGGAATAGGTTACACAACCCGTCCGGCAATGTTTTGGCAGCGTACCGTTATTTACGGCCAAATTTTTGCCTGTCTCTGGCTTGCCAATAACTCATGGCGATGTCGTGGGCTTCTTGTTGGTCGCTGGCCACTTCCAAGAGTTTCAACGCGACGGCGGTGGTGCCGATGACGGTGGCGATGGCAAATTCGTCAATATAATCACCTTGCCATAATTGCGCGAGGCGTTCTGGATTGAGTTCTTCGGGTTTGATGTGGCGGCGCGTGAATAACGCAGGCCAGGATTCGTCTTGCAATTTGCCATGATGGACGCTTTGCACCAAACAGTCCATATCCGGGTTACGTTCCGTTTCGCCGCCTTCGCCTTTCAAAACCGCCATGTGCGGTTGTTCGAGCAATAACGCGGCTTGTTGGTGGACTGGGCGGTAGCCGGGATGGAAAATGCCTTGGATGCTGTAAGGGGCGTTAAACGGGTTTAACATCCTGACTAAGGTATGCACAGGGGAGCGCAAGCCTAAAATGGGCCGCAATTCGATGATTTCGTGGAGTTTCGGGCAAAAATGTTCCAATGACAAATAACTGAAACGCTGGTTTTGCAGTTGTTCCTGTGCTTCTTCGACCGTCGTGGCAGGATTTAAACCCAAATAGCCTAGCATGTTTTCGGTGTACAAACGGCCTGCCGAGTGGCCGCTGGCGCCGTGCATGAATATGGTGATGCCGTTTTCGGCCAATAATAACGCCGACAACAAAAACCACGGTAAATGGCGGCGTTTTCCGGCATACGTGGACCAATCCAAATCCACCAAGCCTTCGCAATCAATATTAAATGATTCCATCCCGGCTTGGACAAATCCCGCCAATTCTTCCGGCGTTTCTTCCTTGACCCGCATCAACATCAAAAACGCACCTAACTGTACGGGCAGAACTTCATCGGCCAAAATCATTTTCATGGCGTGGTAGGCTTCTTCTTGCGTCAAAGGCCGTGAGCCTTTTTTGCCTTTGCCTAAGATTCGGACGGTTTCTGCAAACGGATGTTCTTCGTAAGGGGTTTCTTCGTGATGGGTGAAAGTCATAGTGTTAAAGGGAAATAATGGTCAAGGAGTAAAGCCGCAAAAATAACGGTGATATAAAGGATGGAATAGGCAAAGGTTTTCATGGCGGTTTTGTTGTCTTTGGTGCGCATCATCAAAACGGCCAAATAAATAAAGACGACGCCCAACGGCAAAGCCACACCTAAATAAATCAAACCGCTCATGCCCGTCAGATAGGGTAATAGGGTCGAAATCAGCAACAGCACGGTGTACAGCAAAATCTGCAAGCGGGTGAATTCCACACCGTGGGTCACGGGCAGCATCGGGATATTGACTTTGGCGTACTCTTCGCGCCGGGCAATCGCCAAGGCCCAGAAATGCGGCGGGGTCCAGACGAAAATGATCAGCACCAGCAACAACGCGTAAGGGTGGATGGTGTTGGTCATGGCGCACCAACCCAACAGCGGCGGGGTCGCGCCAAATGCACCCCCAATGACAATGTTCTGCGGCGTGGCCCGTTTTAAATACAGCGTATAAACAATCGCATAACCAAACAACGATAAAAACGTCAGGATGGCGGTCAGGACATTGACCAACAACACCAAGATCAGCATCGACGCGACACCCAACACGACAGCAAACACCATGACATTGGTGGCGGTCAGGCTACCTTTAGGCAAGGGGCGGTTTTCGGTGCGGCCCATCTGGGCATCGGCTTTACGGTCAATAAAATGGTTGATCGCCGCCGCCGAAGAAGCCGCCAATGCAATACCTAAGGTGGCATAAAAAACCGTCGCCAACGGCGGCATGCCAGGCACGGCCAGCAACATGCCGACCACGGCTGTAAACAGCATTTCCAAAACCACATTGGGTTTGCAGAGCGTCAGGTAATTTTTCCAGGAAATATCAGGGCTTGGGTTGGACATGATAGGCGCGTACAGAGTAATGATTTTTTTATAGAATACAGGGAAGTGGCAGGAATGGAAAGTGCTAGGGATGTGGCGGTCAGTATATTAAAAGTGTGGGTTCAGCTTTGCAGTGCAATCCTAAGGATCATGTGACCTTTTGTCCTTGTTCAGCAAAAAAAACCGCTGGGGTGCTGGGTGATTGGGGGTGTTTCGTGGGCGACGGTTTAGCTTACGTCACCGCTTTGACATCTTCTCCGTGACCTTCTCAAAACGGCTGCCTTTATCAGCTAGCCTAATTGCCTCCGACACTGACGTAATCGCTTCTATCAGTACGGTTTTGCCATCTTTGCCATTAAAAACGATTTTTTTTGGCATTTTTGTTCCTCAAAGACCGTCGCCGCCGTGCAATCTAACGCCCCATAATCAATAGACCCGGCGACCTTAGAGCCCGTACCATTGGTAATTGCCTGCACATAGGCTTTGGCAATATTCTCCGCTATTGACAGCCGCAATACCCGTCATGTGAAAAACCCGTTAAAGAGACGATTGCCAAAAAGCCAAGCGAATATTCATGATTACATCCCTCCAAAAACACGCGTTAATTTTCTTAGTTTGGATTTCGCAACTAACCTAAGCCCTCCCAAGAGAGACCCGTACCCCCGATGGGGTATGCGTGTTGATGGCAAACATACAAAACCTAAACCGTCATGTAAAAAGCCTTTGGATTATCATGGAGATACATGGAAATAACAAGTAAATTTGTGAGCTACTTCAAATTTTTAAAGGCGTAAATTGGATGGTTTAAAGCATTGTGGGTCTATTTATCCAGAAAATTATGGGGGTATCATAATTGATGCTCCAAGACACTGCCTTATGGCTCATGGCATTCATTTTAGGAAGCCGCTCAGCCAAAAAATAACATGTGATCGTGCCTGTGACCGTCCCAAGCTATCTAAAAAAAAGATAACAGAATGAGGGTTTATCATTTTTCGATAAATTCTATGTCTGTTAGAGTAGCTTTTTGCAAAATCGTGTTGATTGCTACACTCTGCTTTTTTACATCTATCCGTGCCACCGCCTTGGTGTTTCTTCGGTATGCTTGCCTGAATATATAAGCCAGGGTATCTCTCGGAGCTAATTTGCGGATCATATAAGCCACACACTTAACCAGCGAACTGACAATATGGAAAATAACATTAAACGCCGGGAGTTTTTATCTTACTGTTTTAAAACAGGTATTTCAGTATCAGCCTTGCTGTCCATAAAGCCGCCTCTGGCCCAACAAGCCATATCGGATAACCGTAAATCCAACGCCCAAAAACCCAATGTCCTCATGCTGTGTCTTGATGACTTAAACGATTGGGTCGGCGTTTTAGGCGGTTACCCTGGAGTCCACACACCAAATATTGATGCCTTAGCGCAAAGCGGGATGCTCTATACCAACGCACATGCCGCTGCACCAGTGTGCAGTCCGTCAAGAGCCGCTACGCTGTTTAGTTATTATCCATTTAAATCCGGTATTTATAGTAATGGCCAGCGTTTCGACAAAAGCCCCAATTTTGACAACCGAATATCATTGCCGTATTTCTTTAAGCTGAATGGCTATGACACTTACGGGACAGGCAAAATCTTTCATGGGCGTGACAAAAAAGCCTGGACACATCGGGAAAAATGCAAAAACTCACCACAATGCACTATTAAAGGGTCGAGAACGGGAAATCCTGGAAGAATAGAACCCCATACCCAATCCAGCGAGCAAGGCGTTGCCAATGTTGCCCCGTATTACACGCTCCAAACCCATCCTGATGCCATACGCACCCGCTGGATGTGCGGACAAATTTTGCAAAAATCCCATAGTGTCCCATTCTTTGCGGCACTAGGGCTTGTCAAGCCACACTCGCCGTATATTTGCCCGCAAGAGTTTTTTGATCTCTATCCGCTACAGGACATCGCATTGCCGCCCGGTATGTTAGGTAGCATTGCCGCTGCCTATGATGATTTACAAGATGTGCCAGAACGGATAGCCAAGTCGATCTCTTATGGAAAAAGGGGAGATATGCTAAGAGTCTTAAAAAACCAAGAACTTAACCGTTACATTCAAGGCTACTTGGCCAATATCAGTTTTGCCGATTGGTGTGTCGGGCAAGCCTTGGAAGCCCTTAACAATGGCCCTAACAAAGATAACACCTTGGTTGTGCTATGGAGTGACCACGGCTATCAAATGGGTGAAAAAGTACGCATGACCAAATACTCAGTATGGGAACGGTCAACACGGGTTCCGCTAATTTTTGCAGGCCCTGGGATTAAGCCGGGCGTTTACAGCAACCCCATTTCCTTGATGGACATTTATCCCACCTTAACGGATTGGTGCTTAGGTCTTAAGCCTGACGGACTGGATGGCAAATCTTTTGCCCGCCAGTTGAAAGGGGAGGTTGATAGCATTCCCCGTGTGGTGCTTACCACCCACGGCATTAACGGGATTATCACGTGGCAACATTCAGAGCTGGTTTTTGCCGTACGTACAGAGCGTTATCGGCTCATCCGTTATTCCAATAAAAACCAAACGGATTTTGACTATGAAATGTATGACCATTTCACAGACCCATACGAAGCCAATAATTTGCTTGCGAATGAAAAATTGACGATGACCCAGCAGCAGGCGTTTTTAATGCTGAAAAATTCCTTACCTGATTTATCGACAGTGTCACCACCGACAGGGAATTCAACGAAAACCATAGGCGAATAACAACTATCTCTAACAAACATTATTAGCGGTGCAGGAACTTATCATCAATACTTTTACGGTACGACCCACCAAGCTGATCCTTTTTATACGCTCAATAGCCTATTTGTAAGAGGCTTGCTCTTTGATTTAACGTTCATTTTCGAATTTATAATCAAATCGATCTAAATAAAACCTAAATTCATCTTCTACTATTTTCCTTGATGAATCATCATAAAATGATGAATAGTGAATATCTTTTCTTTCTGATGATTGTTTATAATGTGATAAACGCCTATTCGATTCTGGCAGATTTAATTTATTACATAAGTTTATCAAATCATTTTCTAAGTATTCTTGTCTAATAAACGCATTAATCACCAGCTCATTATTAATAAACAGCATTTTTTTGCTATTCTCACTTAAGTTTTCAACTGCTTTGGTCTCATTTATATATTCACTGAATGTTAAATGCCTGCCTTTTGCATAAAGGTCATAAGTCATTTTGAAATGATAATGGCTGACTAACAAATCAAACGGATTTCTTATATTTGCAATTTTAGTGTAAGTATCAAATAACTCATCCCCAACTTTAGCTTTTATTTGCTTGGCATTCATGTGGTTGAAATACTCATCATTTTGGCCTCTACTGCCAATAATCCCCTCTTTTGAAATGACACTTTGCCGAAGATGGCTTTCTTCAATATCCGGGACACAATACTGCTCCAAATAGATTTCAGTTGATGTGCCACCTGTTTTAATCGTTTTAATAAAAATGAATTTATAAAGATGAGAAATTAACATGATGTAGTTTTATTCAAAAGTTAGGGTTGGATTAAATTGACCAGCAAGATAAACAGTGTCGCTATTATACAAATTTGGTGTGTACCGATAGGGTAATCATCTATGGGTTGATTCGCACAGCCAAGCTTATTCCCACGGCAAAACCTGCCGAACCGCCATAAAATATTTCACCTGACCGCCAATATTTTCAGCATGACCGTTGTGCTATCTTTGCGATTCATTTTACCTATTCCCTCTCAAACTAAAAGACTTATGAAAAACCTGCAAAACGCATCGGAAAAATATTTCACTGCAAACAGCTCAAGTGTGAGAAATTCACTACCAATGGGGTAAGTAAATCACTAGAATTATTTCTTGCGCCCTATGCTGGACGCTAACCTTGCTAAATAGGAAATCAATCGAATTGATCCCGTTGATTTTATAAAAACTTAGATTTTCTGACATTTTCCTTCCAATAACAAAATTAAGGCAATCAAAAATGAAAGCACAAAAAATAATCGCCTCACTCACAATAATTGCAATATCAGGTTGTGCTGCAACTGGTGAAAACTTAAAAGGTAATGTGTACAAGGCAGGCCAGGTGAATGCGGTGCAAGCAGCAAGAACAATAAAAATAACTGCTGTATTACCTGCTCAGATTGAAGTCGATAATTCCAAACAAAAACAACAAGCTCAAGTGGGTGGCGCTATATTAGGTGCATTAGCAGGTGGATTAGGAGGTGGCTTTGGAGGTCTTGGTACAACAGGAACGGTAGCAACTACCGCAGGAGGTGGCGCCATAGGAGCCGCTGCGGGATCACTAGTATCAGATAAAGTGTTGGTTCAAGGTGTTTCAATTGCATATATTGAAGACGGCAAAATATTTACGTCTGCACAAGTTGGCAAAGAGTGTGAGTTTAAAGTCAATGCAACCGCTCTCATTATATCTACAGGGCCAAATGAAACACGAATTCAACCTAATGCCACATGCCCAGTTGAGAAATAAAATGAGAAAATTTACTTATGTAATCCTTTTGCTATTTAGTAGCTTAATTTCAGCAAATCCTTCACTAACAGAGCAATTGAATACGCTTGATAATGCACAAAATCAAGCAATAGCTAATGATAATGCCAGAGCACAGGCAGAATACAAAGCCCGACTAGCAGAACAGCGAAGATTAGAACAAATTGCTGTTGAACAACGTGACGCTGATCGTCGTGTGCAAGAGAAAGCTATACAAGCACAAGCAGCTGCAACTAAAGCGGCAGCTTTAAGAGCACAAGCTGCTGCAACTAAAGCGGCGGCCGAAGCAAAAGCAGCAAATGAAGAACGGCTTCGAGATAAAACGAGAGCCCAGATTCAAGAAGATGAGGAACGTGAATTCATTAAACAACAATCCGCATTAAAAATACAGCAGATAGAATTAGAAACACAACGACTTAAAGCTAAAGCGGATTTAGAGTTGGCTATTGCTAACGACAGAATTAAAAGTGTTGCTGCGGAAACTGATATAGCAAGGAAAAAAGAGACTACTGAAATTGATGTAATTCAATCAGGTGCAGATGTTGATCGGACAGTAGCAAAAGGTGTAGAGAGCAATCTATCTGGTAGCGGCAACGAAGGATTGTATAAATTCTTATTAATAATTGCTTTAATTATTTTAGTTCTTTTAATTGCAATTATCGCATGGTGGTACTTTATGAGAAAAAAATCAAATGCGAATGACCATTCACAAGAAAATGTGAATAATGCCTCAGTAAATTCTGAAAATGAAAGGTAATGTCATCGCCCTGAGTTTGACAGATTTTAATTGGTTCCCAAGCTCCCGCTTGGGAATCAGCCGGGTAGGGTGGGCAACGCTGTTCTGCCCACCATTAATAACATCAAACGGTGTACCCAAAGGGCATAAAGGCAAACGATAAAGCTGTTTGCCCACACACAGCTGACAAAATTTTCTGCGGTGTGCTGTTTTGACTACCTACCCTTGGCAAAACCTGCCAACCCGCGATAAAAAACTTCAACTAACCGCCGTTATAGTTTGCGTGACCGATGCACTATCTTTGTGATCCATTTTGCCTATTCTCTCTCAAACCCAAAGGCTTACGGAAAATCTGCGAAACGTATCGGAAAAATCATCCGCTCAAAATAGCCCAAGTGCGGGAAATTCACTACCCATGAGAGTGGCAAACCACTAGAATGGATCCATGCGCCCCAGGCTGGACGCTACCCGTGACTAAACGGAAGCACATCGTTGGCGAGCCTGACGAAGTCCCAATCTTTGCTTATTTTTCCGCACAATTGCGGGTTTTTCGTAGCTAAAACGTCTTATACATATACTCTGAACGGTCAAGTTTTAGGATTAACCGTTCGGCCTGAGCCTGTCGAAGGCTGGACGGTTAATCCGCTCATGGTTCGACAAGCTCACCACGAACGGATTAACTTAAAAAAACCGAAAACTTGACCGCTTAAAGCATAACTCCGTGATGATGATGTGTTGAGTGGGCTATGGTGGGTTTGCCAAAACCAGCCCGGTTTACGGATTTGACCGCCTCACGTTTGACCTAATGATGGAGGCCCTTTGGCCCTTGCCATGTCATTGTTATGGCAAGGGCTTTTTTAGCGGTTTACGGTAGTATCAGCACCACATGATTGCCGCCTGATGTATATTGCCCCGTTTCTTATCCGTTAACGGATGCCTCTCTTGTTCCCTGACTTTTGCTTAAACTATGCCCATCCGATCTGATTGTTTCAAAACGATAGTAGCCGCCTGTTTGCTGGGCTTTGGTGCGGCGGCTTCTGCTGACGGGCCTGTTCCCGTACAAACCCAAGCCTTAAGCAATTTGGCAATTTACCCGGAATCGGCGGCCCCGGCAGCGGTGCTGAGCCTGAACGACACGCCGATCACCGCACAAGTCGATGCGCCTGTGTTGGAGGTGGCGGTGCGGGTCGGTGATGCGGTCAAGGCCGGGGCGGTGTTGGTGAAACTGGCTTGCCAGGATTTTGAATTGGAGCGGACGCGGCTTAAGGCCGAACGGCAAGCGACACAAGCGCGGCTAGAGTTGGCGCAGTGGCAATTGCAACAGACCGAAACACTGGCAGCGCAACAATCTTTGCCCCAGGAGCAAGTGCAAGAAAAACGCTCGCAATTGGCGGTGCTGCGGGGTGATTTGGCGGCGCAAGCGGCACGGATTGAAAGCACCGGACGGCAAATCGACCATTGCGCGGTCAAAGCCCCTTTTTCCGGGATTGTCACCGCCCGGTTGGCGGCGGTCGGACAATTGGCGGTGCGCGGCACGCCCTTGCTGCGCTTATTGGACATGACCCGTTTGGAAGTGTCCGCGCAAGTCTCCAACCGCGAAACGCCCACCCTAGCCAAAGCCGAAAGCCTGGATTTTGAATACAATGGCAAGCGTTATCCGTTAAAACTCCGGGCGGTTTTGCCCGCCATCCGCACGGAAACAGGCACACAAGAAGTGCGTTTGGATTTTGTCCGTGATAAGGCGGATCCCGGCGCGGCGGGCCGTTTGTTATGGCATGACAAAACCATGCGCATCCCCGCCGAAAGTTTGGTCAAACGTGGTTCGGTCTTGGGCGTGTTTGTCGAAAAGGCTGGTACGGCGCATTTTCATCCTCTGCCTGATGCCGAAAATGGCCGTCCTGCCGCGATTAATTTGCCAGCGGCAAGCCGTATCATTGTCACCGGACAACACGCGCTGAGCGATAAGGCCGCCGTGACCGCCACCGCCCAAGAGCCAGGACATCCTTAACATGTGGCTGCACCGTTTATACAGCAACCATGTCCTTGCCAATCTGGCGTATCTGCTCATTATTATTCTGGGTGCTTTGGCGTATGTGCAATTGCCCAGGGAGCGCGAACCGGATGCGGATTTTAATATCGTGCCAATGTCCATTCCGTTGCCCGGCGCATCTGCCGAAGACGTGGTGCGGCTGGTGGTTGATCCTATCGAACGGATGCTGCGGGCCAAAATCAAAGACATCGAGCATGTTTACAGCAATGCACAAAGTGGCGAGGCACAAATCACGGTCATTTTTGATGATATTAGCCCCAAGGAATACGAACGCCGCGTGACGGAGTTGCGCCGCGAATTGCAAGCAATGGCGCAAACGGTGTTGCCCCGCGAAGCGATACCGGACATTTACGAAATCAAAAGCACCGAACCGGATTGGTTTAAGGTGCTGGTCTATGGGCCGGGCGAGGATGAAAATTTCCGCCACCAAGCCCGGCAAGTGCAACGGGATTTGATGCAATTGCCCGGTGTGCAGCGGGTGGACACCAAAGGCTTGGAAGCCCCGGAGCTGCATATTGTGTTCCATCCTGAGCGTTTGGCGGGTCTGGGGATTGATCCGGGCGCACTGGCGGATACTGTGCGGGCTTATTTTCGTGATGTTGCCGCCGGGACGGTGAATGTCAATGACCGGGAGTGGTTGGTGCGGGTTACAGGCACGGACAATGCACTGGCCAATTTGGCCTCACTGCCTATCATTTCCGCAAAAGGCGTGGTCAAGCTGGGCGAATTGGCGGACATCACCCGTAGCAGCAAAGCCGTTAAATTAGGCGCACGGTTTCGTGGCCAACCCGCTGCCGTCATCATGCCCATGAAACAATCGGGGGCCAACACCTTGCAGTTAATCGACAAGATTAAGGCCTATATTGAGTCGCGTAACCTGTTAAGCGCCAGCACGGGCGTGCAATTGTTCCTGTTGATCGACACCTCTGATGCCATCCGTGATGCCTTGGCGGTGATGGAGCAACACGCGTGGTCGGGGATGTTGCTGGTGTTTGCCGTGACGTGGCTGATGCTGGGGACGCGCTTGTCGTTGCTGACCACGCTGGCCGTGCCTTTTTCCTTGGCGGGCGTGTTTATTGCCCTGCAATTGACCGGGCAATCCTTGAATTTAAGCGTGTTGTTAGGTGTGGTGATTGTCTTGGGGATGCTGGTTGATGATGCGGTGGTGGTGATTGAAGCGATTGGCCAGCATATGCGCCGGGGCTTGGAGCCGCTTACGGCAACAGTCGCTGCCTTGCATGAAGTGTGGTTGCCTGTCGCCACGTCATCGCTGACGACGGTGGCCACCTTCCTGCCCTTGATGCTGATGAGCGGGTTTATTGGCAATATGATGGGCGTGGTTCCGCAAGTGGTGTGTTTGGCTTTGTTGGTGAGCTTGGTGCAAGCTTTGTGGATATTGCCCGCCCATGCGGTCACGAGGGTGTCCAACGCAAATACGTCAAATTGGCGCGACCGATTACGCCAAACCTTGCTAAAGCATTACACACAGGGCTTGATCCGGTTATTCCGCGCCCCTTTAAAATCCTTAAGTCTGGTGTTGGCGGTGTTTATTTTTGCAGGGGCGGCTCTAGCTTTTGAATGGGTGCGTTTTAGTTTTTTCCCGCAAGCCCCGGAATATGGCTTTGTCGTCACCTTAGAAATGCCCAATGGCACAACGTCTGCGGTCACGCTGGCTAAATTGGAAGAGATTGAACAAAAAGTAAATGCCCTTTTTCAGCCCGGCGAGTTGCGGGCGAGCGCGATTGAAAGTGGTGCGGTAGCCATCGAAGGCAAATCGCTCATTGGCCATCAATACGGCGATATTTGGTTTAACCTGAACGGCCACGGCAGCCGTGATACAGAAACGCTAATCCCGCTCGTAAAACCCATCTTGAAAAACATCACTGGCGCGGTTGGCGTCTGGGTTGAAGGCGATGCCCCGCATCCGATAGGCAAGGCCATCAAATTGGGGCTGTCCGGCGCGGCGGGTGAGCAATTGGATGCGGCGATTGTTGAATTAAAGGCTATCCTTGCGGGTATCCCATCCGTGCATGATGTCAAATTGGATATGGTTCCTGGTTTGTCGGAACTCAAACTGCACTTGGACAGTGATGCCATCCAACGTGCCGGACTCAATCCCGAAACGGTGATCCGCACTTTACAACTGCTTGCTGATGGTGAACATGTCGCCAGTTTTATCGACCAACATGAACCCGTTGGCGTTAGGGTGCGGGCGCAAGACGGCAAGGAACGCGACATTGCAGGGTTGTTGCGGCATACCGTAGTCCGTGCCGATGGCAGTAGCGTCCCGCTCAGCCAATTAGTGTTTGCCGAACAACGGATAGGCCCGGCTAGCATAGACCATGTTGATTTCCGGCAAATCGTCACTTTACAAGCGAATATAGACAAACACCAAATTGATACCTTGGCCGTCAATAAGCTGATTAAACAACGCTGGGAAGCCGTGCAAACCCGTTATCCGAATGTGAACGTCAGTTTTGGTGGCGAAATGGACATTGTCACCAAAGGCCTAGACCAATTGTGGCAACAATTTGTCTTAGGCATCGGTTTGATTTTTATGATTGTCGGGGCACAATTCCGCAGTTATGGCTTGCCGTTTTTGGTGTTGTTGAAAGTGCCGATGGCGTTTTCGGGCGTGGTGTTGGGTTTGCTGATTTCCCGTGAACCGATCAGCATTTACACCTTGTACGGTGCGGTGGCTTTGGCGGGCATTGCGGTCAATTCAGCGATCTTGATGTTTTCGGCGGCGCATGACCGTTTAGAACGTGGGATACCTGTCGTCCATGCCTCGTTGTATGCGGCGCGGCGGCGGATGCTGCCGATCTTGATCACGTCCCTGACGACGTTGGTGGGCTTGTTGCCGCTGGCGGTGGCGGGTGACAAATCCCAAGCCATGTGGCGGCCCGTCGCAACCGCGATTGTTTGGGGCGTGGGATTTTCAACCCTTTTGACGTTATTTATCGTGCCCTTGCTGTACCGTTTAGCGATGGGATGGACATTGGCCAGACAAAGGAAAGCTTCATGAATACATGCCAACGCATTTTGGCGGTTTTAGGCATTGGCTTGCTTGCCAACCGCACGAATGCTGATGATTTGCTGGCGGTTTACCAACAAGCCGCCAAAGAAGACCCGCAATTGGAGAGTGCGCAAGAAGCCCTGGCCGCCATCCAAGAAACCCAAACTCAAACCCGTGCGGCCTTGTTCTTGCCGGAAGCCAGTTTCAATGCAAATGTCAACCAAGATACCCAAAACGTGCAGTTTAGCGGCGCGGCCACCGGGGCGGGCGGGCAAAGTACGTTTATGTCAGGTGGTTACACACTAACCTTGACGCAACCGATTTTGCACTATGACCGCATCATCGCTTGGCAACAATCTGACCAGCGCATTGCCCAAGCCGAAGCTGAATTTGCCGCCGCTGAAATAGCTTTGTTGTTAAGGGTGGCGGAGCGTTATTTTGATGTACTGGCGGCGGTTGATAATTTGCGTTTTGCCGAAACCGAAAAAGATACTTTGGCGCGGAGTTTGAAGGAAACCCAGCAGCGGCAAGCGGTGGGCTTTTTGGCGATGACTGACGTGCAGGAATCGCAAGCCGGATATGACCGGGCGGTCGCCGATGCGGTTGCCGCCGGACATCAATTGCGCGATGCGCAGGAAAGTTTGCAGGAAGTGACCGGGGCTTTTTACAGCCACCTGACGGGCTTGCGCGATGACATCCCCTTAGTGCCGCCTGAACCTGCCGTGGAAGAAAAATGGGTCAATCAGGCTTTGGTGCAGAATTTTAGTGTGCACTCTGGTGAACAGGCGGTTGCGATTGCCAAACAATCGGTCGATTTGCAAAAAGCCGGACATTTGCCGACGTTAGATGCCAGCGGTAGCCATAGCTTCAATACCAGCGGCGGACGCTTCGGTTCGGCGGACATCGAAGACACGGCGGTGGGCTTAAGCCTGAACGTGCCTTTATACCAAGGTGGGCGGGTCAATTCGCGGGTGCGGGAAGCCGAACATCGCCATAAGGAAGCCATCGCCAAGCTTAAACAAACCCAACGTGCCGTCCACCGCGCCGCCAGCAAAGCCTATTTGGGCGTGGTCGAAGGGGTCAGCCGCATTAAAGCCCTAAAACAAAACTTACAATCCACACAAACCGCCCTCAACGCCACACAAGCGGGATTTCGGGTCGGACGGCGCACGGCCTTGGATGTGATTGTGGCGGAGCGGGAAAACCTACGCGCCCAAACCGATTACGCCCGCGCCCGTTATGATTATGTCCTCAATACGCTGAGGCTAAAACAAGCGGTCGGCACTTTGTCACCGGAAGATTTGCAAAAGGTCAACCAGTGGCTGGTTGTGGCGAAGGATTGAGTTTACTCTCACGGGTTGGCTTTGTTCGCGCCATAGAGCGCGGAATATCTGAGCATCACGCCAATAATCACGACTGGCACGACTATTGATGTGGGTTCCCATAAGCCGATGCTTAACAATACCGCTTGGTTGACCAGTAAAGCCACGCCATACACCCACGCCGCCCACCGCTGCAAAAACCATAATCCCAGCACACATGCGATGCTTAACAAACCTGCCGCGCCAAAATACCACGGGTAAAACGCCCCCAATTGCTTGACCATGGGTGCCAGCAGCGCGTTAAGCATTTGGATGGCATTTACTAGGCCGATGATGCACACGGCAGTTAAGGCTATGGGTTTGGCGGGGTTAAAACGTGAGGTTTGCATAGTCGTATCCTTAAGTGTTTTTTAGCCCGATTTTTGCTGAAAATGCCGACTGTGGCAAGCGGTCAATTTTGCGCCAGTGCGTTGCCCATATTAATGGCCTGCTAAAAAATAAGGTTTTGGCGAATCCCGGCAGATTGAGGTGTTAATGGATAATCGGCTGATTTTCGTGGATAATGAGGCACTTTAATCCGATTTAACTGTGTAGTGTGGCAATGAAACAAAAGATAGAGGAACTGATCCGGCAAGCCGTTGATACCTTAAAAAACCAAGGCGACTTGGCGCAGGATATTGCGCCACAAATTGTCATCGAACGTACCCGCGATGCCCAACATGGCGACTTTGCGTCCAATTTGGCAATGATGCTGGCAAAGCCTGCCAGGGCCAATCCCCGCCAACTGGCCGAGAAAATTATCGCCGCCTTACCTGAAGATGCCGCTATCACCAAAGTGGAATTGGCAGGCCCTGGGTTCATCAATTTTTTCGTCAATCCGAACGCCCAATACCAAATCATCAAAAAGATTAATGAAGAATGCGCACATTTTGGTTTAAGCCAAATGGGTGCGGGCAAAAAAATCCAAGTGGAGTTTGTTTCTGCCAACCCTACTGGCCCCTTACATGTCGGGCATGGACGCGGGGCGGCTTATGGTTCGGTATTGGCGGATTTATTGGCGGTGGTCGGTTTTGATGTGCACCGTGAATATTATGTCAACGACGCGGGCCGGCAAATGGACATTTTGGCGACCAGCATTTGGCTGCGCTATTTGGAAGAATGCGGCGAAGTGTTGCCGTTTCCTAGCAATGCTTACCGGGGCGATTATGTCCGTGACATTGCCCGTGACATCCATCAACAATCCGGCAATGATTACCGTCGCCCTGCCGCATTGGTGATTGAGGAGATTCCTGCTGACGAGCCCCAAGGTGGCGATAAGGAAGCCCATATTGATGCGCTGATCGCCCGTGCCAAAACCTTGTTGGGCGGCAATTTGTACCGGGATTTTTTCCAAATCGGCCTGAACAACATTTTGGCCGACATTAAGGATGATTTGTTGGAGTTTGGCGTTGATTACCAACAATGGTTTTCCGAGCGGCAATTGATGGATGACGGTTCGGTGGACAAGGCTTTGTCACGCTTGCGCTCAGGTGGCCATTTGTATGAAAAGGACGGGGCGGTTTGGTTTGCTTCCAGCCTGTTGGGCGATGAAAAAGACCGGGTGGTGGTACGTGAAAATGGCCAATACACCTATTTTGCATCAGACATTGCTTATCACTTCAATAAGTTGGAACGTGGTTTTGACCAAGTGATCGACATTTGGGGCGCCGACCATCACGGCTATATCCCACGGGTGCGGGCTGCAATTATGGCCTTGGGTGCGGATGCCGAAAAACTGAAAGTATTGTTGGTGCAGTTTGCGACGCTTTATCGTGGCGAAGAGAAAGTGCAAATGTCCACCCGTTCGGGCGAATTTGTGACCTTGCGGCAATTGCGCAACGAAGTTGGTAAAGATGCGGCGCGGTTTTTCTATGTCATGCGCCGCAGTGAACAGCATATGGATTTTGATTTGCAACTGGCGACTTCCCGCACGAACGAAAACCCGGTGTTTTATGTGCAGTATGCTTATGCACGGGTATGCAGCGTGTTGCGGCAATTGGATGAAAAAGGCCTGGAGCGTGACATCCAATTAGGCATGGATAATTTGCCAAGTTTGGTGGAAAGCCATGAACTGGCCTTATTGGCCATATTGGCGCGTTACCCTGAGATGCTGGAAAAGGCCGCAAGCCAATATGAGCCACATCAGGTGGTTTTGTATTTGCGTGAATTGGCGACCGATTTCCACACCTATTACAACGCCCATCCGTTTTTGGTGGAGGATGCGGTTTTGCGTAACGCCCGGTTAAATCTGGTGTGCGCCGTCAAGCAAGTGCTGGGCAATGGCTTGCGTCTATTAAATATCACGACTCCTGAAGTCATGTAATATATGGCAAAAGACTATAAGCACCGGGTTTCGAAAAAAAAGGCCAGCCCTAAACAGCTCATCGGCACTTGGCAATGGCTGTCCGTGGCCGCGTTGATGGCGGGCTTTGTCTTTTTCTTGATTTATCTGCGCATCACCGCCCCGGATGAAAAACCCACTCCTGAGCGTCAAGACGTGTCCGCTAAAGCCGATAAAGCACCCGCCCAAGGTGAAAGTAAAAAAACGGAAGCGGCGGCTGATAAAAAAGCCGAACCTGTCAAACCTAAGCCGCATTTTGAGTTTTATACGGTGTTGCCGAATAAAGAAACGGTCGTGCCTGATTACGAGCTTAAGACCCGTGCCCGTGAAGAGCTGATCGGTAAAGCCAAAGATGCCAAATACATCATGCAGGTCGGCTCTTTTAAAACTTTCAAGGAAGCCGACCAATTACGGGCGAAGCTGGCTTTAATGGGCATTGCCTCAAAAGTGGATAAGGCCACCGTTGATGGCAATGTCTTGCATCGGGTCAAGCTTGGGCCTTACACGCAGATGAAAAGCGTCAACGATATCCGTTTACGCCTTAAATCTATGGGCGCAAACGTGATTGTCACGGAAATGGCAAGCAGCAAACCCACTATAGTCCGGCCTCCCGTCAAACAACAACGCCAGCCATAGTTTGCCATCACACATCCTTTTTATCCTCCAATCACTATGGCGCATATTTTAATTATCGGTTGCGGGGACATAGGCACTGGTTTGGCACACACACTCATTGCCCAAGGCCATCGGGTGACAGGCCTGAAACGCCAGCCGCCTGCCAGCCCCTCCGCCATCCATTACATCCAAGCCGACATCACCTCAGTTGAAGCCATCAACGCGCTGGATTTGGCTGTTGATGTGGTGTTTTTCATCGTCTCCGCCGATGGCCGTACCGAAGCCAGTTATCAGGACGTTTATGTGCTTGGCCTAAACAATGCGTTGGCTAAGTTTGCCCAACAGCCGTGGTTTTTTGTGTCTTCCACCAGTGTTTACGGGCAATCACAAGGCGAATGGGTTGATGAAAACTCGCCCACGGAACCCCGCGCACTGACCAGCCAGCTGATCCTTCAGGCCGAACAATCCGTCCTTGCCGCCCATCCTGAAAACGTAATTGTGAGGTTTTCAGGCATTTACGGGCCAGGACGGGAATATTTGTTGCGCATGGCGCGGCAAAGCCCGGACATCCAAAAGACTCCATCCTATTTCACCAACCGTATCCATCAGCAAGATTGTATTGGCGTTCTGTCATTCTTATTACAAAAGCGTCTGGCCGGTGTGCCGCTGGATACCTGCTATTTGGCCAGCGATGATGATCCGGCACCGTTATGGGATGTGATTTCTTGGTTGGCTGGACAACTAAAATGTGCGCCGCCAAATATCAAAACGGTTGATGGTGTGGCGGATGGTAATAAGCGTTGCCATAACGCCCGTTTGAAAGCGTTGGGTTATCAATTCCGTTATCCTGGTTATCAGGCCGGATATGGCGAGCTGGTCGGATGAGCAAAAAGGCCAAAACGGCGTTTGTCTGCGAACAATGCGGCGCGGATTTTCCGCGTTGGGGCGGGCAATGCACCAGTTGCGGGGAATGGAACACCATTAAGGAAGTCCGTTTAGGTGGCGCAAGCGCTGAGCGTGGCCACCGTGCGGCAGGTTATGCAGGCAGCGTGTCGGAAGTGAAGCTGCTGTCGGATGTCAATCTGTCACAAGCCGAACGCATTTCAACAGGCATTTCTGAATTTGACCGGGTGCTGGGCGGCGGGATTGTGTTAGGTAGCGTGGTTTTGATTGGTGGCGCACCCGGCGCAGGCAAAAGTACGTTGTTGTTGCAAGCCATCGCCCAGATTGCCGACCGGGGCATCAGCGTCTTGTATGTGTCCGGTGAAGAATCCCTGCAACAAATCGCCGAACGGGCGCACCGCCTGAAATTGCCCGCCCAAAATATCATGATGTTGGCGGAAACCTCGGTGCAGAGGATTTGTGATGTCATGGACAATCTTAAACCACAGATTTTGGTGATTGATTCGATTCAGGTCATGCACACCCAAGAAGCCGAATCTGCGCCCGGCTCGGTGACGCAGGTACGTGAGTCGGCCAGTTATTTGACGCAATACGCCAAAAAACACCAAGTCAGCATTTTTATGGTCGGGCATGTCACTAAAGACCAATCTTTAGCAGGGCCCATGACTTTGAGCCATATTGTCGATACACAAGTCATGCTCGGCTCTACTGATGATGCCCGTTACCGGGTGTTGCGGGCGGACAAAAACCGCTTTGGCAGTGTCGGGGAACTGGGTTTTTTTGCAATGGACAGCGCAGGCCTTAAAGAAGTGAAAAATCCGTCGGCGATGTTCCTGAACCGTGCCGAAACGCCTGCTTCCGGGAGTGTGGTGACGGTGCTATGGGAGGGTACGCGTCCTTTGTTGGTGGAAATCCAAGCCTTGGTGGTCGATTGCCAATACGGCAACCCGCGCCGTTTGGCGGTGGGTTTTGACCAAAACCGTTTGGCGATGCTGTTGGCGGTGTTGGCGCGGCATGGCAATGTCATGACGGCTCAAGATGAGATTTACGCGAATGTGGTCGGTGGCATTAAAGTCACTGAAACCGGATCAGATTTGGCTATCGTGATTGGCGTGGTATCTAGCTTAAAGAACAAGGTGATTCCGCAAGATGCCCTGTTTTTTGGTGAAATTGGCTTGAGCGGGGAAATACGCCCGGTCGCCAATGGCCATGCCCGGCTCAATGATGCCGCCAAGCATGGCTTTAAAAAAGCGGTGGTTCCTAAAGCGAACGCACCTAAGCATAAGTTGGCGGATTTGCGGGTTTATCCGGTGACAACCTTAGCGGAAGCCTTGGATATTTTGGCGGACTGGGATTAGCCGAGGAAGAATTGCAGGGATGTGTGGTTGATGTCGATGACATCATTATTGTTTAGCCGGGTGTAGTTATCGCCTAGCGGCGCACCGTTGATTTTGAGCACACCTTTGTTTTCTAAGGCTGACACAAAATAGCCGTCTTTTCTTTTGGATATGACAACAATGCCGTTCCCGGCATTGCCAAGCCGTGTCATGGATTTTTTTATCGGCAATACCTTACCGATATTGACTCCGTTCATCACCTGCAAACTGGCTGGTGGCAACACCACTTCTTCTTCTATATTAAAGGCGGCGGGCGGCTTGCTGTAATCAAACGTTTCATTATTATTCTCATGCTCCAATGGGGCATGATCCGATGAGTCTGTAACGCTATAAACAATATCGTGCTTACCTAAGGTGATCGTATCGTTATTGTTCAGTTCGCTTTCTTTTACTTTTTTGCCGTTGACAATTAATGGGAAACTTTCATTGAGTTGCTTGATGGTGGTGATGGTATCACGGGTGATTATCGCGGCGTGAGCAGGAGCAACCGCCAAGCTGTCAATGGTCAAATCGTTAGTTTCATCACGCCCGATATGGACAACGCCTTTATCAAACAAATAAGAGTCGATTGCCTTATATTTAAAAAAAACAGTGAGCTTTGCCATGCAAGAGTACAAATAACTATAGTAATGGATCAATTATAGACTTTATTTTTTTAGATACTCAAGAAAAACAGCTTTCTTGGCAGGGAAAAAGCAATTAAATTGATGCAAATCATTTTTTTGGTAAAAATTTGACGAGCTTCACAGTATTTTTGTTTCGTTTTATCACTTCCAGCTCGTAACCGAGCAAATCGACACTGGTGCCTGGTTCAGGAATGGTTTCCATGATCTCAATAATCAAGCCGTTCAGGGTTTTTGGCCCCTCGGTGGGTAACGACCATTGTGTCAGTCTGTTCAATTCCCTAATCGTGATGCCTGCATCGACCAAATAACTGCCATCGCCTTGTAATTGGGCGGCAGACACCTCGTCAGTAATCAGCTCACCAACAATTTCTTGTAATAAATCGTCTAAGGTGACTAAGCCTTGAACGTCACCATACTCGTCAACCACAAGGCCGATGCGGATTTTTTCCTTTTTAAAACTGAGCATTTGTGAATGCACGGGCGTGCTTTCAGGGATGAACACGGGCTTGCTGAGTAAATTGATGATGGTGTGTTTGTCAAAATCGGCGTGGTTGACTTCAACCAAGACTTTTCTTAAATGCAAAAAGCCAATCACCCGGTCTATGCTTTTTTTGTAAACCGCCAACTGGGTGTGCGGGCTGGTTTTGATTTGCTCAATAATCTCTTCGATGGGGTCTTCAAGGTCGATGCCGACAATTTCATTACGCGGTGTCATGATGTCTTCAACGGTGGCCGACTCCAAATCCAAAATGCCCAGCAGCATTTTTTGGTAGCGCAATGGCATGAGGCTTTCGGCTTCTGTGATGATGCTTTTCAGCTCATCCCTGTTCAAGGAGTCCGGGGTTTTTTTCTTGACATCAACGCCGACTAAACGCAGTAACAAGTTAACAAACAAATTGACAAAACCAACCACCGGATACAACAGTTTCAGCAAAGGCGTATAGATCCAGGCTGCGGGAAAAGCCAGCAACTCAGGTCTGATGGCCGCTAATGTCTTAGGCGTGACATCAGAGCAAATCAGCATCACGATAGTCAGGATACCCGTAGCGATGGCAATGATGGATTCATCATTGGCGTACATCTTGATCGCAATAACGGTGGCGATGGAAGCAGCAAAATTGTTGACGAAGTTGTTGCATAGCAAGATCAACCCCAGCAAACGGTCAGGCCGTTGCAACAATTTATGGGTTTTGATCGCTCCAGGGTGCTTGAGCTTGACTAAATGCCTCAAACGGTAACGGTTTAAGGACATTAATGATGTTTCTGAACCTGCAAAAAACGCAGAAAGGATCAGCATGAGGGCAAGTATGCCAAACAGCATACTAAGGGGCAGTTCGTTCAAAGATGGTACTCTTGAGTTGTGAAAACCGATTTAGTTTCTACTATGCAGATTTTTTGTCAAGCTCCGTCTAATCGTCAGCGGCATAAAATTACAGTTTTAGTTTCAATGGTATAGATAATGCTTTGTAGGTAATGGAAAAAACTTTATAATGGGCGGTTCAACGGAGCTGCTGGCTCCTCCTTGCTTTACCCTTGAAACCCAAGGGAAGGCTTCAACCGAAAGGAAAAATAATGCGACATTATGAAATAATCTTTTTAGTCCATCCTGACCAAAGCGCACAAGTCCCTGCGATGGTCGAACGCTACAAAGCGACCATTGAAGGTGCCGCCGGGACTATCCACAGGCTGGAAGATTGGGGTCGCCGCCATTTGGCTTACCCTATCAAAAAAATCCACAAAGCACATTATGTCCTGATGAACATCGAATGTGACCAACCGACTTTGGAAGAACTGGAAAGCGGCTTCCGTTTTAACGATGCGATCTTGCGCAGCATGACCTTGTTGCAAAAAGGCCCAGTCACTGAGCCGTCCCCGATTGCCATTGCCACTGCCGAAGGCAACCGCCAAGCCGAATCCAAAGCCAAAGACGCTGCCGCTAAAGAAGCCTTGGCGACTGACGGCGATGACTTGGATCTGGACGACATTGAAGATGAGTTCGATGCCAACGAAAACATTTCTGAATAAACTTCAACATACTATTTAAGAGAATTACTATGGCTCGTAACATCAGACGCAAAAAAGTTTCCCGCAGCTCCGAAGACGGCGTTCGGGTTGATTACAAAGACTTGGATTTGTTAAGCGATTACATCACCGAAACTGGCAAAATTGTCCCTAGCCGCATCACAGGAACGACCGCCAAATATCAACGCGAATTATGCGTGGCCATCAAACGGGCGCGTTTCATCGCCTTGTTGCCATTCTGCGACGCACACAAATAAGCGACCGGAACGATAATGAACTTTCTGGCCGCTTATATCATGAGAGGAAGGCTGCAAGCCATGACCACGGCTTCATCCTTGGCATTGCTCTCGTTGATTATGCCGCCAGTCAGTATCTTAAGTTCAGCCTCAGTGGCCTTGGTGACTTTACGGCTAGGCGCGACTGAAGGCCTTTATATATTAGGCGCGTCCAGCCTGGTGGCAGGCTTGTTGGGATTTTTGCTGTTAGGCAATTTCCAATTCGCCTTAATTTATGTGCTGGTTTTATGGCTGCCCGTGTGGCTGATTTCCATTGTCTTAAGGGAAGGGCGGCATTTGTCGTTGGCCGTCGAAATTGCGGTTTTAATAGGTGTTATGGCCGTCATCGGCTTTTACCTGTACAACCCTGAGATTGCGGCGACATGGGGCAAGCTGTTCACCCAAATGACACCGGAAAATTTACCGCCGGATGCACCCGTGGCCGATTTCAAACGCGCCACAGGCATATTGTCACATTACATGACGGGCATCGTTGCCGCAGGCTCCGTGTTCAGCATGTTGTTCGGCTTATTTTTAGGGCGTTGGTGGCAAGCCAACCTGTACAATCCGGGCGGATTCAAAGCGGAATACCTGTCTTTAAGCACCCAGCCCAGATTGGCGATAGGCAGTTTGCTGGTGGTGGCCATTGCACTGGCAATGCCCGGCATCGGATCGGAAATTGCCTGGAATGCCACCATCCTGATGTTTGTCTTATACAGCGTGATTGGCACCTCTGTGTTGCATACCCTGTTTGCGGCCATGAAACTGGCACGTTTCATCGTGCCGATGCTTTACATCACTTTGTTCCTGATCCCCCATGCCCTGCTTATTGTGGCTTTGGTGGGCTTGGCTGATGCGTGGCTGAACTTACGAAAATATCAATCTAAACACACTACGCCAAAAGCGTAATTAATGGGTCAAAACCCAACAGACGAGGAATTAAAGATGGAAGTCATACTTCTTGAAAAAGTAGCGAACCTGGGAAATCTGGGCGACAAGGTCAGCATCAAAGCCGGTTACGGTAGAAATTATCTGATCCCACAAGGCAAAGCCGTCCCTGCAACTGCCAACAGAATTGCTGAATTTGAAACACGCCGTGCCGAACTTGAAAAAGCCGCCGCCGAGAAATTGGCCGCAGCACAAGCACTTGGCGTTGCTTTAGGCAAATTGCAAGTTTCTATTGCCCACAAAGCGGGTGAAGAAGGCCGTTTGTTCGGCTCTATCGGCACGCATAACATCGCCGAAGCCATCACCGCAGCAGGTATTGCAATCGGCAAGCATCAAGTCCGTTTGCCAAATGGCGCCATCCGTCACGTCGGTGATTTTGATATCGACATCATGGTGCATTCAGACGTGATTGTTACCTTAACAATCAAAGTCGTCGCAGAAGCGTAAGCACTGAGCACCGCATTTACCTTGCCTAACCTTTTGGTAAGGTAAATCGCGGTACTGTCTTAAAACCTTCAAAGCAGTCTTGTACAATCGCCAGATAGTCCATCCAACCCACTGCTTAGATGCGCATTTTATACACCTGCCTGTTTTACCTGTCAGTCCCTGCCATTTTGTTACGTTTGGCATGGCGTGGCATCAAAGCTCCCGAATATTGGCGACGTTGGCACGAACGTTTTGCCTTTTACCGCCAAGCCTTTCCAAGCCAAGTCATCTGGTTCCACGCCGTTTCAGTCGGGGAAGCCGAATCTTTGTTCCCTTTGGTCAGACGTATTCAAAGCGGTTATCCAGAAATCCCACTGCTTATCACCACCACCACACCCACCGGATCAGCGCGGGTCAAAGCCGTTCTAAAAGACTCGGTAAGCCACGTTTATCTACCCTATGATTTACCGGATGTGCTCAACCGTTTTATGCGCTGCTTTAAACCAAAATTGGCGGTCATCATGGAAACGGAAATCTGGCCCAATCTCTACGCGTGTTGCGGCAACCATAAAACCCCGTTGTTCCTGATTAACGCCCGGCTTTCGGAACGTTCTGTGCACGGCTACCAACGCATACCCTCACTAATCCGGCCTGCCTTGGCCCAAATCACGTGGATTGCCGCCCAAACGCCCGAAGATTGCCAACGCTTTGCTGCAATAGGCGCGACAGGTCATATCACGGCGGTAGGCAATATCAAATTCGATGTGGAAATACCTGAAAACGCACAGCAACAAGGTTTAAAGCTTAAGGCCGATCTGTTCCCAAAGCGGTTTGTCTGGTTAATTGCCAGCACTCATTCGGGCGAAGAAGCGATCTTACTCACGGTGCTCCAAGAGCTTAAAGCGCAGATACCGGAACTACTGTTAGTGATAGCCCCACGGCATCCTGAGCGATTTGACGAAGTAAGGCAGCTATGCGGCACACAGCATTTAAATACCATCACTAGAAGCTCCAACCTAAGTTGTTCACCGGAAACGGATGTTTATGTATTGGATAGTTTAGGTGAGTTGAAACAATTTTATGGTGCGGCGGATGTCGCCTTTGTGGGCGGCAGCCTAGTGGCCATCGGCGGGCATAATGTTTTAGAAGCGGCGGCGGTCGGTGTGCCAGTTTTGTTCGGGCCTTATATGGCAAATTTTAAGGCTATTGCCAAAAGCATCCTCGAACAAGAAGCCGCCATCCAATGCGCCACACCAGAAGCCATACGGGACGCGATTATCAGTTTATACGCAGACCCTGAAAGCCGCGCCCAGTTAATCAGCAAAGGCCATGCGTTTATCAAAAATAACCAAGGTGCCACGGAACAGGTTTTTAAGGCATTGATACCTTTTCTGAATAACACAGCCCATTGACTTTAATGGCTTTTAGGCCCTGCATTAAAGTGTTCCGGCTATGTTATGATGCCGTCCGGCCTTGCCCAACGCCACCTTAGCCCCTATCATGGAAAGCTTCGGAAACTTATCAACAGCCCCTAAGGAGACCTTCGTCTTGAACAGCCTACAAGATATAACCAGCCCCATGACGGCCTCAGAACGCTATGCGACATTCTCGCTGGCAGGCATCTACGCCCTGCGGATGCTCGGTTTGTTTATGATTTTGCCGGTGCTGTCCTTATTCGCCCAACAATTGGAAGGTTCAACCCCTGCGTTGCTGGGTTTGGCGATGAGCATTTACGGTTTGCCACAAGTTTTGTTACAAATCCCCTTTGGCCTGTCATCCGACCGTTTCGGGCGTAAAAAAGTGATTATCTTTGGCCTATTGCTGTTCTTGGTGGGCAGTGTCATCGCCGCCCTTTCGACCAGCATTTATGGTGTGTTGGTAGGCCGTGCTTTCCAAGGTGCTGGAGCAATTTCTTCGGCGGTCATGGCCTTAGTCGCTGATTTGACCCAAGAAGTCCACCGCACCAAAGCAATGGCGACCATTGGCATCAGTATCGGCATGTCATTTGGCGTTGGCATCGTCGCGGGGCCCATTGTTTCTAATTTCGGCGGCGTACAAAGCGTGTTTTGGGTGACAGCCGCCCTCACCGTTTTGGCAATCGCCACCTTGATTTGGCTAGTCCCTAATCCCAGCCGCTCCAAATTGCACCGTGACACCCAATTTGTCCCGTCACAAATGTTTGATGCCTTAAAAAGCCCTGATTTATTGCGTCTGGATTACGGCATTTTTGTGTTGCACATGGTGCTGATGGCCATTTTTGTGGTCATTCCAACCGATATGCGGGCGGCGGGTCTGCCTCAAGGCCGTGAATGGCTGGTTTATTTGCCTGTGTTTGTGCTGTCGATGGCGTTTGCCGTGCCTTTCATCATCATTGCCGAAAAGAAGCGCAAAATGAAAGCCGTGTTCCTAGGTGCGATTGCTGTCATTGTGTTGGCCGAACTGGGCATGTCGCAAACCGGACAAAACCTGTATGCGATTATTGGCTGCTTGGGCGTATTTTTTTGCGGGTTTAACTTATTAGAAGCCACCTTGCCATCCTTAGTGTCAAAAACTGCTCCGGCGGATTTGAAAGGTACGGCTATGGGCGCGTATTCCAGTTGCCAATTTATGGGCCTTTTTATCGGCGGGCTAATCGGTGGCTGGTTCAAAGGCGCGTATGGCGAAACGGCGGTTTTCCTATTTTGCGCCGCCGCCGTGTTGAGCTGGTTTCTAGTCGCCTTACGGATGACCCCGCCCCGCTATTTGGCCAACATGCTGATCTCCATTGCCCACCTCACCGAAGAAAAAACCAACCAGCTTGCTGATGACATGCTCGGAATCAAAGGCGTGGCAGAAGTGACATTTAATATCGCCGATGAAGTGTTATATCTGAAAGTCGATAACCAACAACTGGACAAAAACCAATTGCAGGATTTGCTGAACGTCTACGGACAAGGCTGATCGCAACACCCGTTGCTTGCATCTTTTTAAAACGGCACTGAGTGAGCCAGGATTTGCCATCCTGAAACATCCAACCCTCAAAAAAACATCACGGAACGGGCAATAAGCCCGCTCCAGCTCCCCTGCCACAAGGCAAACGCGTTTTTACGCAAATAACACCCCAAACAAAAAAACGTTAAATCCAGTATTGAAAAATACTTGCCCATCCGCATATTGGTTGTGTGCCAAAAAACCAGCAGGTTTCATAAACCTCTGGTATTTCAATTTGTTATCTATATTTTTTAATTCGATTAAGGAGGCTGTCATGGCTATTACCCGTTACCAACCTTGGGGATTATTGAATCAATTACAAAGGGAAATCGAACGCAGCCAAGGCGGCACGGAAGGGTCTATTGCGACCGCCGAATGGGCGCCGGCGGTGGATATTAAGGAAGAGGCGGGGCAATTTGTGCTTCATGCCGACATTCCGGGCGTAAAACCTGGAGATATTGATGTCAGTATGGAAAATGGCGTGTTGACCATCAAAGGCGAGAAGAAAACCGAGGCCACTACGGAACAGGAAGGCTACAAACGGGTGGAACGTTCTTACGGCTCGTTTTACCGCCGCTTTAGCTTGCCCGACAGTGCCAATGCCGAGGGCATCAGCGCGAAATCAACGAATGGCGTGTTGGAAATCGTCATCCCAAAACGGGAAGCGATCAAACCGAAAAAAATCAACGTGGCGGTGGGTGCGTAAAACAAAAACGGGGCGATTAAGCCCCGTTTTTTTAGGTGTCAGAATGGTAGCATTTAGGATAATCAATACAGACTTCGCAAGAGGGCGCACGGCACACATAAATGCCCTCCGCTTCGCACAACTGCTTGTAAAGGAATTTTTTCCACTTCATATCCTTATCATTTTTGGCGGCCAGCTCCGGGAAATTATAGTGGAGCAACGCGCTTAGCTGCGCCCGTGACCATAAGCCTAAATCTTGCCAGAGATGGTCGCCGCCCATACAACCTGCGACGACTATCGCTATTATCCAATCGGTTTCTGGCGTTTCCGGCTTGGCGTATTGTTTGAGCAAATTCACCAAGTCATCTTTTTCCAGCATCCGCCCATAATCCAATTGGCTGCCCGATGGGGCGCGGTTCGGGAACTCGATGCCCGGAAAAAAATAATTGCCCATTTCTTTAAACTGCACCACTTCCAAGCCCAGGTAATCGGGCAACATCCCCTGGCCTTCACACCAACTGGCAAGCATACAGGCCAGCCATTCATGATTGGGGGATACCGTGGACTCAAACTTGATCCGGGCATAGCATTGTTCCCGGTTGTCCTGGCGTTGGAGAGCGGCGGCCATAATTAATATTCGACCAGAATATCTTCGTCACGGATGATCATTTGGCAAGCCAAACGCCAAGGTGGCGGCAAGTCGTCAACAATCACCTGTTCCAATTCTTCGCTGTTCATTTTGCCGCATTGGCGCAAAACGGCCTTTTCTTTTTCCGACAATGTGCCGCCCATGCGTTCGAGCTTTTTGTCAACGCTGCTGACTTTGACCAAACACGTGCCGCATTCGCCGTCTTCGCATTCAAAATTGATGGGGATTTTGTTTTCACGCGCCAATTTCAAAAGCGTTTGGGTGTGGCTGCCGGCTACCGCATAAACGGTTTTGTCGCGGTATTCCGGGTTTGAAAAAGTGACTAATGCCATGATGGACTCCTAATGATATGTAATTAAACGGGTCTGACCTTAATGACCCCACCCAAAACTTGGGCCTGGCACGCCAAACGGTTATGCTTGCCCGCCATGTTTTCGCGCAGGACTTTATCTTCCAGCACGGAGGGCTCGCTCAGATTGTTCCAGCCTTCGGTAACTTTCATAATACAAGTTCCGCAATCGCCTTCGCGGCAACCATAGGTGATGCCGGAGCCGACTTTTTCGGAAATTTCGATAATCCGCGTTCCGGCGGGTGCGGACACGGTGACATTAATGTCTTCGAAGGTGATGGTTGCTTTCGCCATAGTGTTTGCTCCTGTTGGAGGGTTGTTAAAATTGTTATTGGGCGGGGTTGCCGTACAGAAAAATCGCTACGCCAAATCCGCCATATCAATGACTTTGCTTTGCCGTATCCCGACCAATTCTTGCGCCAATTCAGTGCCAAAAGCTTGGCATAGCGCGATTTCTTCATCGGTTGGAATTAATTTGATGCGCAGTCCCGGCACAGGCACACGCAATTTCAGACCGCGCAAACGGTCTTCAACCATACGCACGGCTTCGCCTGTCCAGCCATAAGAACCGAACACGCCGCCTAATTTGGATTTCAGATTGACCACCGCCAGCGATGACAACAAATCCCAGACCGGCTTGACCGCATCGCCGTTAATCGTAGGCGTGCCGAACACAATCCCGTCTGCGCCTTCGATCAAATCCACAAACGGAGCCAGCTCGCTGCCTTCCAAGTCATACAACGACACGCGCACCTGGTCGATGCCCATCGCGCCTTCGTAAATCGCTTCGGCCATGCGCCGGGTATTGCCATACGAACTGATGTAAAAAATCAACAAGGTCTTTTCACCATCATGGATTTCGCTTTGCAACGCCGATTGCGACAATTCCCGGTAACGTTGCACATAGCGTTGCGGACGGTCACGCAACAAAGGCCCGTGTGCCGGGGCAATTTTGGCCAACGGCAACAAAGGCTCAATCAAATCCAAGGCCCGGTTCACATAATCCTTGAACGGGCGCATGATGTGCGCGTAGTAATATTCAAACGAAAACCGAAAGTCGCCGACTTCATCATTAAACAAACGGTTGTCGCAAAAATGGCAACCGAACACATCCCCTGAAAACAGGGTGTGTTCTTCCGGCAAATAGGTGCATTGCGTATCAGGCCAATGCAGGTAAGGGGTGTGCAGAAAGTGCAGCGTCCTGTCACCTAGCGACACGCTGTCACCTGTCAAAACGGGCGTATAGGCCAAATCGTCTTGTTTCAACAAGGCCTTGACCATGGTTTGGGCTTTTTGCGAGATATACAGTTGTGCGTTTGGGGCGCGGCGCATCAGCTCCGGCAATGCGCCCGTATGGTCAGGTTCAAGATGGTTCAGGACAATGACGCGGATTTCATCATAGCGGGCCACGGATTCGAGCCGGGCGAAAAAATCATCGGAAAAACTTTCCTTAACGGTGTCAATGACTGCCACACCGTCGCTGCCACGTACCAAATACGCGTTGTAACTCGTACCATTAGCCGTCTTTAAGATAATATCGAAGGTACGCAAATTGGGGTCTAATGCACCTATCCAATGCACACGTTCCGACAAGCCCACTGCCTGAGGGATACCATTGACGCTTAGGACAGGTGGCTTATTCATGACCGCAGGCAGGCATAGCTGCCGTTCTGGCGCACGTCTCCAAATCCCTGGCGGTGTCTGATTCAGTCAAACCTATCCACGCATCGACCTCATATTGGTCAAAGCCTACTTTTAAACGCTTGCCCACTTGCATGAGCGGGCGGCGGATCAATAATGGATTTTCCACCATCAACGCCAAAGCTTGCTGTTCGGTCATTTTTTCCGGTTTGACCTGGCCGATTTTGATGGCGGGCGCATTGTAGTTAAACCAATTGCGCACTGGCAGATCGCCAAAGAATGCCCGCAGACGTTCTGCGTGCCACACTTCGGACAATAAATTTTTGGCGATCACCTGATGGCCCGCTGCGGACAACAACTGCTTTTGCCGCCGATTGTTGACGCAACCGGGTTTTTCATAGAAATACACCGTAGCCATGACTTGATCCTTAATGTGACCGTAACTCGGCCATCGCCTCGGCCATTTTCTCTGGCGGGATGCCAGTCAAAGAGCCGGGTGGATTGATGGCTTCGCCCAATGAATTCAAAATCGCCCCTTCAATCGGGCAAATGCTGGCGCACTGGAAGACCGGATAATCGCCTTCGCATTCGGTGCATTTGTTCGGGTTCACCTTAAAATGCGGTTTGGACTCGAAAATGGCTTTGCTCGGACAAACAGGCTCACAAGCAAAGCAGTTGACGCACGATTCAATAATTTTTACAGCCATGTCGGTCTCCAAAAATAGTTCCCACGCTCTGCGTGGGAATTCATCCTGCAACGCTCCAGCGTTGCGCGGCGCAACATCCTAGGCAACGCCAGAGCGTTGCTTACGGCATTCCCATTTATGCCCTTTGGGTACGCAGAGCGTGGGAACGATAGACATATTTACGCACTGGCTCTAGCGGCTTCCGGTACGGCATCCAATTTACCCGCCGCCGCCATTTCCTTATAAACCGCCATCACCGCATCTTCTATCGGCTCCATCGCGTGTTCACCGTTCGGCATGATCCCGGCTTGTTCCAACATGTCCCAAGGTTCGTAACCGACTTTGGAACACAACACCGCTTCACAACCCGCCAAGGCGCGGACGGTTTGTTGCAAGACGCTTTCGCCATCGCCGCAGGTGCTGTCGCCGCCACAATATTGGTCGGCTTTACGGTGGCTGATGAAGCGCACGCCGTCTGGCGATGCTTCATAAATCAAAAACTCTTTGGCATGGCCGAAATGGACGTTAATCACGCCTTGGCCGCTAGTCGCCACCGCCATCAAGACCGGACGACCCACCAATTTGGGTTCGGCCTTAAACTGCTCAACTTTGGCGGCTTTTTCCAAACGCTTGCTGTCCATTTCTTCCTGAATGGCCTGATGGATGACCTTGCGTTTTTCCATCGCTGCCGAGTAGTCAATTTCCATTTCTTCGATTTTATCAATCGTAAATTCGTCGCCACGGTCTTCACCGAGCAAGCCCACGGCATCAGCGCGGCATTGGCGGCAATGGCGCATCATGTTCATGTCGCCGGAACAGGCATCTTGCAAATCCTGCAATTCGTCCGGGGTCGGCCCGCGTTGGCCCATCACACCGTAAAACGTACCGTGTTCAGCTTCGGCGATCAGCGGCATGACGTTATGCAAAAACGCGCCTTTGGATTTGACCACGCGGCTGACCTCGGCCAAATGCTTGTCGTTGACACCGGGGATCATCACCGAATTGACCTTGACCAAGATGCCTTTGGCAATCAGCATTTCCAGGCCTTTTTGTTGCTGTTCGATGAGGATTTTCGCGGCTTTTACGCCCTTGATGCGCTTGTTGTTCCAGAAAATCCACGGATAAATCTTCGCGCCGATTTCAGGGTCTACGCAGTTGATGGTGATGGTCACATGGTCGATATTGTGTTTGGACAATTCTTCCACGGCATCGGGCAAGGCCAAGCCATTGGTCGATACACACAACTTGATGTCCGGCGCTTCTTCGCTCAAGCGACGGAAGGTTTCGAACGTACGTTCAGGATTGGCTAACGGATCACCAGGGCCGGCGATGCCTAACACCGTCATTTGTGGAATCGTCGCTGCGACCGCCATGGTTTTTTTGACGGCTTGGTCTGGGGTCAGCAATTCAGACACCACACCTGGGCGCGATTCGTTGGCGCAATCGTATTTTCGGTTACAGTAATGGCATTGGATATTGCAAGCCGGTGCGACGGCCACGTGCATACGCGCAAAATAATGATGCGCATCTTCCGAGTAACAAGGATGATTTTGGACTTTTTCCCGGATCGAATCGGGCAAGGTGTCCATTTGGCTATCAGTGGTACCGCAAGAGCTGGCAGAGCAGCCGCTTTTCGCCGCAGGGGCATCGTTTAAGACGGGCAATTGCATGATGGTGGCCTCGTGAGTGACATTTGCAATAGACAATGCACAGGCCGTGCCAAGGGGATTTTAACAAATTATCTTATTGATTTTTATAAAAATAACTTTTTAAATTCTGAAGATTTGTTATAAACATGACAGCCAAGAAATTGGGTTTTGTTATGAACCCCACAAGATGGCTGGCAACAATTCTGGAAGCGGGCTAGATGCCACTATAACCCGTCGTTTTAAGACTGAATTTCATTAAGAAGAAAAATGGGCGGCCTGCAAATGGAATGATTTTTCCGAAAATAGGCCATTTTTATTGGAACGATGGCCTATTTTTGAAGGCCGCGCCGTCGCTACGGTGAATCGGTTGACTTTTGGCGGATAAGTGACATTATTCTGTCCGGCTTTTTTGTGACCTATCTCTCTAAATGATTAGATTGCAACAGGCCAACTTAGCAGTATTAACCAAGTTTTTAATTTCAATAACAATAAAGAGAACACTCTCATGAAAAACTTAATAGTATCCTTAGTTTGGGCGATGGCACTACATACTGGCATCACCAATGCCGCAGGCAATTTAGATGGCAACAGCTATTCAATTAAAGTGACAGACAGCAGCGGAAGCTTTTTTGATGATTGTATGAGATTCGACGGGGAAGGTACGATGACGCTCGATGGCTTGCCGGGTGTTTCTTTCGCCTATGACTATGACCGATTGGGTGAGCTTCCCAATGCTTGGCTAAGCACGATGCGGCCTACAGACCCATTTAGTTTATCGGTAGTGGTATCGGACTAACTGATAGCTTAAAATCCGTGCCCCTTACTTTAAGCC
>CAYUQV010000039.1:0-34461 GCA_964446885.1 uncultured Methylocucumis sp.
AGCAGTGTTACCAGATGACACTGCCCATAAAGGCGTGAATTTTGCCCAGATTGTGGTTCAGGCGTTCGACTTCCAGCCAGTTGCCATCGGGCATGACCATACGCCAAGAAGCCAAATTGTCCAGCGCCGTTCCCCACAACACGGCTTTTTTGCCGCCTGCGTTCATGGCGATATTGCCGCCGATGCAGGACGCATCGGCAGAGGTTGGATCACAAGCAAACACCAGTCCGGCTTTTTCAGCGGTTTCCATGACCCGGCGCGTCACCACGCCTGCGCCCGTGTAAATGGTCGCATAGGTTTGGCTAATGCCGGGTAAGGCGGTTTCGGGTTCGACGCGGCCTATTTGGATGAGCTTTTCGGTGTTGATGACCGCCGCATAAGGCGTTAATGGCACGGCTCCGCCTGTATAACCCGTACCGCCGCCGCGTGGGATGATGGTCAGCCCCAGCTTGATGCAATCGCGCACCAGATGGCCAATTTCATCCTCAGAGGTTGGGTAGAGGACAACAAACGGATATTCCACCCGCCAGTCAGTGGCATCGGTGACATGGGACACACGGGCGAAACCGTCAAAACAAATATTGTCTTTGCGGGTGTGTTTCGATAACAAGGCCAAGGCTTTGCCGCGCATTTCACGGGTACGGTCAAAATGCGCTTCAAATTTGTTGACGGCCTGATGGGCTGCGTCAATCAGCAAACCTACGCGCCGCGCCCGGTCTGGATTTTCGTTTTCATGTTCCAAATGGCGTTTTTCCATTTGCCGCAGACGGTGACGGAGCGCGTCAAGCAAGGCGCGGCGGCGTTTGCGGTTGTCCAACAAATCGTCTTCTAAGTAAGGGTTGCGCTGGACGGCCCAGATGTCGCCTAAAACCTCAAAGAGCATTCGGGCAGAACGGCCTGTGATGCGTTCGCCACGCAGGGATTCGAGAATCTGCCAGCTTTCTGCACCCAGCAAACGGATGACGATTTCGCGGTCAGAAAAAGACGTGTAGTTGTAAGGGATTTCGCGTAGCCGTGCTGGCTGCGCCTCGGAGGGCAAGGGGATGTTGTTTGGTTCCACTACGGCTCTGTACTGAAAAGGGTTAATAAAGGGTTAACAAAATCCATTGTAGCATTTGAAGGCTACCCACAAACACTGGAAGCTGCATAATCATAACCTTAATTTAAACAAGGGATTAACTCAGGGCTACTCAGCCGGGTCAGGCTTAGGCGTATACAGGCGGGGCGTAATGGCCCAAGCAATGGTTTTCCTGTGGGTAAGTGTCTGACAATAAATAAAAACCAAGCAATTTCCATGCTTAAAATATGGGTTATCAGAACACACAGGGATGTGACATATTTACTGGTATTTACCTGCGACTTACCCTAAAGTCCAGACAATCAGGCGGTTTTTTCCAAACATTGATTTCACGGGAGTGCATCATGGCGACTTATAACGGCGACAAAAACGACAATATCTATAACGGTACGATTGACGATGACTTGATTTACGGAAATGGCGGCAAGGACAAGCTAAAAGGCTTGGGCGGCAATGACAGCATTTATGGCGGTGCTGATGATGACACGCTCAGCGGCGGTAAAGGCAACGATTATCTTGAAGGCAATCAGGGTGATGACATTTACTTGTTTGCCAAAGGTGATGGCGTGGATGTCATTAATAATTACGATACCGATGGCAGCCGTGACATGGTCAGGTTTATTGACATAGCTTCCACGGATGTGCAGGCCATACGTGCCTATAGTGGTTATCCGAGTTACCAATACCATGACTTGCTGCTCAAGTTTGGTGATGGGGATCAATTGACGGTTAAGGATTATTTTAAAAATGACGATTACCGGATTGACCAATTTCGGTTTAGCGATGGTGTGGTTTGGACATGGACAGACATCAAGGCCAAGGTATTGCAAGGCACTGATAACGATGATGTATTGATCGGTTATGACGGCCATAAAAACACCCTTTATGGCTTGGGGGGCGATGATGAAATTCGAGGGGCAAACTTGGACGACAAGCTGTTTGGTGGCGATGGTACCGATCTCATTTATGCGGGTGATGGCAATGATATTATCAAAGGTGGTGCGGGCGATGATTATAATTATGGCCTACGTGGCGGCAACGGCAATGATTCGGTTTGGGGTGAGGATGGGGCAGATGCGCTGTATGGCGAAGCTGGCAATGATTGGCTGAACGGCGGCAAGGATTCTGACTACATCTCTGGTGATGTTGGGGATGACACCCTGTTGGGCGAATCGGGAAATGACAATTTATCTGGTGGTGACGGCAACGATAGCTTGGATGGTGGCCACGATAATGATGCGTTGGAAGGCGGCAGAGGTTCTGACATCTATTGGATTGGTAAAAATGACGGGCAAGACAGCATTACTGACAGTAGTGGCGACGGCAGCACGAATGTGGTCAAATTTACTGATATTGCCTCCACAGAGGTGGTGCGTGCCAGCCGTGTTAACGGAGACGATTACGACAACACCGCGTTGCAGCTGAGATTTAGTGATAATAACCAACTGACTATTAATAGTTATTTTGGTAGCCAACAACCCGTTATTGCCCGGTTTGAGTTTAGTGATGGTGTAGTTTGGACGTGGGATGAAATCAAATACAAGGTGTTGCAAGGTTCATCCGGGGATGATTATTTGGATGGCTTAAACGGCGAAAAAAATGATCTGTCGGGATTAAGCGGCAATGACACCCTGTTAGGCGGCAACCGCAACGACACCCTGAATGGCGGCCGGGGCAATGACTATATGACGGGTGACAATGGCATTGACGTTTATCTGTTTGCCAACGGGGATGGCCAGGATGTCATCTATAACTATGAAAAAAGCGCCAGTACCGATATTGTCAGGTTCACTAATCTTAACAGCGATGACATTACTGGCGTGGGTCGTAGTTACGATAGTCTGGTGTTGTATTATGGTTTTAATGATTCGCTCACGGTCAGCCAATATTTTTTGGGTGCTGAGTATCAAATTGACGAATTCCGCTTTAAGGACACCACTTGGGCTTGGGCGGATTTGAAATATAAAATCCTGCAAGGTACCCAATACAATGATTATCTCAAAGGCTATGACGGTGAAGAGAATACACTGACGGGTTTAGGAGGGCATGACGAGTTGTATGGCGGCAACCTCAGTGATGTGCTGGAAGGTGGTGATGGCAATGACAAGCTTTATGGTGGGGACGGTGCCGACACCTTAACGGGCGGGCATGGCAATGATGCGTTGTCTGGTGGTAACGGAGAGGACAATTATGTGTTTTCGCTAGGTGATGGCTTGGACAATATCACCAATAACCAAACCGATAGCAGCATAGATAGAGTCACGTTCACGGATGTCGCGTCAAGCGACATTGTCAAGGTAAACTGGAGCTATTACGGCACGTTGTCATTGGCTTATGGCAACGGCGACCTGTTGATTATCAATCAATATTATCTTGCTGATTCCCAATATCAATTCAATTTCAGTGATGGCGTTGTTTGGGATTATTCAGACATACAGCGCGAAGCCTTGAGGGCGACTGAAGGGGATGATTCGCTGGTCGGTTTTGACGGCCAAAGAAACGCGCTTTCTGGCTTGGGAGGTAATGATACGCTGCATGGTGCCAACCTTAAAGACCAGCTTAATGGTGAGACGGGTAATGACCGATTGTCTGGGAGGGGGGGTGTTGACACCTATCTGTTCGCTAAAGGTGATGGTCAGGATGTCATTTATGATCACAACGAAAATTGGGTAAAATTTACCGATGTGGCTTCAACTGATATTCGGATCAGCCGGGATGATATTGGTCAGTTGCAATTCGCTTATGGAGATTCGGATCGGCTTACGTTCAGTTTGTATTTTTATAACCCTAAATATTCGCTGTATCAGATTGAATTTAGCGATGGCGTGATCTGGAATCGGGACACCATTCAGGCCATCGTATCGCAAGCGACTGACCATAATGATTTTTTGGTCGGTGAAAATGACCAATCCAACACCCTTTCCGGCTTGGGCGGCGACGATAGTCTTTATGGTGCAAATAAGGCCGACGTATTGGAAGGCGGTACTGGCAATGATAGCCTGAATGGCAATGCAGGCATTGACACCTATGTGTTCAGTTCCGGTGACGGTCAAGATCTGATTGTTGATAGCGGCAAAAATCTGGTCAAATTCACCGATGTTTCCTCAACGGATGTGAGCTACGTTAGCCGCAATTCAATGAGTGATTTGCGCTTGGGATATGGGGCTGATAGTGAAATAAAAATTGGCGGTTATTTTTATAGCTTTCAAGTCACCGAATTCCAGTTCAGTGATGGCGTGGTCTGGACAGCTGATGACCTGATCCAAAGGGTCATGCAAGGTACGGAAGGCGATGATTTTATGCTCTTCCCGGACGGGAAGGCTTATGACTTGTCCGGTTTAGGCGGCAATGACCAGCTGCATGGCGCAAACCTAAACGACACCTTGAATGGCGGTAAGGGCAATGACATTTTGCAAGGCATGGGCGGCGCGGATATTTATTATTTTGCCAAAGGCGATGGCCAAGATTCGGTTTATGCCTACACCTATGACGGCAATTTCGATACCGTCCGATTCACGGATGTGGCCTCCACAGAGATAGCTGCGGTCAGCCGTCACTATATTGATGCTTATAATGATTCTTTAGTGTTGAGTTATGGAAGCGGCGACGTGCTGACCGTCCAAAATGCTTTTATCACCAATAACCAGCTTGGCCAAATCCAATTCAGTGACGGCGTGGTTTGGACGTGGGCGGACATCCAGCAACAAGTGCTGCAAGGTACGTTGGGTGATGATTATATTGATGCACCGGACGGGCAATCCTACACTTTGCCAGGATTGGCGGGCAACGATACCGTATTGGGCGGCAACTTAAGCGACACGTTGACCGGAGGCCTTGGCAATGATGTGTTAAAGGGCAGGGAAGGCGCAGACACCTACGTGTTCGCCAAAGGTGACGGTTTTGACACCTTGTTTGATAGGGGCGCAAATACCATCCGCTTTAGCGATGTGGCTTCCACGGAGCTTACCCAGATTAGCCGTAGTGCCGATAATTTGCTGTTAGGTTACGGCCCTGACGGGCAATTGACCATCAGCAATTATTTCAATGCTGACAGCTATCATCTTCATCAATTTGAATTTAGCGATGGCGTGACTTGGGATTATGCCGAATTCAAGGCTAAAGTCCTGCAAGCCACCGATGGCGATGATTTCCTCGCGGGCTACAACAATGAACAAAACACCCTGGCAGGACTGGGCGGCAATGATGATCTGCGTGGCGGTAATTTAAGCGACACGCTAAATGGTGGTATCGGCAATGATTTGCTGTCGGGTAATGCGGGTGTGGACACCTACCTGTTTGCCAAAGGCGATGGTTTGGACGTGCTTTATGACAACGGCCTAAACATCATCAAATTTACCGATGCCGCTTCAACCGAAATCAAAGCCACCAGGGATGGCAATAATTTGAAACTGGCTGTAGGTGATGGGCAAGTTGCCATTTCAAGCTATTTTTATGTGGGTCAGGAATTGCAATTCCAATTTACTGATGGCGTGACTTGGACATATGCCGACATCCTGCCAAAAATGATCCAAGCGACCGAAGGCGATGATTATTTGGCAGGATGGGATGGCGTGCGGCATAGCATTTCGGGTCTGGGCGGAAATGACTATATTTTTGGTGCAAACTTGAACGACACCTTGCAAGGCGGCAAAGGCAATGATTATTTGGCGGGCAACGGGGGCATAGATACTTATCTGTTTGCCCAAGGCGATGGGCTAGATAGGGTTTATACCGACGGTGCCGACATCCTTAAATTCGTTGATGCCAATTTAAGCGACTTCAGTTCCGTGAAAAGTACCCGTGATGGTTTGGTCATTGCTTATTCAGACACTGACCAAGTGACCGTTAATGGTTGGTCAAACCTGCTGAAATTTGCCGATGGCGGTTCTCTGGAACGTTTTATTTTGGGCTATCGCACGGATGACGTGTTGGAGGGTACGGCCAAAAATGATGTTTTTGTCGGAAACGCAGGCATTGATAAATTAATTGGCCGCGAAGGCAACGATTTGTATTTGCTCAATGGCGTGGTGGATGCCGTTTGCGAACTGCCCGGCGATGGCATTGATACGGTCAATAGTTTTGTCACGTACAGCTTGCCGGATAACGTCGAAAATCTCAATTTGATGGGCAGCAAAGCCATACACGGCAAGGGCAATACCTTAAACAACACCCTGAAAGGCAATGCCCAGGCCAATATCCTAAAAGGTGATGCGGGTTTTGATGTGTTGACGGGCGGCAATGGCGGCGACTGGCTCAACGGCGGTTCGGGCAAAGATAAGATCATCCTAACCGAAACCGTTGCCACCACAGACACGGTCTTGATTGCCACAGGCGACAGCTTAAGCTCAAGTTATGATGCCGTCATCGGCTTTGCTTTGGGGAATGGCATCAGCGCAGATACCGCCGATCGCCTGAAATTGGGCGGGAAAGCGATTGCTGCTGATACCACAGGCGCTGATGGTATGGATGTGGAGCAAATCAAAAGCCATGCCATCAGCGACGGTATCATCCGCTTTGACGACACCGACACTTACGCCGATGCCTTAAGCTTGACGGTAGCTAATTTAGAAGATGTGTCGGATTATCTGCACAATAATTTCACCGATTCACAAACGCTTGCCTTCACCTTAGAAGGCAATACTTATGTTTTCCAAGATAACGGTGCGGATGACACCTTAGTGCAATTGCTGGATGTGCTGGCCACTAACCTGAACACCACAGGCCTTGTTGCAGGAGGCATTTGGCTGGCCTAAGCCGTCATTGTCCGGGTGAAACCAGCTGTTCAGGTTTCACCCATCAAACGCCACATCCCGTTGTAGTGAATGTTTACCCGCCACATTGTTGCTTAGGAGGTTTAACGTGTATTAAGCTTCGGTTTTTGTTAATACACGTAAATCTTAAAACAAATCTCGGTTCGATATAAAGACATGTCCATGAAAAACACAAAAAAACACAAAAAATGCTAGTGATAATGCGGACGTTGCACTTTGTTCTTTGGCGGGTTACGCGCTCGCCATTATTGCCGCAGAAGCCAAACGCCGTTTGCCGGAGACCTCTGATGAAAACCCCATTGCACCTTAGTTTTTTAATAGGTGGGCTATTGTTGTCAGGTTGCGCTGTTAAAGGCGGCTGGCTTAGTACAGTAGGCCCGGATTATCAAAAAACTACGCCCGATACCGCAGCACACTGGCAAGCGCCCTTGCCGCACCAAGGCAAGATCGAAACCTTAAAAAATTGGTGGGCGGGTTTCAATGATCCGGCCCTTAACCGTTTGCTGGCCGCCGCCCAAGCGCAAAGCGCGACACTGGCCAATGCCAAGGCGCGGATTGAAGAAGCCAGGGCCAATTTAGTCGGCGCAGGTTCTATGTTCCTGCCGAAAGTCGATGGGGCGTTAGGTGGCAGTTATTCCTCGTTCTCGTTTGGACAAGCCCCGTTTTTGCGTAACCAATACCAATTAGATGTGCAATCCAGTTGGGAAATTGATTTGTTCGGTGGATTGGCGCGGCAACAAGAAGCTGCACTCAGTCAATTGCAGGCCCGCACCGCAGCATGGCACGATGCCCGTGTCGCGGTCGCCGCTGAATTGGCAAACGCCTATGTCACTTACCGTTATTGTCAGGTGCAAGTCAATTTGGCAAAAACCGATGCCGATTCGCGCCAAGCTTCCGCGAAACTCGTTGATCTGGCGGCAACGGCAGGTTTGCGTAACCTCGCCGAAACGTCTCTGGCACACGCTACCGCCAGTGAGGGTGTGCAGCAGTGGCAACAGCAACTGGCGCAATGCGAACGCACAGTCAAAAGTTTGGTGGCGATGACGGGCTTGGCCGAACCTGAACTGCGCAAGCTTTTGGCACACGCTGCCGGGCAAGTCGCATCTATACCGACACCACCGCCAGTGCCTATCCAATCCGTACCCGCAAAAGCCTTGTTGCAACGGCCCGATGTCGCCATCGCCGAACGCAATCTGGCAGAAGCCAGCGCCAAAATTGGCGTTGAACAGGCCAAACGCTTTCCCAAACTAAGCCTATCAGGCAACATCACGCCCGTATTCCAAAATATCAATGGCGCGGCACTGACCTTGGCTGAAACTTGGTCCATCGGCCCCACGTTGAGCTTGCCGCTGTTTGATGCCGGCAAACGCGCCGCTAATGTCGAAGCTGCCAAAGCCGATTATGATGCCATCGCCGTGCAATATCGCGCCACCGTGCGCAAGGCTGTGCAAGAAGTTGAAGAGGCCTTGGTGCGTCTGGCCAGTGCCGACGGGCGTTTGCCCTTGGCGCAATCGGCCGCCGCCGATTACCGCAACCAATACCAAGCCGCCCAACAATTGTATGCGGCAGGTTTAGGCAATTTGCTGGATGCTGAAACCGCCCGCCGCACACTGGTGGCAGCGGATTTGAATGTCCAGACCTTGCAACATGAAAAAGCCAGCGCCTGGATTGCCTTGTACCGTGCCGTAGGTGGCGGTTGGGATGGGGGCGATGTTGCGGCATCGCGTTAATTAAGAAGGCTTTTAAGATTTTTTGTCCACGAATACGCTTTGGGGTACAAGAAGCACGAAAAAATCAATCCAGAGCAGGACTGGGTTTGCAACCCAGTCCTTAACGTTTTTAGTGTGCCTATTAGCTATTTGAAACGTTACGGAACGGGTAATAAACCCGTTCCGGCCAGGAGCTTTAAACGCCCTCTACCCTTTGAACCCAAGGGCATGAAGTATAGGGTTGGGGTGAGGGCATTATGGCCACAAGTCTGCCAAATTTTAAAGCCAGAGCAGGACTGGGTTTGCAACCCAGTCCTTAACGTTTTTATTGTGCCTATGGCTATTTGAAACGTTACGGAACGGGTAATAAACCCGTTCCGGCAAGGATTAAGCAAAATTAGCGGTTTCGTAGGCGTGTGCCTACTTAATTTTAACCCCCTAAAACCTACACCATAAACCTGCCGTTAACCCAAAACCAGTTAAAAGTCACATGCCTGGCCCTTGTCAACGCATTCTGTTCTGAGGAAACTTATGATAAAAACTCACCCTGTTGTTGTGATCACCGCTGTCGTGTTGCTGGCTGGTTTAGGTATGGCGAGCAGGCGTGCCGACAGTACGGAAACCCTCGCGGAAACCAAAACTAACCCGGCACTTAGCGTCAATACCGTCCAAGCCACTGAACTGAAAATCCCTATTTCCCTCCATGCCAGCGGCTCGATTGCCGCATGGCAAGAAGCCGTCATTGGCGCTGATGTGGAAGGTTTGCGTTTGCGGGAGGTATCGGTGCAAGTCGGCGAAACGGTGCGCAAAGGCCAAGTGTTGGCGGTGTTCAATGATGATAGCGTGTTGGCCGATGTCGCCCAAAGCAAGGCCGCGTTGGCGGAAGCACAAGCCAATCTTGCCGAAGCCCGATTAAACGCCGGACGGGCGAAGAAAGTGGCAGGTTCGGGTGTCCTGAGCGAGCAACAAACTGGGCAATACTTGACCACGGAAAAAACAGCGGCGGCGAAAGTGCAATCGGTAAAAGCGCAATTGGATAGCCAATTGTTAAGGCTTAAACACACCCGTGTCCTGGCCAGTGATGATGGTGTCATTTCTGCCCGCAATGCCACGTTAGGCGCGGTTGCTATGTCCGGGCAGGAATTGTTCCGTTTGCTGAGGCAACACCGTTTGGAATGGCGGGCAGAATTGAACGCCGAAGAAATGGTGAAGGTAAAGCCTGGGGTCAGCGTTGCCGTCAATATCCCCCATGTCGCCAAAGTCACTGGCAACGTCCGTCACATCGCCCCGACCTTAGACCCGCAAAGCCGCAATGGCTTGGTGTATGTGGATTTGCCCGATGCTGCCAAACACGGCTTGCGGGTGGGCATGTTCGCGGAAGGTGAATTTTACTTAGGTGATAGCCCAGCTTTGGTCGTGCCGCAAGAAGCCTTGTCATTGCGGGAAGGCTTCAGTTATGTGTTCAGATTGAACCCGCCCATCACAGACCGCGCCACGGTCAGCCAAATCAAAGTGCAATTGGGGCGGCGCTCAGGCAATGATTATGAAATCCTCTCCGGTGTCAGTGCGCAAGACCATTTGGTTGCCAGCGGCGCGGCGTTTTTGGCGGACGGTGACACCGTCAGGGTGTTGCCCAAATGAATTTGTCCACGTGGTGTATCCGTAACCCCATCCCGGCCTTAATGCTGTTTGTTTTACTTACTCTGGGCGGCTTGTTGAGCTTTAAGGCCATGAAAATCCAAAATTTCCCGGATTTGGATTTGCCTACCGTCATCGTCAGTTGTAGTTTACCCGGTGCGTCGCCCTCGCAATTGGAAACCGATGTGGCGCGGAAAATCGAAAACTCCATCGCCACCTTGCAAGGCTTAAAACACATCACCTCAAAAATTCAAGACGGTAGCGTCACGCTCACCGCTGAATTTAGGCTGGAAAAACCTGTGCAAGAAGCCGTTGATGACGTGCGTTCGGCGGTTTCGAAAGTCCGCGCCGACTTGCCGAGCGATTTGCGTGACCCTATCGTCACTAAGTTTGATCTGGCCAGTTCACCGATTTTGGCTTACACGGTCGCATCCTCGCAGCGTGATGACGAAGCCTTGTCGTGGTTTGTTGAAGATACGGTCACAAAACGTTTGTTGGCAGTGCGTGGCGTTGGGGATGTCAAACGGGTAGGTGGGTTCAGCCGGGAAGTCAGCATTGCTTTAGACCCGGTGAAACTGCAATCCTTAGGCACGACCGCCGCCGATATTTCCCGGCAATTGCGTGAAGTGCAACGGGAAAGTTCCGGCGGGCGCACGGATTTGGGCAACGGTGAACAACCTGTCCGTACTTTGGCCAATGTTGCCTCCGTGGAAGAATTGCGCACGATGGCAATCGCCTTGTCAGATGGGCGCAAAATCCGCCTAGACCAAGTCGCCACGATCACTGATACGGTCGCCGAGCCGCGTAGTTTAGCGTTGCTCAATGGCAAACCTGTGGTGGGTTTTGAAGTCACGCGCAGCCGGGGGGCGAGTGAAACCGAAATTGGGGCGGGGGTGCAACAGGCTTTGCAGGAACTGCATCAGGCCTATCCTGATATTGAGTTTACCGAAGCGTTTAGTTTTGTTGTGCCTGTACAAGAAGAATTTGATGGCTCTATGGCCTTATTGTATGAAGGGGCGGCGTTGGCGGTGTTGGTGGTGTGGCTGTTTTTACGGGATTGGCGCGCCACGTTCATTTCGGCGGTGGCCTTGCCATTGTCGGTGATCCCGGCGTTTTTAGGGATGCATTATTTTGGTTTTTCCTTAAATGTCGTCACCTTATTGGCCTTGTCGTTGGCGGTCGGCATTTTGGTGGATGATGCCATCGTGGAAGTGGAAAACATTTTCCGGCATTTGCGCATGGGCAAATCGGCTTACCAAGCGTCTATGGAGGCCGCCGAAGAAATTGGATTGGCGGTGGTCGCCACCACGTTGGCTTTGGTGGCGGTGTTCTTGCCTACGGCGTTTATGAGCGGTATTGCCGGGCGGTTTTTTAAGCAATTTGGTTGGACGGCGGCCTTGGCGATCATGGCCTCGTTATTGGTGGCGCGGATGCTGACACCCATGATGTCCGCGTATTTGCTCAAAGACACGCTCCAACATGAGCAAAAAGAAGGCGCGGTCATGCGCCAGTATTTAAAGTTGGCGGCTTGGTGTTTGCGGCATCGTTTGCTGACCGTGATTGCGGCGGTGGCGTTTTTTATAGGCTCGTTATTATTGATCCCGTTGTTGCCGACCGGATTTATCCCCGCCGATGACAATCCGCAAAGCCAAGTGTTTGTCGAATTGCCGCCCGGTGCGACCTTGGCGCAAACCCGTGTTGCCGCCGAAAGCGCACGGCAATTGGTGGCGGCGCAAGCATACGTGAAAAGCATCTACACCACGATTGGCGCAGGTTCGGCGGGTTCTGACCCGATGGAGACCAGCCAAGGCAATACCGAAGTGCGCAAAGCCACCTTGACCTTATTGCTCGCCGACCGTCAAGACAGGCCGATACGCAAACAGGCGATAGAGCAAAATATCCGCCAAGCCCTGCAAAATTTGCCCGGTGTCAGGACAAAAGTGGGGCTGGGCGCATCCGGGGAAAAATATATTTTGGTGTTGAGCGGGGACAATCCACAAGCCTTGACCACGGCGGCACGGGCAGTGGAAAAAGATTTACGCACCATCCAAGGCATCGGCAACATCAATTCCAGTGTCGCCTTGGTCCGGCCTGAAATTGCCGTGCATCCTAGGTTTTCCAGAGCTGCCGATTTGGGCGTGACCTCGGCGGGGATTGCCGAAACCCTGCGCATCGCGACCTTGGGCGATTATGATATGGCCTTGCCTAAGTTCAATTTATCGCAGCGGCAAGTGCCGATCATGGTCAAGCTCAGTGAAGACGGGCGGCGGGATTTGTCGGTGCTGGAGCGTTTGACCGTGCCTTCCGGCAAAGCGGGCGGCGGCTCGGTGATGCTCAAGCAAGTCGCGGATTTAACGTTGTCCAGCGGCCCTGCGGTGATTGACCGTTACGACCGTTCGCGCAATGTCAATTTTGAAATCGAATTGTCCGAGCTGCCTTTGGGCGATGTGGCCAATGCCGTGCAAAAATTGCCCAGTATCTTGGCTTTGCCTGCGGGCGTGAAACAAATCAACGTCGGCGATGCGGAAATGATGGGGGAATTGTTCGGCAGTTTCGGACAAGCCATGTTGATTGGCGTGGTGTGCATTTTTATCGTGCTGGTGTTGTTATTTAAGGATTTTCTGCAACCCATCACGATTTTGGTGGCTTTGCCGCTGTCGTTTGGCGGTGGTTTTGTCGCTTTGCTGTTGGCGCAAAAAAGTTTTTCGATGCCGTCATTGATCGGCTTGATTATGCTGATGGGCATCGCCACGAAAAACTCGATTTTGTTGGTGGAATACGCCATTGTCGCCCGCCGCGAATTGGGTTTGGGCCGCGTTGAAGCCTTGCTGGACGCTTGCCGGAAACGCGCCCAACCCATCGTCATGACCACCATCGCCATGGGGGCGGGGATGTTGCCGATTGCCTTAGGCTTAAGTTCATCAGATTCATCCTTCCGTAGCCCGATGGCCATTGCCGTGATTGGCGGCTTGGTGACATCGACCTTATTGAGCCTGTTGGTGATTCCGGTCGCTTACACGTATCTGGATGATTTTAAAAGCTTGGTTTGGAAAGGCTGGTCACGTTGGGGCAAAAAATAACTGAAATCAATGGAGTTTGTACCCTTTGATTTTTGTGCCTTTTCGTTCCCGACCGCCTGATTTTTTGCGGTCTAGTTGACGATTCTAAGTAGATACCAGCTTTTGAGTTTAGCCGTTCTTATTGGTTTTCGCGGAAATACTCGAACTTATGGTTAAAATACTTGCGTTTAGGTCTGATCGGCTCTCCAATAATCCTAATGCTCTTTCACCTATCAAATTAACCAAGGCTAAACGGTCTAATTGGGCTGTTTGGCAGGTGGTAAGCCATTTTTGGAGTCGTCTCCATGAAAGGTTGTTATTACCGTGGTGTAGCCCCAAAAATAAGTCTGTAAAGTTTGAGATAAACAGCATAGTAATAAGCGATATAGGAAAAAATATTACTAAAGCCAACCCATCCCAAACATAAAATGCCAAAGAATGTTTAGGGTTAAAATCTATGTCAATTGATATCGTATTAAGGTCAGGGATAACTTTTACTAAAAAACCAGATAAGGCTCCGAAAAAGATAAACAAGATAAACAAGATAAACATTCTTTGAATCAAATTAATATCATCGTTCGTAATTAGTACATTTAAAAACTTAAAGAACCCTAATGTACCCTTGTTTTCTGGAAAATATGGCAAACTCTGGACCGCTATTTTCAGCAATCGCCCATTAAGTTTTCTTATCGGACTGGAGGCATTTATACTCAAGTCAAATAACAGTTCAGCTGCCTTATCATGGTTTTTTGCTTTTTCAGCTATCCATTGTGCGGCAAAATCCATGACTTCTGGTTGATAGGTTACATGACGCATTGTTAAAACCAATTTATTGACCAACGCATTAACAGGCTCTGATTCGGCTTTAGGCAATTCGTTACGTAAACACCATTGCGCAAAAACTTTGCCCGCCAAAAACTCCATAAACGATTTGTGGCCAAATTTAAAACTATTGCTACGGCTAATATCGGTAACCAATAAACCACATGTACGGACATCGGTTTTGATATAGTCGATAGCTTCGGCGTATTTTTCTGGCTTATCTAATTCCAGACGATCACGCAGCAGTTTTCTTTGTTCACCACCCACAGCATTGGCCTGTTGCGAAACCGAATCGGGTATGGCGGTTATCAACATCCGCATCACCTCATCTAATTGTTGCGCAGAAATTTGGTTAGGCAAGCCTTTTACCAACATGTAAACGGCAATGCCTTCCATAAAAAAAGCCCTTTCATGACGGTTTAATGGCATAAAATTGGTTTTTTTACCCTTGGCACTTTGACGGTCGTAGTTATGGCGTATAAATAAGTCCATCACAACAGCGGGGTTCATTTGTCCATGATAGCGTTCTAATTCACCTTTGCTCCACAATACGCTCACTACATATAACATCGATGGGCGCGAAACAATGTCATAAAATCGCGGGTTGGCTGCTGCCATGGCCAATATGCCATCACGGGTCTTTGCATCGACCTTACGCAAGCTATGTGCAATTTCTTCCTTACTAAACGGCAACAGGTAGACCGCTTGGCAATAGGGGTGGTCAAAACTGTGGTCATTTATGCCTAAGGCGCATTTTAATTCGGCATCGTCGAGAAAATAATTAGGGCGGCCTGTAATCAAAATTTTGGCTTTGGGATAGCATAATTGCCACAGCACTTTAAAATGCTCAATTCTTGCGTCTGCATCACCTGACAAGTCTACCTCGTCGAAACCCTCAAAAATCATCAATAAGCGTCCTGCCTGCATCAGTTTAAGCACAGCCATGGCATCAATCCCATAGCGTTGCGCCCAAATGGCAAGCAAATCATTGGCCTCTAGGGTACGCGGACTTTTTCCGCGCAGTTCCAGTAAAATAGGGATGCGCACCGAGTGGTCACCTTGCTGGTAACGGTTCATCAAGTCAAAACTTATCATCAACGATGCGGTACTTTTGCCTTGTCCATACTCACCCAGCAGTGCCAATTGCCGTAGACTGGATTCTGCCAGCCATCTGTGGACGAAAACTTCAAGATTGGCATCCGGTTCATCGCCATTTTCCAATATAAAATTCGAAACGGTGTACATGTCGGCTAGGGTGAGTTCTGATTCTGCCAGTGTGTCTCGTGCCACCCGTTTGCGTAGTTCACGAAAATAATCGGAAAAATCCACTAATTTATCGAGCAAGCGTGATTCACTAACCAGCCGGATGGAATAACGCTCAAGTTCAAATTGGCTGGTTTCATCAACGTCCGCGTCTTTTATGGCAATAATAATTTCTAAGTCACCTTGCTGAGAGTATTTGTGCTTTTTACTGTAATCGAGCAACTTTTGCTGCTGATTTTTATCAGGAGCGTTTTGCAGACAGGCCAACACCACGGTGTTGTTATTGTGTTTGTGTTTACCTAGCCAGCAGTGTTGTTGGTCGTGCCATTGCTCATCTTGAAACTCATAGCTTTTGCTGGAAAACTCCAATAATTCTCTGGCCTGTTCATGCCAACTGAGACTGGCATTTGCACCTTCTAAGGCACTATACGTAGCTCTTGCTTCTGGTTTATAAATGGCGAGCAGTTGGGGATTTGCTATGCTGCGCAAATACAGCCCGCTTTCACTAATCACTCCTTGTGGCTGTTGATTTTGCTCTTGATTGAACTGATTAAGGCTTTTGGCGCCGTTCCAGTGCTTGTGCAGATAAGTGACTAGGTAAAAAAATGCACCGATAAGAATAAGGGATAGTATGCTTTGTTCTGTCGTCAGTGCCTGCGGTGGTTCATAAGTCAGACCTTGCCATTGCTTGATTAAATTCATTACCGCCAGCCACGGCGGTTGCTGGGCGTAAATGCTGGTTAAAACGAACATTGAAAAAAAAAAACAGGCTGACATGCCAGCAAAAGCAAATTTTTCGCGGGTGAATACCGTTTTTTTCCACCAAACGTATATCCAAAAACAAATTGTTCCGAAGAAGAGAAACAGAAAAAGCACAAGAACGACAGTGATATTAAGCATGGTTATGGTCTTAATAAAGTTGGGGAAAAAGGCGAGCCAAGCAAATACCACTTATGTTATTTGGTGCGCTTTCTTAGCTAAACGGGTTCTTAAAACGTTTACGCCGGATTGGCAACACGCCTAAATTGGCAGGGTTGGCAGTGAATTTTACAGGGATTTTTCCAATCTGTATTTGGGTCTTGCCACCGCGCTGCCTTGAGGTGTTTTGGTTGTGCCGCATAGAAGGCAAAAATCATCGGCAAGTGGCGGGGGAACTGAATAGCACCCCACGCAATGTTGGGTGTTTGATGAACCGGGCACTCAAGTTATTGAAATACCAAAAAGGATGGTAGCAAGTTCAGGCAAAATAACGTCCTGCAAACTCCTGTTCGGAAAGCGGTTTGCTGAAATAATAACCTTGATAGCCATTGCATTGTTGTTCCTTCGCGCCACGCTATCCCCAACACCCGGAAACCGTCTTTTTCTAAGGCAATATGCTCGGCATGGATTTGCGCCCGGCTGGTTTTATCTAACGAAATTTGTTCGGCATTGCCTTGTTGTTCGTAGTGGGTACACCGCTCGATAATTTCTTCGGATGCGCCTTTTACCACTAACAAACGGCCATTGCCTTTATCCAGCAACACCGACACGCGCCGCCGTTCAAAATCAAATGGCACTTCGTCGATTTTCTACCATGCGCTCACGTCAATGTTTTCGTGTGCCAAAATCGCTTCATCTAAGGGGCTTTTCAAGCCAGTTTCGAAAAAACTATTGAGATACGCCAATTCCAAAACCCGTTGGCTGGGTTTGCCTTGCGGGTCTACGTGTTGTTCCAAGCGGATTTTGGCTTCGGTCAGCGTCCCCGTTTTATCAGTACACAGCACATCCATCGAGCCTAAGTTTTGGATGGATGCCAAGTGTTTGACGATCACGCGCTTTTTTGCCATCAGCAGCGCACCACGCGATAAGGTGACGGACACCACCATCGGCAACAGTTCAGGAGTCAGCCCGACCGCGAGGGCCACCGCAAACAGGAAGGATTCCAGCCACGGTTTGTGCATGAAGGCGTTCACCAATAACACAAACAACACCAGCAAAATGGTCAAGCGCATGATGAGCAAACCAAAGCGGTGGGTGCCAATTTCAAACGAAGTCGGTGGCGGTTGATGGGTCAGGCTATCGGCAATCGCGCCAATCGCCGTGCCTGTGCCCGTTTTGACCACCCGCATCCGCGCACTACCGCTAATGACCGTGGTTCCCATGAAAACCGCGTTGGTGGCATCTTGCAAATCGCTGGCATCGGCGGCGGGCATTCCGGGATGTTTTTCGACCGGATAGGATTCACCTGTCAGCAGGGCTTGTTTGACGAACAAATCTTTGGCTTCCAACACTACACCATCTGCCGGAACCATGTCACCCGCAGACAGTAAGACCAGATCATCCGGTACGATTTCCGTCACTGGAATTTCAATCGTCTTGCCGTCACGGATGATTCTGGCCCGCACTGAAACGGTTTTACGCAAGCTTTCAGCGGCGGTGCTGGCACGGTGTTCTTGGATGAAGTCCAGCGTCACGCTGAACAGCACCATGATGCTGATAATGACAAAGTTAGTCATTTCGCCTGTAAACGCGGAAATCGCACTGGCGACTAACAACAAGATAACTAAAGGATTTTTGAAGCGGGCTAAGAACTGCAACCACAAAGGCTGTTCCTGATGGTCGCGGAAGAGGTTAGGGCCAAACTTTTTAAGCCGCCCCCGCGCCTCGGCTTCGGACAAACCCGACGCATCGGAAGGTGGGGTAGCCAGTGGTTTCAGCCACCAAGCCGGATCATTGGACTGGTTCTTGGGCGGATTCTTGGGTTGTGGCGCGGATGTGTCCATAGGCTAATAGTGGGTAATACAAGGTTATGAATTTATTAAAAATATCTCCACAGTTTGACTTAGTTTTTCTTTGGTATCAGTGCGTTATCGAACGTTATTGAGGTTTTGCCAGCCCTGCAAAATTTTTGATGGTTTTAATAACTTGTCCTACGCGTTGGGACAATCCTGTCATTGTTAACCCAACTTGCACCAAAGACCATCAGCATGAAGACAAACCCAGAACCTAATCTAACCTTCGCGTTTTTACGCCATCAAAACGAGTTGCAGCAATTTTGGGTGCGCAAAGTCCATTGCCGTGATACCGCCTATGATTTGTGCCAAGAAACGTAATTGCAATATTGCCCAGCATCACGCCGATAGCGGCATTGTCAACCATCGGGCGTTTTTGTTTAAGGTCGTGGTAAATTTAACGCTGGATTATTTTCGTCGCCAAGCCCGATGGTCGCAGTCGGAGGGCGGGGCGGTCACTGTGGAACCCGCCGCAACCGGATGCTGAATTGGCGGGGATGCAGGGGATTGCGCGGTTTAATCGGTTGTTGGATGCTTTGCCGCCGCGCTGCCGTGAGGTGGTTTGGTTATGCCAGATAGAGGGCAAAAATCATCGGCAAGTGGCGATGGAATTGCAAATTACCTTGCGCAACGTTGAGTGTTTGATGAATCAGTCACTTAAGTTATTGAAATACGCTAAAGAATGGTAGCTAGGTTCAGGCAAAATAACGTCCTGCAAACTCCTGTTCGGAGAGCGGTTTGCTGAAATAATAACCTTGATAGCCATTGCATTGTTGTTCTATCAGAAATTGCAGTTGTCCGGCGTTGGCGACACCTTCGGCGATGACCGACAGACCCAGGTGGCGGGCCATTGCAATAATGGTTTCTACGATGACGGTGTCATTGGCATCAATGCCGATGTCACGGATGAAGCTTTGGTCTATTTTAAGCTGGCTGATCGGAAGGACTTTCAGGTAATACAGTGATGAATATCCCGTGCCAAAATCGTCAATGGCTATTTTGATGCCTTGGTTTTTGAGCGTTTGCAATTTTAAGATGCTTTCTTGCATATTATCAATGATGATGCTTTCGGTGATTTCCAGCATTAGCCTGGAAGCCGGGACATGGTATTCATTTAAAATGGCGATAATGTTCGTTTCAAATTGTGCGTGGTGAAATTCTTTCGGGCAAATGTTGATGGCCATGTGCGGCAGTTTGGGCCATTTTTGCAGTTGTTGGCAGGCTGTCCGCAACACCCATTCGCTGATCGCTAAAATCAATCCCGTTTCTTCGGCGACGGGGATGAAATCAGCGGGCGATAACATGCCTTGTTCAGGATGCCGCCAACGCAACAACGCTTCTGCCCCTATCAATTGTCCGGCATTATCAAATTGCGGTTGGAAATGTAATTGAAATTGCCCTTCGGTCAGGGCGCTGCGCATATCTTGTTCCAGCAATAGCCGTTGGTTGGCCCGTAACTGCATGGCTTCGTTATAAAAGCTGATGGCGTTACGGCCCCGCTGTTTGGCATGGTACATGGCGGTGTCGGCTTGTTTTAACAATTCCCCTGGGCTGACTTCTTTGGCGGTCGCCTGATGATGTTCAAGCAAGGTGATACCAATGCTGGAACTGATATGGTGGACATAGGTTTTTAATTGGTAAGGAGCCAATAAGAGGGCCTGGACTTGCTCGGCAACGGTCAAGGCCCGGTCAAACAATGTCCCGCTGCTGGCCCCGTTCAGCAATAACACAAATTCATCACCGCCTAAACGGGCGACGGTGTCGTCATCGGTGACGCATTCCTTAAGGCGATGGGCGACTTGTTTGAGCAGTTCGTCGCCAATGTCATGGCCTAAGGAATCGTTTAAAGTCTTAAAATGATCCAGGTCAAGATACAGCAGCGCACTGCCTGTTGGGTGATTTGAAACTTTGCTGATGGCCTGTTCGAGTTTGTCCAGAAATAACCGACGGTTTGGCAGATTGGTGAGCGAATCAAAAAACGCCAGATGGATGATCTGCTCTTCTGAGGATTTTTTCTCGATGGCGATGCTGGCCAGTTGCGCCAATTCCTGTAAAAGGGCCAGCGAATCTTGGCTTGGATAGTGCGGTTCGGGATAGTAAATGGCAAACGTGCCCAATATGTCTGTTTTTGAAGAAAAAATCGGTTCTGACCAGCAACTGGCCAAGCCCGCTTTGGCGAGTTGGCCTGCGACCGCTTGCCAATAAGGATGCTCGCGGATGTCTTCCATAATGACCCGCTCCCGCCGATAAGCGGCAGTGCCGCAACTGCCTACACCTTCCTTGACGGGGATGCCGTTTATGGCGCGGTTGTAAAATTCCGGCAAATGGGGTGCGGCGGCGACATAAAGGTGTTGTTTGGTGGCATCCAACAGCATCACCGAACACACGCTGCCAGGATAGGCGCGTTCGGCTATTTCAGTAATCAATTCGAGCACTTCCAATAATGGCGAGGTGCTGACAATCGCTTTCAGGACTTTATTGTGGTCATTGCGTTGGCTAAGGATTTTTTGGCGTTCGGCGATTTCCTGCTGCAACTCGCCCGTGCGCAGTTTGACGATGCCTTCGGTTTGCATGGTGCGCCCGGTCAACATCAGCAAACCTGCACCAATCAGGCTGACCAGCAGCAGGCTACCTAAAATCAGCCACCAGATGCTCCATGTCAGTTCGCCAGAATAAAACTGGGGATTGGCGGTGTAAGTGATGTTCCATAAGCGGTCAGCCACCTGTAAGCGCAAGGTTTTTTCCAGTTTAGGAAAATCCAAATCCAAGGTCTGGCCCGTGTCGGTATCTTCAAACAGCGTGTCAGCACCTGCGGTTATATGGATCGACAGTTGCAAATGGTCAAATTGGTTTTTGACTTCATTGACCTTCTGGCTGACCACCAAAACGCTGGCGACAAATCCGCGCAAGTTTTTCGGTGCTTGCCGGGCATCGGTATAAATGGGCGTATACGCGACCACAGCCGGATTGTTGTGCAAATCTTGGACTAAGCGCAGTTTTTCGGTGAGCGCGGTCTGGGCTTTGGTACGTGCGGTTTGGATGGCTTTATATGCAATCGGGTTGGTGCCAATATCAAATCCCAATGCCCGTTCATTGCCTTGATAAGGTTCCAAATAGGTAATCAAGAACTGGTCGTTGCCGGACAGGTTTGCTTGCCGTTTTGGCCCGACTTCTGGGGGATGGGCATTGCGTGGCGGTTTGGCAGGCTGTTGGGTGGTCGTTATGCGTGGTATCCATTCCAACGCCTGGATATTTTTGTGGATACGCAAAAGGGTCTGAGAAAAAATGTTGAATTCTGCTGACGTGACCGATGATGAGCTATTCCAGAACGCTTTTAGGGTCTGGTTAATGTCAATGGTGCGGTCAAATTCATTTTGCAAGGCGTTATGCAGCAGGTTGGCTCGTTCATTGAAAAGTGTGGCAATGCGTTTTTCTTCTTGGCTTTTACCAAAATAAAACAAAGTGGTGACCAAGAGCAGCAAGAGGATCAGGGGTAGGGCCACCGAATTGATCCGTGCCCGCCAGCGTTGTTTGGGTTCGCCAATAAAGCACAACAGCAATGGCGTGAAAATCAGCACCCCGATGGTATCGCCGCTCCACCAAGTTAACCAGCCAAAACCAAAGTCATCGACCGTGGCGACACCGCCCAAAAATAACGCCGCCATGCCGATGGAGGCGGACAATGTGCAGCTGATAGGCCCGCCTAACGCTAAAAACCGTAAGATACTGCCGTCATCAATGAGCGACAAATCGGTATTGGGGCAGCGTTTGATGAGCCACGCCCCAAGGCCGGCCTGAAGTGTCGCGGCGGTGCTGACAATTGCACCGATGACCAATGATGAAAAAAGTGGTTGCGGGCTGGAAATGCTTAAAAACGTGTACGATTGGATTAAAAACGCACCCAACCAAATGCCTGGCAATACCCGCCATCCGTAGGCTACGATACCGGCAAGCGCGACCCCGGCGGCCGGCCATACCGGGCTGGCGTGGCTGGGCGGGACCGAGATCAGGCTGCCTAGATAGCCGCTGAGCAAGTAACTTATCCCTAAGAGAAAATTTAGTCGCATCATCAGAGTAAAAAATATGAACAGAACATGACATGATACTCCAAACACCACGTATAGATATTTGGAGAATTCATTTCTTTGTTCCGTTTCAAAAAAACCGATATTAGTTTCCAGATTTTAAAATCCGTAGACCCGGATATGACGTGTTTTACTGAATAGGGTGGCTCCACAACATTTTGGCTATCCAGACATTAGCTTTGACGTAGGAATTTATAACACTGATAATCGCAACCCATTAAGCCGCTTACCCGATCTTATACTCTGAATGGCCATGATTTCGGATTTAGGCTTAACCTAAAAAACGAAAACTTGACCGTTTGCAATAGGGTTTGCCGGATTACGGCCAAACCTTTTAATAGTCTAGGGCAGAAAGCTTCCTGCCCCATTCCCAAAATACCAGTAAAAACAGAGTATTAATGGACGACAAGCAACTCCCCATTCCTTCAGCTGGCGCATCCGACGACTGTTTGCCGCCCGTTTCCTTGCAAGACACCATTATAGGTTTCCAGACGATCCTGGATCAAACCGGTACCTACATCTTTACTAAAGACACGGCAGGGCGTTACTCCTACGTCAACAAAATGGTCGAGGTGCTTTTTGGCGTGCCTTTTGACGGCATCATTGGCCGCGATGATAGCCACTTTTTTGATTTGCAGCGTGCCCACGAGCTGTGTGTCAATGATTGCCGTGTGCTTGAACTGGGCGAAACCATCGCCCGTGAAGAACGCAATGTCCTCAAGGCAACGGGTGAAGTGAGGATTTACTGGACTGTCAAAAAACCTATCCGTAACTCCCTGGGGCAAATCATTGGTTTATGTGGCATCTCCACCGACATCACCGAACGTAAGGCGATGGAAAATGCCTTACGTGAAAGTGAAGCGCATTTACGGTTATGCCAAACGGGCGGCGGTATCGGGACATGGGAAGCCGATTTGCGCACCGGTAAACAGATTTGGTCTGAAAGTTGTTTTACCTTGCTGGGGCTTTCGCCTAACCATGAGCCGGCTTGGGAGGCTTTTTTGTCCTGTATCCATCCTGACGACCGCCAGCGGGTCACGGATGCGGTTCAGGCCCACATTGGCCAAGGCCTGCCTTATGATACCGAATACCGCATTCTCGCCGCCGATGGCCACATTTGGTGGCTACGTTCAGTGGGGCAATTGGAGCGTGATGGTAATGGCCATCCTTCCATCATGCGTGGCATTATCCAAGACGTGACCCAGCACCACCATAACCAGCAACAGATAGAACAGTTGGCCCAAGAGCAAAAGGCCATTTTGGAAAATAACTTGGTGGGTATTTGTACCGTCAGGCAGCGCAAGATTATTTGGGCCAATTGCGCGTTTGAAGCCATGCTCGGCTATGGTAAAAATGAACTGAACGGTTGCCCAAGCCGGATACTGTATGCCAACGAATCCGATTACCAATCCGTCGGGGCAGATTATGCAACGATCGAAAAAAACCAGATTGTCCGCAGCCAATATGAATTTTTGCGCAAAGATGGCCAACCTGTTTGGGTGAGCATAAACGGGGCGTTACTGAATAAAGAAACTCAGGAAACGCTTTGGGTCTTTGTTGACGTGACTGAACGCAAATTGGCCGAAATTCAACGCGAAAAGCTCCTGTCCCTGCTGCAAGCGACTTTAGAATCCACGCATGATGCCATTTTGGTGGTGGACACCCACAATACGTGGGTGTTGTATAACCAGCTGTTCCTGGATTTGTGGCACATCACCGATGACATAGTCGCGTCCAAAGATGACCAAGCAGCCTTGGTTTATGTGTTAAGCCAATTGGAAGATGCCGAGGCCTTTTTGCGCAAAGTGCATGAGCTTTATGCCACGCCTGACCTGAACTCTTTTGATATGCTCAAGTTTAAGGACGGAAAAATCGTTGAGCGTTACTCCATCCCGCAAATCATTGATGGGCAGGTGGTCGGTCGGGTGTGGAGTTTTCATGATGTCACGGAACGTGAGCAAGCCACACAAGCCTTAAAAATGGAGGTCGAAAAAAATCTGGCACTGCTGCGTAATGCCAGTGATGGCATTCATATACTTGATTTTGATGGCAATAGTATTGAAGTGAGCGATTCGTTTTGTGAGATGCTCGGTTACTCAAGACATGAATTGATTGGCATGAACGTCAGGCGATGGGATGCGGCATTTAGTGGGGAGGCGGTGCTCCAGCTTGTCAGACGGCAATTTGCCAACCCAGCCCGTTCCGAATTTGAGACCCGCCATCGGCGAAAAGACGGGACAGTGTTTGATGTCGAAGTCAGTGGTTTCCCGTTTGAAATCGGCGGCATTCCGGTCTTGTTCAATTCTTCCCGCGACATCACCGAACGCAAGCGCATGGAAGCGCAATTACGGCAACGGGAAAGCTACCAACGGGCCTTGCTCGACAATTTTCCGTTCATGGTTTGGCTTAAAGATACCGATAGCCGTTTGCTGGCTGTCAACCAATCTTTTGCACAAGCCTGCGGCTACCCGTCCGCCGATTTAATAGCCGGAAAATATGATTCCGATGTGTGGCCTGCCGATTTGGCCGCCCAATATAGGATTGATGACCAACAGGTATTGGCCAGCAACACCGCCAAAAACTCGGAAGAACCGATTGAAATCAATGGTGAGAGGATTTGGTTCGAAACCTATAAATCCCCCTTGAACGTTGAGGGCAAGGTCATCGGGACTGTCGGTTTTGCCCGTGACATCACCGAACGCAAACAGGCGGAAAAGAAAATCCTTGAAAGCGAGAAAAAATATAAGTCGCTGTTTTCGGTGGCCAATTCGGCCATATTCCTGGCGGATGCCGAGTCCGGGGTCATCATTGATTGTAATCCCAGCGCAGAAACCTTATTAGGCAAGCCTAAAGCCGAAATTATCGGCCTGCACCAAACTCAACTCCATCCGCCGGATAAAGCGGAGTTATACAGGCAACTCTTTAAAGCTCATGTGGAAACAGGCGGCGATGTTAAAGAAGATGTTTATGTCGTCCACAAAAATGGCCACGCCATTCCGGTTGATGTCAGTGCCAGCCTATTTGAAATCGACGGCGCACGGGTGATTATGGGGCTGTTCCGCAATATCAGCGAACGCAAACAAGCCGACAATGAAATGCGTGTGACCGCCACGGCCTTTGAATCGCAAGAAGGCATCGCCATCACCGATGCTGAGTTTGTGGCCTTACGTCTAAACCGGGCTTTTACGGAGATGACAGGCTATAGCAATGAAGATGCCGTCGGCCAATCGACCAACTTGCTGGATACCGAGCATCACAGCGTGGATTTTATAGCCGATATGTGGAGCCGCATCCACGACAGCGGCACTTGGGGCGGTGAGGTGTGGGTACGGCGCAAACATAACGGGGCATTTCAGGCCAATCTGATCATTACATCAGTAAAAGATGCCCAGGGCATCGTCACCAATTATGTCGTGACCTTAACGGACATCACCCAGCGCAAGGCGACGGAAGAAAAAGTCCAATATTTGGCTTTCTACGACCCGCTGACCGGATTGCCCAATCGGCAAATGCTCCATGACCGTCTCCAGTTGGCGCTATCTTCGAGTGCCCGGAGCGGCAATGGCGGGGCCTTGCTGTTTCTCGACCTTGACCATTTCAAAATCCTCAACGATACCTTAGGCCATGATGTGGGCGATAAGCTGTTGCAGCAAGTCGGCAAACGTTTGGTCGGTTGCGTCCGTGAAAGTGACACCGTGGCCCGTTTGGGCGGGGATGAATTTGTCGTGATTTTGGAAAACTTAAGCCACATTGCCGATGAAGCCGCACGGGAAGCTGATTTGGTCAGCGAAAAAATCCTCGCCGCCCTCAATCAGCCTTACCAGCTGGGGGAGCACAAATACAGCAACAGCAGCAGCATCGGCGTGACGCTGTTTGCCAGCAACCAACCGCAATCTAGGGAAACCCTGCTCAAACAAGCCGACATCGCCATGTATCAGGCCAAAAAAGCGGGCCGAAATAGCTTATGTTTTTTTGACCCGCATATGCAGGCCAGCATTATGTCCAGGGTCGCACTGGAAGCCGAATTGCGCGAAGCCATCGAGTCACGGCAATTTGTCTTGCATTACCAAATCCAAGTCGATGAATCTGGCAAGGCCGTCGGGGCGGAAGTGCTGATCCGTTGGCAACACCCGGAACGGGGCATGGTGCCACCTAACCAGTTCATTCCCTTGGCAGAAGAAACCGGGCTGATTATCGCTATCGGCCAATGGGTGCTGGAAACGGCTTGTGCGCAAATCAAAACTTGGCAACAAAACCCATTGACCTGCCATCTGACGCTGTCGGTGAATGTCAGCGCCAAGCAATTGCGGCATGGCGGATTTGTCGGGCAAGTGCTGGCGGTATTGCAACGTTATGGGATAGACCCTCACTTGCTCAGACTGGAACTGACCGAAAGCATGTTATTGGATGACATTGAAACGACCATCGCCACCATGAATGTTTTGGACGAATATGGCATCCAATTTTCCTTAGATGATTTCGGTACGGGCTATTCCTGTTTGCAATACCTAAAACGCTTGCCGCTGTATCAGTTGAAAATAGACCAGTCTTTTATCCGGGACATCATCATCGACAGCAGCGACAAAGCGATTGTGCGCACCATCATTGCCATGGCGCACAGCCTCAACCTGAACGTGATTGCCGAAGGCGTGGAAACGGTGGAACAGCGGCAAATCCTTCTTAATGATGGTTGCCGACGTTTCCAAGGCTATTTGTTTGGCAGGCCAATGGCGATAGGTGCGTTTGAGGATATGCTTAAGGCGGGTGCTTGAAAAATTCAGTAACGAAAGACTGCCTGTCCTTTACCCACAAGGGCTTGATAACAGAAATTGGCCAAAATTTGTACAATCTAAGCATAGTCAATATAAAACAATAAATTAGGTGTAATTGTCGGCCATTTTAAACAGAGTTACCCACAGCTTTTGTGGATAACTCTTTCTAAATCACAGGTGCATACCTTTGAGGGACTTTGGGGCAAGCTTAGGTTGGGGGAATCAAGATAAAAGACTCAATCCAAGTCAATAGCCAACACTTTGACCGCATGGGCCATGATTTCATCAGGATTAAAGGGTTTGGTGATGTACATGTCCGCGCCGACTTCCTTGCCTTTTTCCTTGTCGTATTCCTGGCCTTTGGCGGTTAGCATGATGATGAACACATCATCCATGCCGCGTTCGAGTTTGACGGTGCGGCAGACATCAAAGCCGTTCATTTTCGGCATCATGACATCCAAAAATACCAGTTGCGGCCTCTCTTCTTCAATGATTACCAAGGCTTCTTCGCCATTTTCTGCTAAGAAGAATTCGACATCGTAGTCTTCTAATTCTTCTAGGGTTTGTTCCAGCAACATGCGGATATGGGGTTCGTCGTCGGTAATCAGGATTTTTTTGCTCATAAGATTTTGGTTTAAAGTGGCTGATGAACTGCGCCCATTTTGAAAAGCGCAGTTTTGAATAGTTATTGTCCACGAATACCCTCTCTGGGGCACAAGAGACACGAAAAGGCACGAAAACATATAGCCAATACAAGCTAATGGATAATGCCTAAAAAGTCGCTAGAAAGGACTGCCCGCCTCCTGCATTTCGTGCTTTTCGTGTCTTTCGTGGATAAAAAACAATTGGTTGTTGTAGATGCGGTTTAAGTTAAATATAACGCGAGCGTAACAATTCCGCTGCGCTTTCGTCCAGCAATTCGCGGCGGCGGACGTTTTCAAAACACGCCAGTAGATCATCGGCGCGTAGCCTGCGTTTTTGTTCGGCATTGAAATCATGCAGGACATTGCCGCTGTGCATCATGACAATGCGGTTGCCTAAATTGACGGCTTGCTGCATGGAATGCGTGACCATCAAAGTAGTCAGGCCTTCGCGGGCGATGATGCGGTCGGTAAGGGCAATGACTTGATCGGCGCTTTTAGGGTCTAGGGCGGCGGTATGTTCGTCGAGCAACAGCAATTTGGGTTTCAGCCAAGTTGCCATCAATAAGGTCAAAGCTTGACGTTGCCCGCCCGATAAAGACCCTATCGCCGTGTCCAAACGGTCTTCCAAACCCATTTTTAAGCCGCGCACCCTATCGCCCAACTCATCCCGCAAACGTCTGGAATGCGCCCAACTTAAGCCCCGGAATTTACCGCGTTTGGCGGCTAGGGAGAAATTGTCCAAGATCGACATGTTGGGGGCCGTACCGGAAAACGGGTTTTGGAACACCCGGCCTATCAATGCGGCGCGGCGGTGTTCCGGCCACGCGCTGACATCATTCCCGGCCAGTTCGATACGCCCGCTGTCGATCAAAAAACTGCCTGCGATGGCATTCAGCAACGTCGATTTGCCGGAGCCATTGCCACCCAGCACAATCACAAACGAGCCTTCGGCAATCTCCAAATTCACGCCGCGCATAGGCCGCACTTCATTGACCGTGCCTGCATGGAAGGTTTTATAGACTTGGCTTAAGCGGACTAAAGGCGGATGCGTTGCATTTAAAGCACTGTGGTTCATGCGGCCCCCTGGACTTTACGGCCTGACAGTTTGTGCATCATATCCGGCAAAATCAACGCGGCGAACACGAACGCGGCAGTCACCAGTTTCAAATCATTGGGATTGAGCCCGAACGACAAAGCGATGGCGACCAATTGCCGGAACAAAATCGAGCCGATAATCGTACCGATAATGGCCACACCCACGCCTATCGCCCCGGTCAAGGCTTCGCCGATAATCACACTGGCCAAGCCCCAGACTACCATGCCGATGCCCATTTGCACGTCGGCGAAATTTTGGTACTGCGCCCACAACGCCCCGGCCAAACCAACCAAGCCGTTGGCAACCGCCAAACCAAATAGGCGGTAATTTTCAACATTGCCGCCCAAGGCGCGGATCATTTGCGGGTTGTCGCCGGATGCCCGCATCGCCGTGCCGATGTCGGTGCGTAAAAATGCCCACAAACCCAAAGCAATCAGGCCTACTAAAGTCAGCATCGCCATTAACATGGTCAAATCGGCACTGGATACCGTCCAGCCCCATAAATCCGTTTCCGCCGCGCCAAACAGGCTATTGCCCCATTGCTCACAATAAGTTGATAAGGTCACTGTGCCTAAAAACGGGATATTACTGCGGCCCATGACGTGCAAGTTCACCGAATATAAGGCCGTCATCACCAAAATTCCTGCCAGTAAGGAATTGATGCGGAACCGGGTTTGCAAAATGCCGCTGACCGTGCCGGCAACCGCTCCGGCGGCAAATCCGGCGCAGGAAGCCCATAAAGGATGGATGCCGTGTTTGACCAGCAGGACACTGGCGACCGCCGCGCCAAACGTCAACGAACCATCAACCGTGATGTCGGCAATGTCAAAAATGCGGTAAGAAATGTACACGCCCAACGCCAACAGCGCCAGAATAGTGCCTAGCGTCAACGCGCCTATCAATAATGTCATGAGCCTTCCCCTTTGAATTCAGCGGGAGCGCACCATAAGGCCCCGCGCCGCAAATAACTTTCGCCCGCACCGATGCCTTCGCGGTCATCATTCAATAAATGCAAAACGGCGCGGATAGTTTGTGCGTCCATCAACCGCGCCAAACTTTCCGGCAAATCGACAAAACCTTTACGCACCGGATGGAACGGAATGACGCAAGCATGGGCGTGCATAAACAGATCACCGCCTTCACTATTAGGCCGCACTTGTGTAGCCAACGGCATCGCAGGATTTCGCGCTGCCACACCCACGACTAAACAAGTCTCTTCGGCATAGGCAGGTTCGGCGGTGAACAACAAATGGTCACGCACCGCCGGAAATGCAAAAAAATCATCCGCCGCCAACTCGGTGGGGATTTGCAAAGCTGCGCCGATCAATTGTGCGGTTTCGGCTATCATCACCCAAGACACGGTGTTGCTGGCGCAAGCTTCCAAAGCGGCTTGCGCCAATTCGCTCAGGCGTAGCGGCGGCGTTTCCGGGATTTCGCCAAACCGTAGCAAATACCGGAACGGCCCGGACACTTTCAGGCCGTGCAGGACACTGATTTCCGGTACCAAATCACCTTCTTGCTGCATCCAGTCCGGGTGTTCGGGGTCATCGCCCGGCAAACTGACCGCCAATCCGGCAACCGCCAACAATTCACCTGAAGCATCAGGTTTACATTCATTGCCCAAGCTGCCGTGGCCAATCGCCCAGGTGTCTTCTGGAACCGCCACCACCCGGCCCTGAGGGCCAATGACTTTGCCTTGCTGGATGGCGGATTCTGATAAGGTGTACAGGGAAAACTCATGCCCCGCGAGGCTGACAGTCCGGGCTTCGGTGCTAGGTGCAGGCAGTGGTGCAGGGATTACCGGAGCCGGAGTGCTGACGCTGGCGGTGCTGTTTTCCAGTAACTGATTGAAGCCAACCAATTTCAACACCTCGCTGACCGCTGGTGACGGGTCAACCAGACGTAAACTGCCACCGATGGTTTTTAGGTTTTTCACCAACAACACCAGCACCCGTATCCCAGCGGAACTCAAATAACTGACTTGCGACAAATTCAGCGCGATACGATGCGAACCGCCATGCAAGGTGTCCTGCAAGGTTTGGTTGACACTGTTGCTCCAGGCCGCATCCAGCCGTCCGTTCAAGGCAATGTGCATTTCATCGCCCTCTAGTCGGGTGGTGATTTCCATTTTGATTCCTCCTTAGGGTGGTTAGTTATACGTCAAACGGTCAAGTTTTCGGTTTTGGAGCGCGGGCATCCTGCCCGCAACTTGCAGGCAGGATGCACGCGCTCCAAAAAACCGTTCAAAGTCCATCCAACCGCAAATCAGCCTTCTTGATCAATTCATCAGGCAACGGTACAGACAACGCTTTTGCGTGGGCTTCGCTGACGATCAGACGGATTTTTGACGGTCTGGTAAACGGGATGTCTTTGGGCGATTTGCCACGCATGACTTCGGCGGCTTGCAGGGCGGCATCAAATCCCGCTTGGTAATAATCCATCGAATAAGCCACTGCCGCGCCTTGCTTGACACCTGATTCGGTAAAGGTGAACAGCGGTTTTTTGGCGCGGGTGGCGGCTTGGGCAATCGCGGTAAATCCGGCAACGGTTTGGTTATCTAAGGTTTGCACCCAGGCATCAATCGCTTGGCTGGCCATCGCCAAAGCGGCATTCGGCAATTCACTGGGCGAATTGACGGGCAGTTTCACCACCGTCAGGCCATTGCGGTTGGCGGCCTCTTCAAACACTTGCAGATTATGCACGGAATTGTCTTCGCCGGGCGTGAATAAAGTGCCGACCCGCTTGAAGGTCGGGAAATACTGCTTGAGCAATTGCACCATTTCTTCAAACGGGGCGAGGGTATAAACCCCGGTGACATTAGCCAAATGCTCAGTGTCGCTAGTGCCTGCCCCGGCAACTATCGGGTCGGCGACAAAGGTGAACACGATAGGGATTTTTTTGATCTTATGCAAAACCGTTTGCAAGGTTGGCGTGGACAGGGGCATCAATAACTCCGTGCCGTCACTGCCAGCGGCATCGGCGAACCCGGATAACAAGGTCATATCGCCTTGCGCCGAAGCCGTACTCAGGACAAAATCGCGCCCGGCTTGTAAACCTGCCGCCTTGAAACCGTCATCAATACCGCGCAAGGCATCTTCGGCGGGTGGCGATTCGACATAAAGCAGGCGTTTGACTTTCCAAGCATGGTCTAAAGCTTTAGCCGCTTGTGGTGGCTGGGCCGGGGATGTTTGAGTTGGGGCAGGTGTCGCCAAAGCGCGGATTTCATCAGAAAAGAGGATGTGCAAGCGTTTAGCCACTTCCTCATTCAGCAAAATCGACTTTTTGCTGACGTTACGGAACGGGATGCTGGCGGGTTTGCTTCCGGTCAATAACTGCGCCAACGGTTCGGCGGCGGCGCGGCCACTTTCTTTATAATCCACGCCCACCACCATCAATGCATCGTGGCCGATAAAATCGGGCTGGTCTAAAATTAGTGGGATATTGGCATCCTTGGCGACTTTGGCAATCGCATCCAAAGCTTGGTACATAGTGTTGTCACCAACTGAGACAATCGCGCCGACTTTGCGGGCGACCATTGCTTGTGCGCCTTGCACGACTTCGGCGGTGGTGTTGATCGGCACTTCTTCGAGTTTGATGCCCGCTTGTTTGCACAAATCCCGCAAAACATCAGCCACTTTCACGGAATTGGCCTCGCTGGGATTGTATAACGTGCCTATAGAACGCACGCCGGGCAGGACTTTGCGGGTGATGTCCAGCATGTCTTCAACAGGCGGGAACGAACCAATGCCCGTCAAGTTAGGCAAATGTTCGGTGAAATTTTTCCCCGCCCCCGCCGCCAACGGGTCGGTGACATAAGTGAACACGACGGGCTTTTTCTTGACCAACATGCCCACGCCTTGCAAAACGGGCGTGGTCAACGTCAAGATGGCATCGGCATCACTATTGTCCAACACTTGGCCGATAGTCGGGATTTGCGCGATTTCGGCTTGGGCATGTAGGGTTTGGAAACTTAGGTTTTTGCCTTCTTGCAAGCCTAATGCCTGCAAGCCTTCACGCAAACCGGACATCACGGAATCAATGCCGGGTTCCGGTGCGAAATAAGCGACACCGACTTTATAAGTGCGTCCTGGCGTTAATGGGATAGGTGCGGGTGGATTGTTGGTAGCGGTAGGGTTGGCTATGCCATTGGCATCAATCACCACGCTGGCTTGGGCGTATAAGCTTTGCGGGAAAGCCCAGGCATCACGCAAATGCCCCCGCACTTGCTCATTGAGTAGGATGCGTTTGGGGACATAATCTTTGACAGGCAAGGTGGCAGGATCGGCTCCCGCCAAGACATCGGCGGCGATGCGGCCAATTTCTTCACCGACTTCGTGGTAATCTGCGCCCAAATCAAACAAGCTGCCGTGTTTCGTGTGTCCGGCGATATTCGAAAATACCGGGATACGGGCGTTGTGCGCGACTTCAATCAGGCTGTCTATAGCGGCATTGACGGAGGCATCACCGCCCGTCCAAAACGCTTCCACACCCCGCGCCACCAAGGATTCGGCAGCTTCGCGCACGTCCTTGGGCTGCTCTATCGGTGCTTCCAGTAAACTCAATCCCAATTCCGCCGCCGCTTCACGGGCCAATTTAGTGCAGACTTCCGAATTCACTTCCGCTGAATTCCACACCACGCCGACCGTTTTTAAGGCCGGATTCAGCTGTTTCGCCAAACGGAAAATATCCTTAACGGGCTGTGGCGTACCGATTCCGGTCAGATACGGCGGTTTGTCCAAACCATCCAATGCCTTAATGCCCACACCTGCCGCGACGGGTGACGTGACCGCGCCAAACACATGCTTGACGTGGGCGGTACGATTGGCGTTGGCTAAGGCTTGCAGCATCACGGTGGAAATCGACACCGCCAACTTATAATCACCGCCCGTGATTTTTTGCGCCATCATATTGCCCGTCGGCAAATCGCCTTCGGCGTTATACGTGGTGATGGCGATTTTTTGCCCGTCATCAAAACCTTTGTTATGCAAACCATCCAACACGCCGGAGCGGATTTCATCCATCATCGGATTGGAGCTATGCTGCAAAATGGCGATAGGGATGGCGGTGATTTGCGCCACGGTCTGGTTTTGGTGGCGATTATGCCGATCTGACCACAATTGTAGGGCGGCGGCGAGGAATACCAGCAACAGGGAAAAGGCAATACGCTTATGGGATTCGCTTATCATTGCTTTATTTTCAGAAGGCTAGGGATGGAAAAAATTAAGGGGCGCAATGTTTGGTCAAGGTGACTTCGTTATGTGTACCGATGCGGCGGTAGTGGTAGCCATCCATATAACTGCGCACCAAATGGATGCCCAAACCACCGATAGGCCGATCTTCAATCGCCAGTGCCAAATCAGGTGTGGCGACACCAAACGGGTCAAACGCATCGCCATCATCGGTGATGCGCACGGTGATGATGCCGTGCCTATGGTTAATGTGAACACTAATATGTCCCTCGCGGGCATCAGGATAACCATGGGTGATGGCATTCACAACCCATTCTTCCAGCACCAAGTTGATTTGCATCATAAGCGCATCCGTCCAGCCACACTGTTGCCCAAATCCTTCCACCGCCTCCGCCAAAGGCCACAAAGCGTCCAAGTTGTTGTCCAGGTGCATGGCAAAATCCCATTCAGCCGCCGGATCATCCATCATGCAAGAGTGGTTGGGTTGGTTCATGGGTTACCTAATCGTTTTATATAGAAGTTACGCATTGACGACAGCCTGAAAATTTGGGTTCAAGTGGTTCA
>CAYUQV010000040.1:0-34305 GCA_964446885.1 uncultured Methylocucumis sp.
TTGGCGTTTGGTATGGACAAACCCAAAGGCGACACCAAAATCGCTGTATATGACTTAGGTGGCGGTACGTTTGACGTTTCCATCATCGAAATTGCTGAAATCGACGGCGAACACCAATTTGAAGTATTGGCCACCAACGGTGACACGTTCTTAGGCGGTGAAGATTTTGACTCGCGCGTCATCGAGTATTTGGCAGAAGAGTTCAAAAAAGACACGGGCGTTGATGTGCATAACGACCCACTGGCTTTACAACGTTTAAAAGAAGCGGCGGAAAAAGCCAAAATCGAATTGTCATCCAGCCAACAAACAGACGTGAACTTGCCGTACATCACTGCCGATGCGACTGGCCCAAAACATTTGAACGTCAAACTGACCCGTGCCAAATTGGAAGCCTTAGTTGAAGAACTCATCAACCGCACTAAAGGCCCTTGTGAAATGGCACTGAAAGACGCAGGTTTGTCAGCGAAAGACATCCACGACGTTATCTTAGTGGGTGGCCAAACCCGGATGCCAAAAGTCCAAGAAATGGTCAAAACTATTTTCGGTCAAGAACCCCGCAAAGATGTCAACCCTGACGAAGCGGTGGCCTTGGGTGCGGCAATCCAAGCTGGCGTATTGGGCGGTGAAGTCAAAGACGTGTTGTTGTTGGACGTTATTCCCTTGTCGCTCGGTATCGAAACCCTAGGCGGCGTGATGACCAAATTGATCGAGAAGAACACCACCATTCCTACGAATGCGTCACAAGTGTTCTCAACCGCAGACGACAACCAAACGGCTGTGACTGTCCATGTGTTGCAAGGTGAGCGTGAAAAAGCGGCGGCCAACAAATCCTTAGGCCGTTTCGATTTGGCGGACATCCCACCTGCCCCACGCGGCATCCCACAAATCGAAGTGTCGTTTGACATTGATGCCAACGGTATTTTGAACGTGTCCGCGAAAGACAAAGCGACTGGCAAAAAACAATCTATCGTCATCAAAGCCTCCAGCGGTTTGTCGGATGAAGAAGTCGAACGCATGATTAAAGATGCCGAAGCCCACGCCGATGAAGACCGTAAGTTGCACGAACTGGTGCAAGTGCGCAACCACGCCGACACCATGATCCATGCTACTGAAAAATCATTGAAAGAATTGGGCGACCAAGTCAGCAGCCAAGAAAAAACCGACATCGAAGCGGCGGTTGAAGCCTTAAAAACCGCGCTGAAAGGCGATGACAAAGACGACATCGAAGCAAAAACCAATGCCCTGACCGAAATCTCCGGTAAATTGGCTGAACGGGTTTACGCGCAAAAAGGCGGTGCCGAAGCTGGCGAAGCCCCAGCCAGCGGCGCTTCCCATGCAGCTGACGACAGCGTAGTTGATGCCGAATTTGAAGAAGTCAACGACGATAAAAAATAAGGTGTTTAGAAATCCCCACGTTTCGGCGTGGGGATGCCATAAAAAAGCCGGAAACACACCCAGTGTTTCCGGCTTTTTTGTTTTTATCAATACCACCTAATTTTTAATGTTAGGTGTCACTTGCGATTCTTCCCCGCCGCTTCGTATGCAGCCCCAACAACGCCGCGTGAAATTTCATCGCACATCTGCTCAATACTCAGCGGAAACCAATCTTCTTTCCAATTGTTTCGTGTATTCGGCATCAGCACGCTACGGATGGCGTCTCGCACGGAATCAGCAATGTCAAATTCAGCTTCCTCAATCTTCTGAATCAGCGCATCTGCAACCCGCTTGCTATCTTCTGGTGTCAACATTGTTTGCATTTATTTCTCCTGTAAAATTCTGCGTTACGGCAAAACCTAACCCGTCATTCAACGTGATACGGGAAAGCTCAGCGGTTTTGTTCAGCCGCATCGTGCGGCCACGTTAATTTTGCGTTACACACCATCCACGAAAGGCACGAAAAATGAGTTTATCCATATATCGGGTGTAAATAATCTGACATAAGCTTTGGTGCATGTCCAGACTACGACTGCCTGTCCTTCAAGGACAGGCAGTCGTTTTATACCGTGAAACTTTTGTATCATTACTTAACAGTTGGGGATTTTCAGTAGCCCTTTTCGTGTTTTTTCGTGCCTTTCGTGGACAAAAACTCCAGCATACGGTCAGTTAATCTTTAAAAACAGCCTGTTCCACATGTTTGCCGGAAGCCAAACCTTTCAGCTTGTTTTTATCCTTAACACCGGAAAACTTCGTCCCTGCCAAATCGGCTCCGGCAAAATTAGTGTCTTCCAACGCACAATCCGACAAATCCGCGCCTGACAAATCGGCATCGGTGAAATCCGCACCGGACAAATCCACACCGGACAAATTGGCGTTCTTCAAAATCGCACCGTGCAAATTCGCATAACGCATTAACGCCCGGTTCAAATTGGCATCGGTCAAATCCGCACCTGTCAAATTCGTGTTGTTCAGGCTAACCCGCATCAAGCCCATCGGTTGGTTTTGCATGTCCACGCCCCAATTGGCATGGCTTAAGTTAGCCCCGCTCAAATTGGCACGGTCGAGATTGGCAATGAAACGGCTATGGCTCAAATTGGCTTGGCTCAAATCCGCACCGCCAATATGCACACCAAATACGCTGGTATTGGCCAAGTTCGCACCGGACAAATTGATTTTGGACATCACGCTCAAATCCAAATTCAGGCCAGACAAATCGCTATGGCTGAAATTGGCGCGGCGCAAATCCGAACCCCATAAATCCGCTTGCCGGAAATCGAGTTTGGATAAGTCCAGCCCCGTCAAATCCTTACGGCGCAAATCTGCAACCTTGGTACTGCTAGCCCCCGCAAGGCGTTGTTCCACGTCTATCCGCGTCAAATCCGCCGCCGACACGGGCAAGGCAAACAGCAATGCGGACAACAGCCAGTAAGGTTTTATGGTCATGGGACTCTCCTAAAAATCAATGGGTTATATTTATTATTTTACACCCCAAACATGATCGACCACACACAGCGCGGTCATATTGACAATGCGCCGCACCGATGATGAAGCCGTCAAAATATGCACCGGACGGGCGCAACCTAATAACACCGGGCCGATGGCAATCCCATTGCCTGCTGTGGCTTTGAGCAAGTTATAGGAAATGTTCGCCGCTTCAATATTAGGCAACACCAACAAATTCGCGCTGTCGGTCAGGGTGGTGTCAGGCATGAAGCGTTTGAGCATATCAAAATCCAAGGCCCGGTCGCCGTGCATTTCGCCATCTATTTCCAGTTCAGGCGCCCGTTCGCGGATGATCGTCAAAGCCGCACGCATTTTTTGCGCGGAAACGCTGTTATTACTGCCAAAATTGGAATGTGACAATAAAGCCACCCGCGCTATCAAACCAAAATGGCGCATTTGCTCGGCGGCCATGATGGTGATGTCGGCGATTTGTTCGGCGGTGGGATTTTCGTTGATATGGGTGTCCACCAAAACAATTTGCCGATCCGCCAACACCAGATAATTCATGGCCGCATAGACTTCACAGCCCGGACGTTTGCCAAACACTTGGTCGATATAATGCAGATGCAGCCTAGGTGTGCCAAATGTGCCGCAAATCAGGCCATCAGCATAACCTTTATGGACGAGCATCGCACCAATTAAGGTATTGCGGCGGCGCATCTCCAATTTTGCGTAGGGTTCGGACACCCCTTTGCGGCGGGTCATGTCCAAATAGGTTTGCCAAAATTCTGGGTAACGCTCATCCTGTTCAGGATTGACTAATTGGAAATCAACATCGCATTTAAGGCGCAAACCCAGTTTTTCAATCTGTTGCATGACAATATTGGGCCGACCTATCAAGATCGGAGCCGCCAGCCGTTCGTCCAAAATAATCTGCACCGCACGTAATACCCGCTCGTCTTCACCTTCGGCAAAGACAATACGTTTCTGCGATGCGTCAGCTTTTTTGGCCTTATGGAAAACAGGCTGCATAAACGAGCCGCTATGATAAGAAAATTGCCGTAAGCGTTCGCTATAGGCTTCCATATCTTGGATAGGATGTTTGGCTACGCCTGAATCGGCGGCAGCTTTAGCCACTGCCGGAGCGATTTGGCTCATCAAACGCGGGTCAAACGGAAGCGGGATCAGATAATTGGGGCCAAAAGACAAATCATCGACCCCGTAAGCCGTTGCGACCACATCAGAAGGCTCAGCCTGTGCCAATTGCGATAAAGCATGGACAGTAGCGATTTCCATTTCCCGTGTAATGGTGGTTGCGCCACAATCGAGCGCACCCCGGAAAATGTAAGGGAAACACAAGACGTTATTGACTTGGTTAGGGTAATCGGAACGGCCCGTGGCAATAATCGCATCATCACGCACGGCGCGGATTTCTTCAGGCAAAATTTCCGGGGTCGGATTAGCCAAGGCCATAATTAACGGGTTATCCGCCATGCTTTTGACCATATCCGGCTTTAACACGCCACCTGCCGATAAACCTAAAAACACATCCGCGCCGGGAATCACTTCCGCTAAAGTGCGGGCCGTGGTGTCTTGGGCGAAACGGATTTTGTCCTCGTCCATCAGTTCAGTCCGGCCTTGATAAACCACGCCCGCCAAATCGGTAACGAAAATGTTTTTCAACGGAAAACCCAAATCCACCAACAAATCCAAACACGCCAAGGCCGCTGCGCCTGCCCCGGACACCACCAATTTACAATGGTTAAGGTCTTTGCCGACCACTTTCAGGCCATTGAGTATCGCCGCGCTGACAATGATCGCAGTGCCGTGTTGGTCGTCATGGAACACGGGGATGTTCATGCGTTCGCGCAGTTTGCGTTCAATGTAAAAACATTCGGGGGCTTTGATGTCTTCGAGATTGATGCCGCCAAAGGTCGGCTCCAAGGCCGCGATGATGTCACACAGCTTGTCGGGGTCTTTTTCGTTGATTTCAATATCGAACACATCAATATCGGCAAACTTTTTGAACAGCACCGCTTTGCCTTCCATCACGGGTTTGGCGGCTAACGGGCCGATATTGCCCAAGCCCAACACCGCCGTGCCATTCGTGATGACCGCGACCAAATTGCCACGGGCGGTATAACGGTTGATATTTTCAGGATTTTCGGCGATTTGCACACAGGTTGCCGCCACACCGGGCGAATAGGCCAATGACAAATCCCTTTGGCAAGTCAACTGCTTGGTCGGCATCACGCTGATTTTTCCGGGGGTCGGAAATTCGTGATAATCCAGCGCGGCTTGGTTCAGTAGGCGGGATTGTTCTTCTTTAGGGAGCGTGGGATTCATTCAGCGGTCATCCTGGTTAAGGTAGAGCTATTCTCTAATTAAAAAACAATGGCATGGGACTTTAACGCACAAATCCACTTAAGGTTTTAAAGGCGGTTCAGACTCTGAACCCACCGTTTCGTCTATCGCCGCTTCACAACCTTGTTGGTAAAACACCAATGAAGGGGCAAACGGGGCAATGTTAATGGTTAGCGTGGTTTCTTGTTCAAATTTGGCAATCGCATCGCGTGCCGCATTTTTGAAACTGGCACTCAATTGTTTTGCTAGAGTTTCCCTGGCTTCATCTTTACCTAAGGCAAAAGGGTTGTCATCAAGATTGGTGTCATTCACGGCTTGTTGCAGCACAGTTTCTGAGAAATCTTGGATTTTGTGTTCAAATTCACTGAACACTTTTGCACCGCGTTCGCGTTTGATACGTTCAATATCACTCAGGTCGGCGTAAACCAAAAACGTGCCTTTAACCCCTTCCAGCGGGTTTTTACAAGCCGCGCCATCCATGATCCGCACCAAACTTAGTTTTTTGCCGTCTTTCATCATGGTCATTTCTGGATTCTCTCCAGAAAACAGGCTGTTATCAGGTCGTATAGCGGGTGTCACAGGCTTCGGTGTGACCACTTCAACCGGCTCTGGGTTGATTTTGGGGGTGGAGCAAGCCGCTAAGAGGCAGACTGTGCCAAGCATTAAAAGAGTTAAGCTTGCTTTCATGTATATCCTACTGATTAACTGTGGTTAGATTTTTGCTTATTATAATCGTTAAGAAAGCAGTAAGATAATTGATGTTACAACATTATCCACGAAAAATGCCCAAGGGGCGGGCCAGGACTCCAAATTATCCAAGACCCGACATCAGAATACACAAAACTTGGCAGGCCTTTAAGCCAGTTGGCTCCCCGTCTTTTCGTCACTTCTGCCTATACTTAGGCCATCGTTTAAACCGCAACACCTTTTCTTATCCCAATGAAACACATTGAAAAAAATTGGACTCATTCTTTTACATCCATTCTGTTGCTGACCATAGCCATACTGGCCATCTCTGTGATGGGCAACGTCGCCCAAGTGCATGCGGAACCCACCAAACCCGCTAAAACGGCAGCGTTGGACATCGCCAAAGACTCGCTAATGGCAAAAATTGAAGCCATTAACGCCCGCAAAGATTTTGATGAAAAAACCAAAGCCAGCGTCCTAAAATTTTACCATTCAGCCTTGGATAACTTGGCCAATCTTGACACGTATAAAGCCAAGTCCGCCGACTATAAACAAGCCGTCAAACAAGCACCGGATGCCATCAAACACCTACAAAAAGACCTTGAGCAACTGCAACAGAAGTTGGCCAAACAAAAAATGGAAGATTTTTCCGGCATTGTGACGGCAGAACTCGAACAACGCCTGATTATCGAAAAAGAAAAAATCAGCAATCTTGACGAGCAATTGAAAAAGTTTGAAAACGACTTGAACTTGCAGACCAGCCGTCCACAACTGATCCGCCAAGAAACCCTAAATGCCCAACAAGACCTTGAAAAGACCCAGCAAAAATTGGCTGCCCCAACATCCACAGGAGCCAAAGTCGAAACCGAAGCCGAACAAGTTTCTTTAAGGTCTTTAACGGACGCACGGACTGCCGAATTAAAAATGCTCGACATTGAAGCCATCAGCAACCCGATCCGCGTTGATTTGTTAAAAGCCCAATATCAACAATTGGACGCGCAAAAAAACCTGTTGGCTCCCATGGTTGCCGCAATCGAAACAGTCCTGGCCGGACGTAGGCAACAAGCCGCCAAAGAAGCCCAAGACGCATTGAGCCAGGCCGAAAAGGAGTTATCCGGCAAACATCTGGTCATCCAAACCCTGACCCGCGAAAATATCCAGTTCAGCAAAGACTTACAAGCCACCACCGCAAAAATCGACAGCTATAACGAACAAAAAAACAAACTCGAAACCCAGCTCAGTGGCATTGAGGCCGACTTTAAAAGCGCCGAGAAAAAAATCAGCTTGGCAGGTTTAAGCCCGGCTTTAGGCAAAATCTTGCGTGAACAGCGGCGCAATTTATTGGCCGACAATTGGGATGTGCAATCGGAAACCGTCCAAAGCGAAACGGCCATGACCAGCCTCCAATTGTTTAAATTGGAAGATAAATTAAAAAAACTGGCTGATGTCGATCATGAATTGCAGAACATCATGAAAACCCAAGTGGCCGCAACCTTGCCAGCCGACCAACGCATGATGATCCAAGCGGAATTGCGTGTGTTGATGAACAGCCAAAAAGAATTGCTGAATAAATTGACGGTGACGGACGACACTTTTTTGCGTGCGCTCGGTGATTTTGATTTTGCCAGACAGCAAATGCTCGTCCAAGCCAATAAATTCGCCGCGTTTTTGGATGAGCGTTTACTGTGGGTCCCGAGTTCCGAACCGCTCAATGCCGAATTTTTGCCGGGGCTGTACCATGCCACACAATGGCTACTGTCCCCGTTCAATTGGGCGCGGGTGATTAAAGACACGTTAAAATCCTTGTATTACAACCCCTTCCGGGCGTTCTTAGGCATCGTCAGCTTATTGGCCTTAGTGGCTTGCCAACGGTGGAGCAAAACCCAGCTCAACCAAATTTCCGAACAAGTCGGCAAATTTTATAACGACCAATTTATCTACACCTTACAGGCACTAGGGCTTTTGCTGCTGCTCACCCTGCCCTTGCCTTTACTGTTTTACTATTGGGGCTGGTTTTTAAGCAACGTATTGTCTGCCGATGAATTCAGCAAAGCCGTGGGGGCAGGTTTTCATGCTGCCGCCATCCCGCTGTTTTTCCTACAATTTTTCTACCGATTGTTTGCACCCTTAGGCATCGCCAGAAAACATTTCCAATGGCAAACCGAAACGGCCAATCTGTTACGCAAACAAATCGCCTGGCTGCGTTTCATTGCTGTGCCCGGCGTGTTCCTAATCAATTGCACCGGAGCTTCCAGCGTTTCCTTATACGGCGACAATATAGGCCGCTTGGCGTTAATCATCAGCATGGTGGCGATGACCGTATTTTTGGCGATGATCCTGCATCCCCAGCGCGGCCTGTTACAGCAAACCATCACAGCCAATCCCGAAGGTTGGCTTAACCAATCACGGTATTTTTGGTATCCGGCGGTAATGGCCTTGCCGCTTATCATCATCGGCTTTGCCGTGGCAGGCTATTATCTGAGCGCGTTGGAGTTACAACAAAAACTCATCATTACCTTGCGCCTGATATTTTTGATGGTGGTGACACATGAACTGGTGTTCCGTTGGCTAACCTTGGTCAACCGGCAATTAGCGATTGAAAATGCCCGGCAAAAACGCAAAGCCGCTACTGCCCCGGAAAAAACCCATACCAGTGAAGAACCGATTGTGCCTGTTGAGGAGCCGCTCATCGACATCCCCAAAATCAACGCGCAAACCATCAAATTACTGAATGTGTTTATCAGTTTGACGCTCATTGTGGGCATTTGGTTGATTTGGAAAAACATTTTCCCGGCATTTTCGTTTTTGGATGATATTAAATTATGGGAGCATCAAGTCACGGTGGATGGCGAGGAAACTACCCAGAACGTCACGATGACCAACTTGCTGTTTGCGGGCATGTATGTGTTTGTGACTATCGTATCGGTGCTGAATTTTTCCGGTTTGATGGAAATTTTGCTGTTCCGCCGCCTGACCATAGAAGCAGGCAGCCGTTACGCGATCAACAAACTCGCCAAATACTTGCTGATTTCAATAGGATTTTTGTGTTTCACCAACGAATTGGGCGGCAGTTGGACACAAGTGCAATGGTTGGTGGCGGCACTCAGCGTGGGCTTAGGTTTTGGTTTGCAGGAAATTTTCGCCAACTTGGTGTCCGGCATCATCTTGCTGTTTGAGCGGCCTATCCGCGTCGGTGACACCGTAACCATTGGCGCGGTCACGGGCAAAGTCAGCCGCATCCAAATGCGGGCCACCACCATTATTGATTGGGACCAAAAAGAATTGATCGTACCCAATAAAACTTTCATCACCAACGAACTGGTAAACTGGACGCTCAGCGACGCAATCACCCGCGTGGTCATTCCAGTCAGTGTCGCTTACGGCACGGACATTGAACACGCCCATCAGCTCATGCTCGAAACTGTCCGCAATACGCCACTGGTTTTAGCCGACCCGGAACCATCGGTGCTGTTAAATGGTTTTGGCGACAGTGCGCTGAATTTCTCCGTGCGCGTGTTCGTCAGCGAAATGTCCCACCGCCTGCAAGTCATCCACGATTTGCACCTGCGCCTGGAACGTGCGCTGCGCGAAAACCACATCGAAATCCCACTGCCACAACGTGAAGTGCATGTACGGGGGATGGTTGAAGATTGGCAAATGAAAATGAAGTAAGGATTTTGAAAGCTCAAAATATCTTGCCGGAACAGGCTTATAAAAAACCTTGTCCACGAAAAACACGAAAGACACGAAAAAGCATGAACCTCTTGCCGGAATGGGTTTGTAACCCATTCCGTAACCTTTAAAAGCCTTGTCCACGAAAGATAAAAAAACCATACAAAACCATAGTTTTATTGTTTTTTTTTCGTGATTTTCGTGTCTTTCGTGGACAAATGTTAGCGGTTTATATGTCACTTCCACTACACGCCATACAACTTACGCTTACGCCAAAACGTGGCGCGGCTAAAGCCTAGCAATTCGGCGGCTTGGTTAATGTTGCCGCCACTTTGCTCCAGGGCTTGGCGGATCGCAGCCGCTTCCTGTTCGGCGGATAACACCGCCCGTGTGACAGGCAAAGGACGTTCAATAACAGGCAATTCACGAAATTCTGGCGGCAAATCAGACAGCCGTAGCGTCGTACCGCGCCCAACCGCAAACGCATATTCAATGACATTATGCAGTTCACGGACATTACCGGGCCAAGCGTAATCAAGCATAACTTTCATCGCTAACGGGTCTATTTTGTCGATTTTGCGCAAGTTTTCACCGTTATGCAGATTGATGAAATGCCAAAGCAAAACACTGACATCTTCGCGGCGTTCACGCAGCGGCGGAATAAAAATCGGCACAACCCGCAGCCGATACATCAAATCTTCGCGGAATTCGCCTTTTTTGACTTGCTCGCGCAAAGAGCGGTGCGTGGCGGCGACCAAACGCACGTCAACGCTGATTGAGCGGTCTCCACCAACCGGAATGTAATTGCGCTCTTGAATCACCCGCAACAATTTGGCTTGCAACTCTAATGGCAATTCGGCGACCTCATCCAAAAACAAAGTGCCGCCATGCGCCCGTTGGAACAAGCCGCTATGATCCTTGACCGCACCCGTGAACGCGCCACGCACATGGCCGAACAGTTCACTTTCCAATAAGCTGCTCGACAAGGCCGCGCAATTGATCGCCAAAAACGGCGCGTTGCGGCGGCTACTCAATTGATGGATGGCGCGGGCGACCAACTCTTTGCCCGCCCCGCTCTCACCGCGCACCAACACCGTGGCAGTCGTTTCGGCGGCGTTTTCGATAATCTGGAACACGGCCTGCATGGCGGGCGAACGGCTGATGATGCCATAGAAATTTTGTTTGGCATTTTTCTTAATTTTTGTAGGCATCTCGCCTGTGTCCAGATTCGGGCATTGCGCCAACAACCCCAAACCTAAGCGCATTCCACCATCGGCATCAGGCAGTATTTGCGTAGATTTTTTCAGTACCACTTTATTAAATAAATTGAGCATCTGGCCTTCTTCATCGTGGCCGATCACCAAATCCGGCAAACAGGGCTTTCCCAGCCTATCGGCGGCAAACAAGCCCGTCACCCGCTCCATGCCTTGGCTCCAATACACAATCTGTTGCCGGGCATCGACACAATACAAGGCATGGTCATCAAATAAGGCTAAGAAACCTTGCAACAATTCAAGGCTGTCGCAGTTAGCCAATAAGGCGGTCAGTTCGGGAATGGCTTTCATGAAAAAATTCAAGGCGGACAAATGGGTTATTGTAATGCGGCTTAGCGTGAAATAATCCCAAATCCCACGATGTGGGGCGGGCTTGGCGATGTTACACTATTTGCATTTTTAACGTGGCTTTTGGAAAACAAAATATGTTGGAATCAATCAAATTTACGCCCAGAATCTGGTTTTTCTGGGGCTTTTTAGGGTGCGTGTCCTTGTTGGGCATGGGTGCGTATTTTCAATTTGTCGATGGCTTAGAGCCTTGCCCGCTGTGCATTTCCCAGCGTATCGGCATCTTATTGACAGGCCTGTGCTTTTTGGCCGCAACCCTGCATAATCCGGCATCGGCAGGCATCAAACGCTACGCGATAGCCGGTGCGGTGTTGGCCTTATGTGGCGGGGCGGTATCCGTCAGGCATATTTGGATACAGCATTTGCCGCCCGACAAAGTGCCCGAATGCGGCCCTGGTCTGGAATATGTGTTCCAAAATTTCCCGCTCTCGGCCACCATCAAATTGATGCTGAATGGTTCAGGCGATTGCGCGGAAGTGAATTGGGTGTTTTTAGGATTGAGTATGCCATCTTGGACGTTAGTGGCATTTTTGATGTTGGCGGCTTTAAGTGCGTTGCAATGGTGGAACACCAAAGCATGACCTAACAATAACTTGCCGAATGGAAATTGTCGAAACCGTACAGATTTGGCAGGTTTCAATACCCTCTGGAGCACAAGAAACCTGCCAGATATTAATCTTATCGATGGCGTGGCAAACGTTGCCTGTCTGATGCGGGAGTTTTTGGGTTTTTTAGGTCATTTTCCACCTTCGGCCTTTTATCTTTTACCTGTTGGAAAACACAAAACAGTCTGGCAATTAGGCGGTTACGGACAAATCACCTGGCTTTTTGCCAATGGTGTGAAATATTCACACAGTTATTTATTCGCCCAAATCCTCTAAAATCCCATCCGCTTTAAGGTAACGAATAGGTTATGCCGATTGGGTGCATACCTAAGCCTACAATCAATAGCAGGCAACTTCCCTGCATTTCTGCGAAAGCTACACAGATTGAGGCGGTTGTCAGCGGCCTAACAAGCGCTGCATGTCTTCTGGAGTGGCTTTTGTGGGGATGCAGGCTTAATCAATAGCCGTGCTTTCGCCCTATTTACGGATTGGGCCAAAGGGCATGGCGATTTTTACATTCAAACACACAGGTGATGAGATGAGCAAAAAAACCAACACCGCCGCCGGGCTGGACTGGGCGGCCACTTGGATGGCACAAACCGATGGCGTGAATACTGCCCCGGTGTTTGGTTCCAATTTTCAGGGCATTGTGACTACCGATTTTGGCGGGGATGTTGGTGCTGCTGGCTATTCTGTCGCTGTCCAAGCCGATGGCAAGCTGGTGGTGGCGGGCGGGAGTAACTCTGGGTTCGCTTTGGTGCGCTATCACGCCAACGGCAGCTTAGACAGTAGCTTTTCAGGCGACGGCAAGCTTACCACCGCCATTGGTTTTAACTATGATGTTGGCAACTCCGTTGCTGTTCAGGCCGATGGCAAAATTTTGGTAGCGGGCGAGAGCGATAACGGTGTTAACCGTGATTTCGCGCTTGTGCGCTACAACACAGACGGTAGCCTGGACAGCAGTTTTTCCGGTGATGGCAAGCTCACTACCCCTATCGGTTCTTATGATGATAACGGACAGTCCATCACAGTCCAAACGGACGGCAAAATCTTAGTGGCGGGCGAGAGTTGGAACGGTAGCCGTAATGAGTTTGCACTGGCACGCTATAACTTGAATGGTAGCCTGGACAACAGTTTCTCTAGCGACGGCAAGCTCACCACCACTATCGGTTCTTCTGGTGATCATGGACAGTCCGTTACTGTCCAATCGGACGGCAAAATCTTAGTGGCGGGCGAGAGCTGGAGCGGTAGCCGTAGTGAGTTTGCGCTGGTGCGCTATAACTCGGATGGCAGCCTGGACAGCAGCTTCTCTAACGACGGCAAGCTCACCACCGCTATCGGTTCTTCTGATGATCATGGACAGTCCGTCACAGTTCAAGCCGACGGCAAAATCCTAGTAGCGGGTTATAGCTCAAACGGTAATAACAGTGACTTTGCTTTGGCACGTTATAACAGCGACGGCAGTCTGGACAGCAGCTTTTCTGGCGACGGCAAGCTCACCACTGCTATCGGTTCTTCATACGATGCTAGCCGTTCTGTCATCGTGCAGGCCGACGGCAAAATTTTGGTGGCGGGTTTAAGCGTTAACGGCGGCTACAGTAACTTCGCACTAGTGCGCTACAATCCTGATGGTAGCTTGGATAGTAGTTTTTTGCGCAACGGTAAACTCACCACCGATTTTGGGGGCGATGATGTTGGATATTCCGTCACTATTCAAAAAGATGGTTTGATTGCTGTGGCGGGCACTAGCAATGATAATTTTGCCCTGGTACGCTATAACCCTGATGGTAGTCTAGCTACCCATTCTGGCAACCCTCCCTCCTACTTTGAAAACGGGGCAGCCATAACTGTCGATTATGCACTGGCACTAGCCGATGCCGAACTCGGCGACAACTATGCCGGAGCCAGTGTCAGCGTGGCCCGCCAAGGCGGAGCAGTCAATGACGATGTGTTGGGATTGAACGGCACTAGTACGTTGTTTACCGTCTACCAGAACAACTTACTGGCCAATGGGGAAAGTTTCGGCACTTACAGCGTGGGTAACGGGAAACTGGCCTTCAACTTCACCAGTTTTGGCACGCCCGCCACCGCCACTTTAGTCAATGATGTCCTACAGCATGTCACTTACCGTAACAGCGCGGGCGTGTTGCCCAGTAAAGTGGTGCTGGAGTGGACAGCCAGCGATGGCAACAGCGGCGGCCAAGGCAGTGGCGGGGCTTTGACAGGCACGCACACCAGTACCGTCAGCCTAGTGTCCGTCAACGACGCGCCGATGGGCGCCGACAAAACCGTCAACACACCGATAGACACCGCATACACCTTAAAAATAGCCGATTTTGGCTACACTGACCCGAATGATGGCCCGGCCAATAGCCTGAAAAATGTCATCATCAGCCAATTGCCGACGGCAGGCAGCCTGACGCTGGCTGGCAACGCCGTGGCCTTAAACCAAGTAGTGTCAGTGACCCAAATCAGCGCGGGCTTCCTGCAATTTAACCCGGCGGCAGGGGCAAGTGGCAGCCAATATGCCAAGATCGGCTTTAAGGTGCAGGACGATGGTGGCACGGCGAACGGCGGCGTGGACATTGACACCACGACCCGACTGTTGACCGTCAATGTCGGGCAAAGCAACCATGCCCCCACGGGCAATGTCAGCATCAGCGGCTTCGCCACCCAAGGCCAAACCCTGACCGCCACCAATACCCTAGCGGATGCCGATGGTTTGGGGGCGGTCACTTACACTTGGAAAACTGGGACGATGGTTTTAGGTACAAGCGGTACTTACCTATTGAAAGCCAGCGATGTCGGCAAAACTGTTACCGTGACTGCAAGCTACACCGATGGCGGCGGCTACTCAGAAAGTAAAACTAGCGCAGCGAGCGGCATAGTGGGTGTAGTGAAAACAGGCACGGCTAATGCCGACACCATGAACGGCACGGCTGGCAATGACATGTTCTACGGCGGCAGCGGCAATGACACCCTAAATGGCGGCAACGGTGATGATCGTCTGGATGGTGGCAGCGGCAATGATGTGTTGGTGGGCGGGACAAGCAATGATGTCTATGTCGCTGACGTGGCCGCCGACACCGTAACCGAAGCCAGCGGCGGCGGCACGGATTCGGTCTACACCCCGGCCAGCCGCACCCTGCCCGCCAATGTCGAAAACCTATTCCTGATCGGCACGACAGCCAGCAACGGCACAGGCAATGATTTGGCCAACATCTTGTCCGGCAACACGGCCAATAACGTGTTGGTAGGTGGCTTGGGCAATGACACCCTCATCGGTGGCCTAGGCAACGACACGTTGGCAGGCGGGGCGGGAAAAGACATGTTCCGCTTCCACACGGCCTTAACTGCCAACCTTGACAAAATCACCGACTTCAACGTCATTGACGACACTATCCAATTGGAAAACGCCATTTTCACCAAGTTGACGGCAACGGGCGTATTGAACGCGGCTTTCTTAAAAATAGGCGCAGCGGCGGCGGATGCCAATGACTTCATTGTCTACAATAAGGCCACGGGCGCGTTGTTTTATGATGCCGATGGCAACGGCGCGGGTGCGGCGGTGCAGGTCGCTACCTTGGGCGTGAATTTGGCCATGACCAACGCTGATTTTGTGGTGGTTTAAGCCACGGCTTGTAGGCTCGCTTAACACTAGACCTTCCAGGTTTCTAAAACCTGGAAGGTCTGCATCGTCCAAGCCTTACATCAGCTTATGACACTTCAGTTCTAGTCCCCCCCTTGTGAATGTCATCAATTTATGACGGATTGGCTATATTTCCGCCAACCTGACCGCCCTTCCCTCTTGCGCCGATTGCAAAGCCGCCAAAATTGTCCGGCAATTGCTCAAGGCATCGTCTAAAGTCAATTTAAGCGCGGTATCATCCAACACCGCTTGGCTGAAATGTTCAACTTCTAAACGGAAATGGTTATGGGCCGGCAAACGTTCTTCGGTTTGCTTGCCGTCATCCGTCCACCACGTCAACACAGGCACATCGCCCGGCAATTGCCAAACCACATGGCATTTTAAGCCGCCTTTCGTGCCGATGATTTCATATTCACAACGCCGCGCACGGGCAAAACTGAAATCAAACTGGGCGAATTTGCCTTCACCAAAATCCAACACGCCGCTGGCGGCAATGTCTGCGCCACTGTCAATCAACTGGGTGAATGCGGTGGCAGATAATGGCTCGTGGCCAAAAAACATCCGTAGCGTGTGGATGGCATAACAGCCGATGTCCCACATCGCACCGCCGCCCCGGCTAATCGGTTCTTGCAGGCGGTACACGCGTTCCGGGCGCATCATGAAAGAAAAATTGGAACGCACCGAGCGGATTTCGCCCAATACCCCCGATTCAATCAGTTGCATAACCCGCGCATGTTGCGGATGGAAACGGTACATGAAACCTTCCATGACTTTGACGTTATGTTGTCCGGCTGCGGCCTGGATGGCTTTAAGGTCGGATACACCCAAGGCCATCGGCTTTTCGCATAACACATGTTTGCCGCTTTCAATCGCGCGTAATGTCCATTCGGCGTGTTCGTGGTTGGCCAGCGGAATGTACACGGCTTGCACATTTTCATCTGCCAGCAACGCTTCTGGTGCTTCGTAGGTTTTGACACCCACTTGGCCGGGTGCGTATTTGTCTAAGGTTTGCGCCGCCGCACCTGCGCGTCGGCTGGCAATCGCCACCAGTTCGGCATTGGATGCTTCAACAATGGCAGGCATCAGGCGTTCGTTGATACGGGCCGCACCGAGTATGCCCCAGCGGAGTTTGGAGAGTGATGTGTCCATAGTGTTTCCTCTTGATTGTTATATTTTTAAGATCAATAACGCGGCGGCAAATGGCTAACCGCTTCCAATTGCCAAGCTTGCGGGTCAACGCTAGCTTCAACGGCATTTTCCACATCGTCCTCCAAATCGGCAAAAAAATCCAAGCCCGTTTGCGCTTCTATGTCATCAATGCTCGTCACAAATTGGGCCAATGGTTCTTTGCCGTTGACGGATTGGGGCATTAAAAACGCCAAGGCTTGCGGCTGATTGGGTGGGGCGGTGTCGGTGATATAAATTTTGAAAAACGCATCGGGGATTTCCACTTTCCAATCAGAACTCAGCCGCTCCACCGATCCGGTAAACACGGGCCCGGTCAGCACCCAAATTTTGCCCATGGCCGGGGCGAATGTACCAATTTCCACCTCTTCCAAACGCTCCCACAATTTTTGGTTCAAGTTCTTTTTTTGCGGTGTGATATTGGTCAACAAGAAACTGTCCGCTTGGCCTGCCGCGCCATATAAACGGCTGATGGCGTAGTTCGGTGCCATATGGCCACGGTCATAGCCGCTTTTTTGGTAACTTTCATGGCTCAGACGGTTCAGGCTACGCCAATCAGTAGTGAAGCGGCTAGGGCGTTTTAAAGACGGCGTGTTTTCAGGCACAGCTGTCAGTGCGTATTCGACCCACAGCGGATTGCCGCGCACATCCGAATAACCCACCAAAAAACCGTGGTTACGCAACACCCGGAACCAAGTATCAGGATTTTGCCAATGGATGGCGTGGGGTTCGCCTTGGTACAGCAACGCAGGGCGGGCAACGTAGGTTTCGTAAGCCCGATCAGCGGCACCGACCAACAAACCCAGTAATAATAAAGAAGGATGGCGGTAAATCAGGCGGCATAAACCGAACACTAATTTAAAACTGTTGACGGCAACGCGTTGGCTCATAAAAATCTAAAGGTTTGGGCTAAAATTGTCTGAATGGCTGGGCAATTCGCCAGCCAATAAGTCGCACAAACGCTGCTCACAACCGCCACAACCTGCGCCAGCCCCAGTCATGCGGGTAATTTCTTCCAGGCTGCTGTAGCCCTGGTTAAGCAATTTGATGATCTGGCTGCTGGTCGTACCGCTGCAATGGCAAATGTGCTCTATTTTGCTATCCGTTTGGGTGTTCATTTGAGGGTGCTGATTTTGATAGATGAAATGATGGAAAAGGAGGCAACGCCTGTCCGCACATTCTACCATTTTCTATCCTTAGCTTTGGCAACAGGACAAACAGTCTTGCCCGAAGACTTACAGAACAAGCGCATATAATTAAATGAGGGGGAATCTATTGTAGGAGCTGCGCCATGCCCGCGAACATGATTGACGTGATGGAACCCGACCTTGTTTGTCGCAGGCATGGCCTGCTCCTACTTTGCTTAACGGAATTTGTTGATGAGACATTTCTTTTTGATCCCCTCACCACAACCCTCTCCCGGAGGGAGAGGGAGTTCATTGCACCAAACCAACATAGCAATTGGCCTGCAAAGCCACACCACCCCATTTTTAGCATCATCCGATGTGTTAAAATTTAAATCTTTTTCACCTGACACCCTTTCTGGACCTATGACTGGCAACCTACCCGGCACACCGTTGCAAACCTTAAAAACCGTGTTCGGTTATGACCGCTTCCGGGGCCAGCAACAGGCCATCATCGAACAAATATTGGCAGGCCAAGATGCGCTGGTGCTGATGCCCACAGGCGGCGGCAAATCCTTGTGCTACCAAATCCCGGCCTTGCTCAGACCGGGCGTGGGCATTGTCGTATCGCCCCTGATCGCCCTGATGCAAGACCAAGTCAACGCCTTATTGCAATTGGGCGTGAAAGCGGCGTTTTTAAATTCCACCTTGGCGGCACCGGAAGCCCGGCGCATTGAGCAGCAATTGCTCGCGGGCGAATTGGATTTATTGTATGTCGCCCCGGAACGTTTGGCGGGCGAGCACACCCGCGCCCTGTTTTCCCGGATCAAAATCGCCCTGTTTGCCATAGACGAAGCGCATTGCGTATCACAATGGGGCCATGATTTCCGGGCCGATTATTTGCAATTGTCGATGCTCCATGAGCGCTTCCCCGACATTCCGCGCATCGCCCTGACCGCCACCGCCGATGAACGCACCCGACAAGAAATCACGGTGCGCTTAGGCCTGGAAAACGCGCCCTTATTCCAAAGCGGTTTTGACCGCCCGAATATCTGCTACCGCATCGTCCAAAAACAAAACGCCCGCCAACAATTGCTGGATTTTATCCGTGCCGAACATGCGGGCGATGCGGGCATTGTCTATTGCCTGTCACGGAAAAAAGTCGAAGAAACGGCGGTGTGGCTAAACACCAAAGGCATCCGCGCCCTGCCCTACCACGCGGGCCTTGGCAATGACGTACGCCAACAAAACCAGCACCGATTCTTGATGGAAGAAGGCTTGGTGATCGTCGCCACCATTGCCTTTGGTATGGGCATCGACAAACCCAACGTGCGCTTTGTCGCGCATTTGGATTTGCCCAAAAGCGTCGAAGCCTATTACCAAGAAACAGGCCGCGCCGGGCGTGATGGTTTACCCGCCAATGCCTGGATGGCGTATGGCCTGCAAGATGTCATCACCTTGCGGAAAATGCTCGCCGAATCGCAAACCGACGAGGCACACAAACGCGTCGAATTCCACAAACTCGATGCCATGTTGGCCTTATGCGAACAAGTCAATTGCCGCCGCCAAAGCCTGTTAAGCTACTTTGGCGACACCCTCGAACAGCCCTGCGGCAATTGCGATACCTGCCTGGAACCCGTGCAAACCTGGGATGGCACCTTAGTGGCACAACAAGCCTTATCGTGCATTTACCGCACCCAACAACGCTTTGGCGTGGGCTACCTGATAGACGTGCTACTGGGCAAAAACACGCCGCGCATCAGCCAATTCGGGCATCACGAACTGTCCACTTTCGGTATCGGCAAGGATTTGGACGAACAACAATGGCATTCAGTGTTCCGGCAATTGGTCGCCCGTGGCTTGGTCAGCGTCGATTTTGACCGCTACGGCGCGTTGCAACTCACCGAAAGCTGCCGCCCGGTGTTGCGCGGCGAAGCCAAATTGATGCTGCGCAAAGATGTCAAACCCATCAAAATCAAAGCCAGCAAAACCACTAAACCTGAGGGCGGCAGCACTTCGCTTTGGGAAGCCTTACGCACCAAACGCAAACAAATCGCCGAACTCCAAGACGTGCCGCCGTATGTGATTTTCCATGACGCAACCCTGATGGCCATGATGGAGGCCAAACCCGCCAACCTGCGCGAAATGGCGCAAATTTCCGGCATCGGCACCCGCAAACTGGAGCAATACGGCGAAGCATTTTTAGAAGTCATCCAAGGCTTTGCCGACCACGACGATGACTTGGCCGACACCGTCAGCGAAACCCTCAACTTGTTCCGCTTAGGCTTTTCCGTCGCGCAAATCGCCAGCAAACGCACCTTGAAAGAAAGCACCATCTACACCCATTTGGCGCAGTCTTTAGAACAAGGTTTAGTGTTGTTAAATGATGTCGTGGACTTGCCGGAAACCGAAATCGAACACATCCAAGCCGCCATTCTGGCCTTACCGGAAAGCCAAAAAAATGCCCTAAAGCCTGTGTTTGAACAGTTTGAAGGGCAATATTCTTATGAGATTTTGCGCTGTGTTAGGGCGGCGTTGTGATTTATCGGCTGACCATCCTCGTAAAGATTCGCAGTAGGAGCGGGCCACGCCCGCGACGACATATCCCAACAAACGACATTTCCCCAAGAAGTTAAGCCTTCGTTCGCGTGCATGGCCCGCTCCTACCCCATCATCAAATCCGTAAATTCCTCTCAAATGTAGTGCTTTACGAAAAAGCCACGAAAACCATCGAAAAATATTTCACTGAAAATGCCCCAAGTGTGAGAAATTCACTACCAATTAAGTAAGCAAATCACTAGAATCTGGCGGCTTAGCCGATAACTAGGCTACCGGATTGAAGGCTTGCTGATGCACGCCGCCAAACCGAATTTATTTGGGCAAGGCAATATATCGCCGACCTATTGCATATATTAGTTTTTAAATTTTAAAAATCGAATTGGGATAATAAATGACGTGTTGTTTTGCGGCATTTATGATGTCAAATTCATGTTATTCACCATAGAACCTCGCGGAGAATGTATGCGTCTAGACCCCATCGTCACTCGTCGCTTCCAAGAACTTCAGCAAAAAGCTGACGGAGTGATTGGAGCAAAGATTATTGATGACTTCATGTCGAATGAATACGGAATGCGCTACTACATAGTCCCATCAGAACTCTATAAGGAATGGGCAACCAATGTCCTAAACCTTCTACAGCGCACGTTTCGCGAAAGCAGCATTCATTACCAAAATTTCGCGGCTCACTACGGTAGCTTTGATGGTTCGGAATCCAGTTTTCACGACAGTTACGGGATTTTTAAAGCAGCACGCGAAGACTACGAGGGTGGCTACCTTTTCAACATCTGCACTTTGGCTAAAGCAGAGGTGTTGGCTGACGCAATGACCCAAGCGAAAGAGCTTCTTCACGCTGGGTACAAAGATCCCGCATGTATTCTGGCAAGGGTGTCTCTTGAGTCCGCCCTGAAAGACCTTGTTAGAAAATTCGACATCGCAGAGGGAAAACTTGACCGAATGAATGCAGAGCTATGCAAGGCAGGAGCGTTTAACATGGCTAAACAAAAGCAGATCACCGCGTGGGCAGAAATCGGTAACAAGGCGGCGCATGGAGACTGGGGTCAATATACCGAACACGATGCTGCCGCTATGATTACAGGTGTCGAGACACTGATTGCTGACCTTTAATCGTACCCAACTCATCATTTGACCAACGAGTGGCCCCGTATAGAGCAAAACGGAATACGAGGTTTCCCTGCAACAACATGCCGTATATTATCGCCCTGTTCAAGCATGGGTTTTCGGGATTGGCAATTTTTCTGGTTCCCAAACTCCAGTTTGGGAACCCAAGTCTTCGAAGTTCCTGCTTCGTTAATTCTGGAAGCAGGAGCTTCCCAAACGGCATTCCCAAGCAGAGCTTGGGAACGAGCGTACCGAATAACTCAGCGGGACGGAGTTTGCAACTCCGTCCCAAACGTTTCAACCTCTCCAAAAAACGCAAAAACATTAAAGGCGAGCAGAAGCCCAGCCCGCATCTGAATTTCACGGATAGAACAGGCTTGTTACCCTTTCCATACGATTTTTAGACGCGTGACTTTTGACAACCCTATTACAAACTCAGGGCATAAAAAAACCCCGCCAAGCCAGTAAACTTGCGGGGTCTTGGGTAAGTCTGAGCCTGTATGGAACAGGCTTAAAGCTTACAGACTGTAGTACATGTCATACTCAACAGGGTGGGTGCTCATGCGCAGACGAGTCACTTCCTGCATTTTCAGGTCGATGTAGCCGTCGATCACGTCATCAGTGAACACACCGCCACGAGTCAAGAACTCACGGTCTTTGTCCAACGCATCCAAGGCTTGGTCGAAAGCGTGGCAAACTTGTGGGATGGCTTTTTCTTCTTCGGGTGGCAAGTCATACAAGTCTTTGTCCATCGCTTCACCTGGATGGATTTTGTTTTGGATGCCGTCCAAACCAGCCATCAACATGGCAGAGAATGCCAAATATGGGTTCGCAGTGGAGTCAGGGAAACGGACTTCGATGCGGCGGCCACGTGGGTTGGCAACGAATGGGATACGGATAGACGCTGAACGGTTACGGGCTGAGTAAGCCAACATAACAGGGGCTTCAAAGCCAGGGACCAGACGTTTGTAGCTGTTAGTTGAAGCGTTGGTGAAGGCGTTCAGGGCTTTGGCGTGTTTGATAATACCGCCGATGTAGTACAGAGCCGTTTCTGACAAGCCGCCGTACAAGTCGCCTGAGAACAGGTTGACACCGTCTTTAGCCAAGGATTGGTGGACGTGCATACCGCTACCGTTGTCGCCAACCATAGGTTTAGGCATGAAGGTTGCTGTTTTGCCATACGCGTGGGCAATGTTGGCAACGATATATTTCAAGCCCAACACTTCGTCCGCTTTTTTCACTAAGGTGTTGAATTTTACGCCGATTTCGCATTGGCCCGCAGTCGCCACTTCGTGGTGGTGAACTTCGGTGATCATGCCGAATTGTTCCAAAGTCAAACACATGGCTGAGCGCATGTCTTGGAAAGAATCGACAGGTGGGACGGGGAAGTAACCGCCTTTGATACCAGGACGGTGACCCATGTTGCCGTCTGCGAACACTTTTTCTGAGTTCCAGCCTGCTTCTTGTGAGTCGATTTTGAAGAAGGAGCCGCTCATGTCAGCGCCCCAACGGATGTCGTCAAAAATGAAGAATTCGTTTTCAGGGCCAAAGAAAGCAGTGTCAGCGATACCAGTAGATTTCAGGTAAGCTTCGGCGCGTTTTGCCAAAGAACGTGGGTCGCGCTCGTAACCTTGCATGTTTTTAGGTTCGATGATGTCGCAACGGATGATCAGGGTGTTGTCGTCATAAAAAGGATCCATGACAGCCGTTGATGGGTCTGGCATCAAAATCATGTCGGATTCGTTAATGTGTTTCCAACCAGCAATGGAAGAGCCGTCGAACATGTTGCCTTCTTCGAACGTGTCTTCATCAATAGAGTGGGCAGGGAAAGTGACGTGTTGTTCTTTGCCACGGGTGTCACAAAAACGGAAATCGACGAATTTCACGTCATTTTCCTGGATCATTTTCAGTACATTTTCTACAGACATCGTTTGTCTCCTGTTATGGTTATTATTTAAGCCAGCATTGCCATGCCGGACACTCATAACGATAACATTTTTTTTATCGGGTTAGCCAATAAAAATATTTTCCGGCCTATAACTTTAATGAGATCAATAGGAATAGCCGATTCTTGTTAGCTTGGTGAATGTTGTTGCCTTATAGATAATGTTGCGCAAGCTTTTGTTTATAGTACATTTTTGTTGCTTATGTAGTTATTTTGCAACTATCTGACGCACAAAAATGGTACAAAAAATTATTATTTGCACCACAATGAACTAATTTTGGTAATTATTCACAAGACTTAATTTACTAAGATTATGATTTAATTGAAATAGTATTTATGGCATATTTACTGCTTGTTAAAAATCAGTGTTTTATGCTGAAATACTAAAAGCGTTGCGAATTTGCAACAAATCTAATATTCAGACCTTGTTAAAGGGGATTAAAAAATGAAAAGTATCTCAAGACAGAAAAATCAGGTTATTTGCATGGTTGCAGGTGGCGTGTTGTCCGTAATTGGGGTTTCACCTGTTTTGGCTTCTGAGGGCCTGATCGAAGAAATCAAGCATTACGGCTTTACTGCTGGTGCATGGGCGAATGCGGGTATCACTTACAATGCCACTGATCCGGCTGACAACTATAACGGCCCGGTCACTTTTGGCGACCGTTCTGGTGAATTTCAATTAAACCAATTGAACGCTTATATCCAACGTGCTGTAGCCACAGAAGGCAGCGCTTGGGATTTCGGCGCACGTTTTGACGTGATGTTCGGTACGGATGCCGCGTTTACGCAAGCTTACGGTGCTTATTCCGGCAACAACCCAGGTTGGGATTTGGATTTGTTGCGTGATTGCTCTGGTTATAACACTTGCAGTGGCACTAACCGTTTTTACGGTTTGGCAGTTCCCCAAGCGTATGCAGAAATTTACGCGCCAATCGGTAATGGCCTGAACATTAAGGTCGGTCACTTTTATACGCCAATCGGCTATGAAACTGTTCCTGCACCTGACAACTTTTTCTACAGCCATGCTTACACCATGCAATTTGGCGAACCGTTCACCCACACTGGCTTGATGGCCAACTATGCGGTCACTAAGAACTGGTCATTCATGGGCGGTGTGGTTTCCGGTAGTGAAACTGGCGGCTGGGATGGCAACTTTGATGCACAGCTAGGCAACTGGGCTGGTTTGATGGGTGCAACTTTCACGGCTGATAACGGCACATCCTTGAACGTCAGCGGCACTTATGGTGCTGTGTCCGAAACTAATCCTGCCGATTGGAGCATGTATAGCGTCGTGTTGAAACACAACATCACCGAAAAAACGCACTTGGTTTTGCAACATGACCACGGTTTTGCTGATGGCGTTCTGGCAGGTGGCGGCAATGCAGAATGGTACGGCGTGAACAGCCATTTGTACTATGACATTAACGACCAATTGACTGTTGGTTTGCGTGGTGAATGGTTCCGCGACCAAAACGGCTTTAGAGTTTGGGCGCCAGGCCGTCCTTTCGCACCAACCGGAACAGCCATTGCTGCTAGCTACTATGAAGTGACAGCAGGTGTGACTTGGAAACCAAAATCATGGTTGAGCCTACGTCCAAACGTCCGTTACGACTGGGTTGATGACACTGCCGCAACGGCTGGTTCATTGCCATTTGACGGTAAAAACCAAGATAGCCAATTCTTGTTCTCTACTGATGTGACCGTTAAATTCTAAACGGCATTTCTTGCTCCAAACAAAAATACACCTTCGGGTGTATTTTTGTGTCCGCCCCCTTCCGATACATTTAGCGGCGACCAAGCCGTTAACCCCTCCCCGCATCAACCCAAACCTATTTTTAGATGGGCTTTCAAGGCCTACTTACAGACAGCATTTTCCCCGTTGCCCATTACACCCACTTTGGCTGGTTTATAGCCAATACGATATAAATTGATGTGTCCCAAAAGGCGGTAGCAAGGACTGCGCGTCCTTGAAGGACGCGCAGCCCTCATCGTCTATATTGGATTGGTTATAGACTGTAGAGAAGTTGCACAGCAACATCTTGTTTGCTATCGGTAAAACCTAGGCAATAGATTGTTTTATAGATTCTTTCTGACAATTCTGACAATGCTGTTTTCACCAGCAATACCGATGTGAGTAACCCTACCGATTAAACACGCTTACAACACTTAACTGAAAGTTTTCTGACAACGCAGACTTTAGCTCACGGATTGCCGTTGCGCCCTAGGCGATACTCAACCCCAAAAGCAAACGCACATTATTGAATCAAAAATCACTAACAAGTACCAATTTGGTGCGTTTTGATAGTGCAAAACGCACTAACAACCAGACAATAAGCGTGTTAATTAAGGTTTTTTTTTGGCACAGTCCGTGCTTTAAGTAAATTGACATAGTTACTACACGCAAAGAGGATGAAATGAAACTGATAACCGCAATTGTTAAACCATTCAAACTGGATGATGTCCGTGAGGCACTTTCAGACATAGGGGTTTCTGGTGTCACCGTAACTGAAGTTAAAGGTTTCGGTCGTCAGAAAGGTCATACCGAGCTTTATCGTGGAGCCGAGTACGTGGTTGATTTTTTGCCAAAAGCCAAAATTGAAGTGGCGGTGGGTGAAAGCTTGGTTGACGCAGCTGTTGAAGCGATTACCAAAGCTGCCAATACAGGCAAAATCGGTGACGGTAAAATCTTTGTAACCAATTTAGAACAGGTTGTTCGGATTCGTACTGGCGAAACCGGCGATGAAGCACTGTAGGCTAAGGAGCGAATATGAAACAACAAAAACATTTATTAGGTACTTTTTTAGTCTTGGCTTTGCTGGCATTTGCCCAAGCAAGCTTTGCCGACCCTTCCCCTGCGCCTACTGTTAACAAAGGCGATACGGCTTGGGTAATGATTTCAACCGTTTTGGTCATTTTGATGATCATCCCCGGTTTGGCTTTGTTTTACGGCGGTATGGTTCGCGCCAAAAACATGTTGTCCATCTTGATGCAAGTGTTCGTGATCTTTTCCATGATGGCGATTTTGTGGGCCGTTTATGGCTACAGTGTCGCTTTCACGGAAGGCAATGCGTTCTTCGGAGGCTTAAGCAAAATGTTCCTAAGCGGCATCACGCCGGATTCGATGGCAGCAACCTTTAGTAAAGGTGTCTATATCCCTGAATACATTTATGTTGCCTTTCAATTGACTTTTGCTGGCATCACTCCTGCTTTGATTGTCGGTGCATTTGCTGAACGGGTCAAATTCTCCGCCATCTTGGTTTTCATGTTGATTTGGTTCACATTTGCTTATCTGCCAATGGCGCACATGGTTTGGTACTGGTCAGGCCCTGATGCTTACACTGATGCGGCAGCCGCTGAAACCGCAGGTGCCACAGCAGGCTTTTTGTTCCAAAAAGGCGCGTTGGACTTTGCTGGTGGTACAGTCGTACACATTAACGCAGGTATCGCAGGTTTAGTCGGCTGTATCATGGTTGGCAAACGTTTGGGCTTCAAAAAAGAATCTTTAGCGCCACACAGCGTTACTTTGACCATGGTCGGAGCCTCTTTATTGTGGGTAGGTTGGTTTGGTTTTAACGTCGGTTCTAACTTAGAAGCTAATGGCTTGGCAGCTTTAGTGTTCGTCAACACCTTGTTGGCCACTGCGGCAGCGACCTTGTCTTGGGTGGGTGCAGAATGGTTGATGCGTGGCAAACCTAGTATGTTAGGTGGTGCATCAGGCGCTATCGCTGGCTTGGTTGCAATTACTCCTGCGTGTGGTTGGGCAGGCCCTATGGGTTCAATCCTGTTAGGTTTGTTGGTCGGTGCCATCTGTTTCTGGTCTGTCACTAGCCTGAAAAGCATGTTGGGCTACGATGACTCCTTGGACGCTTTCGGTGTCCACGGTGTCGGCGGTATCATCGGTGCATTAGGTACTGGCGTAGTTGCTAGCCCTGCCCTGGGCGGCACAGGCGTATGGGATTATGTCACCAACGCGGTAGCCCCTGACTACAGCATTATGACCCAAGTCATCAACCAAGCTTGGGGTGTCGGTATCGCCATCATTTGGTCCGGTACAGTCGCTTTCATCGGTTTCAAAATCGTTGATATGGTGATGGGCTTGCGGGTTAGCGAAGAAGTGGAACGTATCGGTCTGGACGTTTCCGAACACGGCGAATCTGCTTACCATGACTAATCGTTGCTGAAGTATCTGGCAAAAAAACGGGCGCATGATGCGCCCGTTTTTTTGTCTTCCAGAAAGTGAGACTCCCAACCTCTTTCTCCTCTTCTTTTGGCATATAGCCAATTCCAAATAATCTGATAAGGACTGTGCATCCTCCAACGACAAGCAATCCTTATCAATTTATACTTCTTTAGCTCTAGCATGCCGAAGATGAAGTTTCAAACCGACCCTGAAATCTCTTAACGGCTCCATGCACGTAAAAATTCATGAAAACAGCAAATGCCCCGTACCAAACAAGGATTTGTAAAGACTAATATCTTGCTTGAAGGCTTTGCTGACTTTGGTGATGAGCGCGTCATCGTATAACGTAGCGGGATGGGGGATTTGTCCGGCTTTTTTTAGGGTGCGGATGGCTTCGGGCAGATAGTCGGCGTAGTTGCCGTCCTTGAGGAATTGGAAACGGTCGGTACCGTGGCGGGTGAGTTTGCGGGCATCGACGATGCTGATTTGGGCTTTGCGTTCTAGCGTGGCTTTGGCAGTGGCGAAGGTTTCTAGGTTGAAGTAGTCGTCATATTCTTGGTACACCAAAAAATCCACTTGCGGTTGCCAGTGGATGTTCGAGCGCAAAATATCAGGCTTGCAAACGGTGTTGACGAAACGCCTAAAACTTAGGTCTTCGTTTTCTTGGCGGCGTTGTACGGCTTCATACAGTTCCCAGGCCACGCCCGTGGTATCGACGATTTTGTCCAAATAAGCGCTCGCCAACCGCGCAAACGGGCAACGTAAAATCACGAAGGTGTATTCGGATTGGATCAGGCTGGCCAAGTCAGCACGGAAAGTATCGTTATTTTGGTGTATCCAATTAAAATCAGTAGGGCTGCTAATGCAGCCATTCGCCATCGCCAAGGACAGGCGCATCGTTGAGCAGGCATTTTTGGGGATGAAACTATAAACGCTGTTGCTTCGGTAAATCCTTAGCGCGTAGGCTTGGGCGAATTGGTGGCGGGTGTTTTTGGGCAAGTATTGATAGGTCGAAGCCGAATAGTTCAGTTGCCGATTTTTCATGATACTTGCCCTTTTAGGGAATTAAGGCTGGGTGGCAGGGGCCTTGTCGTCTTTATCGAGCGAATCCAATTCTTTATCCAAATCGCTAGAGTCAGTTTTACCGTCGTTAATTAGATAGTTACGGCGTTGTTGGTAGGCGTTTTTAAGGAATTCGTAACGGTCTTGCCCGGTGGCTTCATTCACGACCCGCTCCGTTGACAGCAATTGGGCGCGTTTATCTATGACTTCAAGAACTCTGGAACCTGACGTGGCAGCAACTGCTTCCGTGCCGCCGAAAATGGACACATAGGTGAGTGGGTTCATCAAGGCATCGCCCACTAAGCCAAAGGTATCACGCGGCGAGCTTTCACCGTAAATAGGCAAGACCAAATAAGGCCCCGCTGGCACGCCCCAAACAGCGAGGGTTTGGCCGAAATCTTCATTGTGTTTAGGCAAGCCCATCCATTCCCCGGCATCAATCAGGCCACCCAGACCCACGGTGGAATTGACTAAGAAACGGCCTAAATCCATACCGCCTTGCATGAGTTTAAACTGTAAGAAATCATTGATAGTGACACCAATATCGTTAACGTTGCTGAAAGCGTGGGTGATGCTGTCATCGACAAATTGCGGGGTCACCCACTCATAGCCTTGCGCCAGTGGTTTGACCACGTGTTTGTCCAAAGTGTCATTGAACGCTTGTGCGCCATGGTTCCAACCTTGCCAAGGGTCATTTTCCGGTGCGCTGGCGCAACCGGACAGCAGCATCGTGGCTGTCAAAGCACTGAGCAGGCAATGATTGGTTTTGCATTTGTGAAATGTCATGAATATCCCCGTGAGTTTATTTTCTAGTTTTGGGCATTTTAACATCAATTGCCAGCATCTTTTCAGCATTGGCGGTGTTGATAGGCAATTTTCCGGGTGTTTTTTTATCTTGCCCTTTTTTTTCCAAAATTAGGGAAATGACCCCGTTTGGGAAATACCAATGTTTAGCTTTACTCAGAGCCTTATTTTTGGCATAACGACAGAACGTTATCATGACTTTATTAAGGATTGGCTATGTTTATGTTTATCGCGTCTAACTTGGCTTTATGCTTTATGTTGCAGGCCAATAGCCCGTGGCTGGCGTTTTTTTCTGTACCTTGGGTGAATTACGGAGGTCTGGCCATCGCGATTGTTGGCCTTATCGGCGAGATCATCAAAAAAGGCCCTAGCAGGCTGTGGCATGACCTGTTTTCTGCGGGGGTGCTGGTGTTTTGGTATCCGTATTGGAAACCATTTTTTACCTTCGACACCCCCGTATTTTTTGCTTACGCGCTGTATTTTGTCTTTATGTCGGCGTTTATCGAGCTGTTTTTTATTAGCCCACGCAACAATATTGATAAAGTGGTGTTGGAGCAATTGCAGTCACTGGCGCAAAAAATGCCCGTCAAATCTTGGATGGTGATGTTGTTGGTGTTGGTAAGTTTGGAGACGTTAGACCATTACATGCTGTATCCGGTCGCCATGACTTTGCTGATGTTGCGGTTTGCTTTATCAACTTATTTGGATGTTGAAATAGGGAAGAAACGCTGATTGGCACGGGCAAGAAACCCGTGCCACGGAGATTTTTTAAGTATTGCGGCGATAACGGGTTTTGCTGGGTTTGCCGGCTTTAGCCAATTTTGTTTTGACAGATTTTATGCTGGCCAATTTTGCCGAATGTGGGGCTGCTTTATGCTTTATGGCCACATAGTGGGGTCTCTTGGATGTTTTGGCCGTTCTGGCAATCGTTTTATGGGACATTAAATGCCGACCTTGACTAGCGACTACGTGGGAACGTTGTTTGAACTGCGCGTAAGAATGCTGGGGGGCATTGCGCCCACAATCCAATTGATACGGTGGCGCACTGGCAAACTTGGCAGGCATCGCCGTGATGGATTTATTCGAATAGGCCGTTAATGATCCGGCAAATCCGGCATCCATCATTTGCGTCATCAATTGATAACGTTGCGGGCTGCTCATGCCACCCATCACCACGCCTAACAGGCGTTTGCCATTTTGTTGTGCGGACGACATCAGGTTATAGCCAGACCCGCAAGTAAAGCCCGTTTTCATGCCTTCTGCACCAGGATAACTGGCCGTGAACTTATTGATAGCAGGCCATTCACGGCCACGGAAATAAAAGCCATGCGCCGCAAAGTAGGGGTAATAATTCGGGAAATCATGCAACACCCGAAAACCCAACAAGGCCAAATCACGAGGCGTGGTGACTTGCCATTGGTGCGGCAATCCGGTCGCGTTCATAAAATGGGTATCATACATGCCTATCGCATGCGCTTTTGCGGTCATCCGTGCCGCGAAATTTTCTTCATTACCGCCCAAATGTTCCGCCAACACCACCGCCGCATCGTTCGCAGAGCGCGTAATCAACGCATAAATCGCTTCTTCGACGGTGATGCCCTCACCTGTGCGCAAGCCCAATTTACTGTTCGGCTGGATCGCCGCGTAATGGGAAGCGGTCATGGTGTCGTTGAGTTGGACTTGGCCTTGCCGCAATGCGGAAAAGGTCATGTACAAGGTCATCACCTTGGTGAGAGAGGCAGGATACCAAGCGTGGTTGGCTTCCTGTTCATGGATAATGGCTCCGGTATCAGCGTCGATCAGGATAGCGGCATGGCGGCTATAACTGGCTTCCGACACGAAGGTAAAACAAAGGGACGCAAGAATAAGTAAAGTGAGTTTTACATTCGTCATGTTTGCTGGTTTTAGATAAAAGGCACTCAAAGACAGGCGCGTTGCAGCCACAGGCGGTATCCGGTAACGGCAGCGACCAAGGATGTCAGGGAATATGCGGATGGGGAAAGAATGTCAAGTCATAAGAGCCTGACATTCTATCAAACGAAACCCAATGATTAAACGCTAATATTTTGATTAATACTGTTTTTATTCAGGGCGCAATTAAATTCTTTTGGCAGTTATAAGGCGGTTCGCCATCACAAATGCCCCAATATTTTCCAGATTGGCCTTCATCGCCCGTTTTCCAGTTTTCCGAGAACGCTTCAAACACCACACCTGAACGGTGGGCTTTAGCGAGTTGCTTAAACGTCGATTGCACCACTAATTTTTGGTTTTCGGCATTGGCGACACCGCATTGATGCCCGGTTTTGTCATTTTTGGGCGTGAAGCCAGCCGGGCTATGCGGCCAGCCAAATTCGGTAATCATAATCTCTTTAGAGGGATTGACCTGATGCACTTCATTAAGCCTTGCCAAATGGAAATCGGCGGCTTGGTCGGCACGGGTACACGGGTGCAAGCTGGAATAATGGTTTTCCCACCACGGAAAAATATTAATGCCCACCCAATCGACCTGATCGGAAAAGATGGTTTTTTCACACCGTACAGAACGGTTGCACCATTCCCACCACGTATCAATCGTGGTCACAGGTTGCGGCACTTTGGCTTCGTGCATCGCATTGATGCAACGGCTGATTTCACTGTCAAATTCAAAACCATGGCGGGTGCGCACTTCCGAACCGCAGCTTAATTTAATGATCGTGTCAGGAAAAGTGCGGGCCAAATAAATGCCTTTGGCAATCGAATCGGTGTTGACCTTCGGATTATCATCAATCCATAAAATCGCAATCACTTTAATATTGCGGGCTTTCGCCGCCATGAAGGTATACTCCAAACCGTTCAGGACACCGTAAGTCATAATGCAGCGGAACGGCGTGTCTTTAACGATTTTATCCAGCAAGGCATCAATCAATTGCGGGGAAGGAGACGGCCCATTATGCGGATTGATACCGCCCACATATGGGCTGAACGCCATACATTGCAAGGGTTTGGTGGCCTGCGTTTTAGTGGCGGCAAAGGCATTTGCGACCGGAAGCAACAAGCAAAAAATCAGCAACACTCTAGTTATCATGACACGTCCGGTTATTGGCGGTTGCCTATCGTTAAATGATGGGCAACCTTGATCTTTAAGGAGCAGGTTCTTTGGCAATCGGGCAATCAGTACACCACCGATGCCGTACAGAGCAAATCAATATAGTTGGATTTATTGACCACGCCGACATAAGGCCCGCTAATAAAAGGCGTGGCAATTGTCGTCAAGATCAATTGGCTCCTGAACTTTACCGAACTCAATTGCCCCGTACCCAAATCCGTTTCCAAATTGATGTCAGGGATAATGAATGAAGCCTTTTTGATCTCCAAATCAGGAATAAATTTCAGCGTCAAGGTGTTGACGTTACCCATCACCGTGTTTTGGGTCTCTAACGTATCTTTATCGGCCACATAATTTTTCTTGCCCATCGTCAAATTGACATAAGTGGAACTGGCAAACCCCGATGTGCTGTAAGTCAATCTCACCCCTGCGCCTTTGCACTCGTAAAAATTAGCGGTGGTCGCCAAAGCTTGTGTGCTGCCTAAAGCCAACAAAATGGCCAGCCCTTTATTTTTCAGCATAAAACATTCTCCCATCGTCATTGAAAAAGCAATAAGTGTACACGCATCGCCCGGCAGCGTAAAACCTAGAGAAAATCCATAAAATAAATCCCATCCGCGTGATTGGGCGTGTATATTGACATGAATAAACTTGGAGGATAAGCACATGAAAAACAACAATAACCTTAAAAAATTAATGGCTTTGGCCAATGCCAACCGCTGGGCAGCCTTGGCCATTGTCTTAATAGGCTTAGCCAGCGTGAAATTGTTTAGCCTGTATTACAGTGTCGAAGCCGACGACGGCCATTGGCAACAATTTAAAACAGAACACAACTGCAAACTGCTGATAGGTGACAAAGGCGTACATCGGCAAAGCTGGCAATGTGATGACGGGAAAACCTATTACCCGTGGCGGCAACAGCGTTGAAATGATTGAAGTTTTATAGCTACACAACCCGGCCTTAAAAACGGGGGGATTGGAAGCTCAGCCTCCGTCAGGAAGAAAGCAATACAGACAAGGCAAGCGCATATAAATAGATTTTAAATCAATAACTTATACTTTATCATTAACTAAATGAACGCTGGATGGGGTTTGAACCAACAGTAGGCGCATTTACCCACAAGGAGCACTAGAAGCGACCCCATCCGTAATGTTTTGAGCCACCTAACGGCACTAAAAACGTTACGGAACGGGTTATAAACCCGTTTCAGCCTTCTTATCTTGGCACCGGGTAAATATCAATATTGTAAGCCATTGATTGTTTAATTTATTTATATGCGCTTGCCCTGGCAATACAGAACCTGCTGAGATTTACGAAAGCCCTAGTGGTACTGGCGGCCTCCTCCGTTTTGGCGGCATTGTCGCGCCTGCCAAGTATTCAAGCTGATTGGCATCTTTTAATTTACCGTCACTTGCTCATTCAATAGCATGGGTAGCAACCAGTCGCGGATTTCGGATAGGGATTTATTTTCTTCAGTGAGATTAATTCTTCGTTTTCTAATTGGAGTTGCAAATTCTGAAAATAACTTTAATGTTTGTGCCTCTGTACACGACAAAAAACCTAACGCATTGATTTAAATAAAGGATAAATAAGAGGCTTGAAAGTCCATCGCTAATCGGTTTCACTCTCTTGCGACTAAACAGGAGATGAAATGGAATTGAGCGATGGACTAAGAATGATTCTAAAAGGACATTTAGGCTGGGGCAAGTGTCAAACGGCTTTGAAAACTTTCCACAATCTTCCCGGAAAGATCGTCGAAAAG
>CAYUQV010000041.1:0-33977 GCA_964446885.1 uncultured Methylocucumis sp.
TTGAGGATTTCCACGCAGGAGCAAGGGAAATCTTTACTCAAAAATAGCGACTCCCTTCCGCTGCGTTGTTGCGCCAAGCCGTCGGCTTGGCCTATGACGTTTTTCCGCACCTTGCTCTTCGAAATCAGCGAACAGGCCAAATTTCTTGTCCCCATGACCCTCTCCCTCACCTTTGGCCTGTTATTTGGAATGACCTCCACTTTAGTGCTGACACCTGTTTGTTATGCCGTTTTGAATGATTTAACGGCCATTTCCGGGAAGTTACGGAAATGGTTTGGCAAACAGTTAGTCCGCCAAATAGACAAACAGTAAATGATTCAGGCGCAAACTCAAGTTTTGTGCCATTAAATCGGTTTGCAAACCGTGTTTTAAGTGAATTTAGGTTAAACTATTTTCCAATATGACCGGAGCGGCATGATATGGCTGTCACTGAGATGCCAATATGCAGAAAGCTCTGTTTCCATGCCCAAAGAGGCCCGAAACCGCCATCGGGCGATCATCAGGCCCGATTTAACCGCTAACGCTTGAACACTCGCACGTAGGACAACCACTTCCCATGATTCCAGAATTAGGCCATTTTTCCCTCATCCTCGCCCTGTGCATGGCGTTTGTGCTCGGCACCTTGCCGATTATCGGCGCATTCCGCAATATTTCTGGTTGGATAGCCATCGCTAAACCTGCCGCATTCGGGCAATTGTTGTTCATCGCCATTGCTTATGGCTGTTTGACCTATAGTAGCATCGTCCACGATTTTTCCGTGGCCTATATCGCGCATAACTCCAATACGGCGTTGCCAACCTTATATTTGGTGTCTGGCGTTTGGGGTGCCCATGAAGGCTCGTTGTTGTTGTGGGGCTTGGTGCTGTCGTGCTGGACAGGTTTGGTGGCGCAGTTTAGTAAATCCATCCCTGAAACCACCGTGGCGCGGGTGTTGGGCGTGATGGGCTTGGTGTCGGTGGGTTTTTTGCTGTTTTTGTTGTTCACTTCCAACCCATTTGAACGTTTGTTTCCTGCACCTCCAGAAGGCCGCGATTTGAACCCGTTGCTGCAAGACCCAGGGCTTGCTATCCATCCGCCGATGTTGTACATGGGTTATGTCGGATTTTCTGTGGCTTTTGCGTTTGCCATCGCCGCGTTGTTGGAAGGGCGATTAGATGCCGCTTGGGCGCGGTGGTCGCGTCCGTGGACGAACATGGCCTGGATGTTTTTGACTGTAGGGATTGCATTGGGCAGTTGGTGGGCATATTACGAACTGGGTTGGGGCGGCTGGTGGTTTTGGGACCCGGTGGAAAATGCCTCGTTTATGCCCTGGTTGGTCGGCACTGCCTTGATGCACTCGCTGGCAGCCACGGAAAAACGCGGCGTGTTCAAAACATGGACGGTGTTGTTGGCCATTTTTGCGTTTTCCTTGAGCTTGCTCGGCACGTTTTTAGTCCGTTCCGGCGTACTCACTTCCGTCCACGCCTTCGCCAGTGACCCGACACGCGGCTTGTTTATTTTGGTGTTTTTGGCGGTCGTGGTGGGCGGCTCATTGCTGTTGTACGCCATCCGTGCGCCTTATGTAAAAAGCAGCGCGACTTTTGAAATGGTCTCCAAAGAATCGGTGGTGTTGCTGAACAACGTCCTGCTGGTCGTTACTGCTTCCAGCATTTTGTTGGGTACGTTGTACCCTTTAGTGATAGACGCGCTGGGTTTGGGCAAAATTTCCGTAGGCCCACCGTATTTTAATGCCGTATTCATCCCGTTGATGGCTCCGCTGGCGGTTGCCGTGGGTATCGGTGTGTTGTTGCGTTGGAAAAAAGACAGCATCGCCGAATTGGCGGTGCGGGTGCGCTGGATCATCGGCGGCTGTATCGCTGGCGGTTTGGCTTTGCCTTTGTTGATGCCGTTTTATTCTTGGGGCGCGGTGTTAGGTTTGACGCTGGCCTTATGGACGGTGGCGATCAGCGTCTTGGCGTTTATCGACCGCTTAGGCGTTAAGGGCTTAAGCTGGGAGCGATTAATAACAATACCTTCGGGCTTTTACGGCATGACCTTAGCGCATTTAGGCATCGCCGTGTTTGTCACGGGCATCACCTTAACCTCTGTGTACAGCGTCGAAAAAGACGTGCGGATGGCGCCTAACGATAAACTGGACATGTCCGGCTATATTTTTGAATTCCACGGCGTAAAAGAAACTCAAGGGGCGAATTATGTCGCCCAACAAGCCTTTCTGACCGTCAGCCACAACGGTGAAAAAGTCGCCGAGCTGAAACCGCAAAAGCGCGTCTACCAAGTCCAAACCATGCCCATGACCGAAGCGGCAATCGATGCCGGCTTGTTCCGCGATTTGTTCGTAGCCATCGGCGAACCGCTAGGCGATGAAGGCGCATGGAGTTTGAGGATTTATTATAAATCGTTCATCCGCTGGATTTGGCTGGGGGCGTTGTTTATGGCGGCGGGGGGATTGTGTGCGGCGTTTGATAGACGGTATCGGATCACAAAAACAGCTTAGTTTATAAAGCAAAATTAAAATGAAACTAAAAAGCCTACAATTAAGTAATTATCGTTGCTTTGAATCATTATCAATTGATTTTGAAGATAAATTAACAGTCCTTGTCGCTGAAAATGGTGTCGGTAAAACAGCTATATTGGATGCTATTGCAGTGGCTTTAGGGCCATTTGTTGGTGGTTTTGATGTGGGTGTAAGAAAAGATTTTAAGCATGAAGATGCGCGATTAGATTTTAAAAAAGGTTTCCACTTTATGTTCGAACCTGCAAATGCACTAATGGAAGCCCAATACCCCATTACATTAATGGCATCAGCGGATATTGATGGAAATTTAGAGAAATGGTCAAGAGAGTTAACTGGCAAAAAGACTCAAACAACTTTTGGGCAGGCGAGAATACTCATTGATTATGCTAAAAAACTTCAACAATTAATAAGAGCAGGTGAACAAATAGCATTGCCAGTGATTGCTTATTACGGCACTGGGCGATTATGGAAACAAACTAAAGTAACAACTAAACATTCTGTTGATTCCAATTCAAAATTATACGGATACCACGATGCTTTAAATTCTGAATCAAATTATAAGGCTTTTGAAAAATGGTTTACAGATATGAGCATTGCCGAATCTAGGGATGAAATTGCAAAATTCAATGAACACTATAACCATTTAGAAGCTAAAAGATTAAATGAACGTGCTGCTTTAATTCACATAATAAACAATGAAGCTAAAAAATTAAATGAATCTGCTGCCATTTTAAAACGCATAAAACACATAGAAAACGTCAAACAAACATCGCCAGTTAATAATATTGATGAACATAGTTTAGAACCTATCACCAGCAGATTTACGGCACTCAAGCATGTTCGTCACGCAATTAACCAATGTTTGTCCGTTTCTGGTTGGAACACTTTAGAATATGATTTCGAATGGAGTGAATTAGTTGTCCGAGGCAAAAACAGTGATAGTGACTTGGATCATTTCATGCCTGTCACACGATTAAGCGATGGCGTAAAAGCAATGTTGAGCTTAACAGCAGATATTGCTTACCGCTGTGTTCAGTTAAATCCTCATTTGGCCTCACCCATAGAAGAAACCACTGGTATTGTTTTAATAGACGAAGTCGATTTACACCTACATCCAAAATGGCAACAAACCGTATTGGATGATTTGCGTAAAACATTCCCAAAAATCCAATTCATCGTCACTACCCACAGCCCGCAAGTTATATCCACCGTACCCAGCGAGCAAATTCGGATTATTTTAGATGGTGGCGAAGTTATTCTAGCGGAGGATGGCACACAAGGAGCAGAAGCGTCGCGTATATTGAATGAAGTGTTTGGCACGCAATCAAGGGCGCAACATTTGGACATTGTCAAAAAATTGAACCGTTATCTTGCGTTAATCGACACTGACCAATGGGATACTGATGATGCCTTAGCATTACGCAAAGAATTGGATGATTGGGGGCGTGGTCATGAACCGGAGTTAATCAAGGCGGACATTGACATTCGTATGAAGGAGTATCAGCGGCAACTATGAAAGCCTGTTTAAAAAGCACTCCTCCCGAATTGCTCAAACAATATCAAGAAGAAAACCCCGATGCCACTTGGGAGCATTTTAAGAATGAATGCCAAGACGGCTATAAAACAGTACAAGACACCTTGCGGAACGATCAAGGCAACCTTTGCTGCTATTGTGAAATTGAAACTAAACAAGGTTTTGGAAACGGCAAAGATGATTTTCGTGTCGAACATTTCCATCCCAAATCAGATAAGTTTTCTAAGCATAATTGGGCATTAGATTGGCAAAATATGTTGGGATGTTGTCATGGCGGCTCAGAAAGATACGTGGCCCATTTTGATGAAAGGTATATCTCCGAAAAAGTCCAACGCCACTCCGATGTATTAAAAAGTGAATCAGTTTGGGATGATGAAATCTTAAACCCGCTTGAAATTCCTGCATTTCCGATATTGTTTAGGACAAATCGACAAGATGGCAGTCTTTCCGTACTTGATGAGAATTGCCTAGATGCTGGGATTAGCATCGAAAAAGCCAATAATTGCTTGCACTCCAAGCGGCTTAATTTGAATTCAGAAAAATTGAAAGGACTTAGAAAAAAGGCATTGGACGCAGTAGTTCTTCAAATTGGAGAAATGCTTGCCCAAGGATATGCAATAGATCAAGCAATGATATGGGTGACTGAATCGCAACTTAGGAAAAACAGCCAAGGGCATTGGCCTGCTTTTTTTACCTCGATTAGAAGTCATCTGGGTAAAAATGCCGAAAACTATTTACAAGCAATTGATTACAAAGGCTAACCATTTAATTTCAATAAAGTAAAAAATGCTTAAATACCTCATCCCCCTAATCCTATTCATCGTCATGGCGATTTTTCTCGCTATTGGCTTGAATTTAAAACCTAACGAAATCCCTTCACCGTTGCTGGACAAGCCTGCACCTGTGTTTACTGCGCCTAAGTTGCTGGAGCCTAACGAAAAACTCGCCACGAGTGACTTGAAAGGCCAAGTTTGGTTGTTTAACGTCTGGGCTTCTTGGTGCGTGTCGTGCCGTGAGGAGCATCCGGTGTTGAATGAATTTGCTAAGCAAAAAGCCGTGACGATTATCGGTTTGAATTACAAAGACGACCCTGCTGCCGCGAAATCGTGGTTGGATACTTTGGGCAACCCGTACAATGTCAGCGTTATGGATCAAGATGGGCGTATCGGTTTGGATTGGGGCGTTTATGGCGTGCCGGAAACCTTTGTGATCGACAAAAAAGGGGTCGTGCGTTACAAACACACGGGGCCGGTCATGCCTAACGATGTCCAAAATGTATTCTTGCCGTTGATCGCCCAATTACAAGCGGAAGCCCCATGAAAACCGGATTATTGATCTTATTTTTAGTGCTGTCGCCGTTAGTCCAAGCCATTGATTCGCGCCAGTTCGCCAATCCTGAACAACAGGAAGCTTATGAAACGCTGACTTCTGAGTTGCGTTGTTTGGTGTGCCAAAACCAAACTATCGCTGATTCCAATGCCGAATTGGCGGCGGATTTGCGGCGGCAAGTGCAGGAAATGCTCGAACAAGGCAAGTCGCAGGACGACATTATTCAGTTTATGACCGACCGTTACGGCGATTTTGTGCTGTATAAACCGCCCTTTAAGTTAAAAACAGGTTTGTTGTGGATAGGGCCGATGGCGTTTTTATTGCTGGGTTTGGTGGCGGTGTTTTTTGTGATTCGCCATAAAAGGACAAAAACAACATTAGAGCCAACACAAGCCGAAAAATTGGCGAAAGTCCGCCGTTTGTTAGATGAAGGGGATGCTTCTTGATTACCGTATTTTGGCTGCTGGTCGGCCTGATGATAATAGTGGCCTTAGGTTTGTTATTGCCGCCGTTATGGCGGCAACATACCGTGGTTGCCGCCGATATGGATGCCCGTAATATCGCGATTGCCAAAACGCGGCTGGCGGAATTGAAGGAACAATTGCAAGCAGGGGCATTGACAGAGGCCCAATACGCGCAGCAACGCACCGAGTTGGAATTGGCGTTGAGCGACGATTTGGACATCAGTACGGGTGCGGCCACCACCAGTCAACAAGGCCGTTGGATGGCGTATGTGTTGGTTGTTTCCCTACCGCTCATGGCCCTGGCTTTGTATGCGGGGCTAGGCGTTTATCAAGCCATCACGCCAACCCCGGAAATGTTGGGGACGGCAGAACCTGGCACACCCAGCCCGGAAGACATTGACAAAATGGTCGCCAAACTCGCCGAGCGTATGAAAACTAACCCCAACGATGCCGAAGGTTGGCTGATGTTGGGCAAATCTTACAAATACCTGCAACAATTTCCTAAAGCCGCCGAAGCGTTTGGGCAAGCGTATGCGTTATTGGGCGAACAATCCGAAATCATGTTGCTGTACGCGGACGCGCTGGCCTTTGCCAATAACGAACAAATGGCGGGCAAACCGGCGGAATTGGTGTTTAAGGTTTTGGCCCGCGAACCGGACAATATCACCGCCTTGTGGTACGGCGGCATGGCGAAGGCACAAATCGGCGAAGCGGCGGAAGGCGTGAAGTTGTGGCGTAAATTGATGATGTTATTGCCGCCCAATTCACAAGCACAACAAGAAGTCAAAACCATGTTGGGCAAATTGGAAGCGTCCGTGCCGGGCGGTGTGCCAGCGGACACAGGCGCGGCAACGCCTGCGCCTGCCAACAACGCCAGCCTGACCGTGCAAGTCACCCTTGCGCCGGACTTGCAGGCTTCTGTCGCACCAAGCGATACCGTGTTCATTTACGCCCAAGCCTTGGCTGGGCCGAAGATGCCATTGGCGATTGTACGCAAGCAAGTGGCGGATTTGCCGTTGACTGTCACCCTAACGGATGCGCAAGCGATGAGCCCGGCGATGAAATTGTCGGCTTTCCCTGAGGTCAAATTATTGGCGCGTATCTCCAAATCCGGCAATGCAATGGCGCAACCCGGCGATTTGCTGGGTACAGTGGCATCCGCTAAAGTTGGTGACACCCATACCTTCACCCTCACAATTAATGGAGCCGTGCCATGATGGATCAATCTATCCGGTTTGACCTGGATTTAATCAACCGTTACGACAAAGCCGGGCCGCGTTATACCTCATACCCGACCGCGCTGGAATTACATGACGGCTTCACCGATGCTAATTACCGCGAACACATCGCCAAATCGAATGCGGCGGGCGGGCCATTGTCGCTGTATTTCCATGTGCCGTTTTGCGATACGGTGTGTTTTTATTGCGCCTGCAACAAAATTGTCACGAAAAACCGCAAACATGCCGAGCCGTATTTGGACAATGTGTGCCAAGAAATCGCCATGCAAGGGGATTTGTTCGGCAACAACCGTACGGTTAACCAATTGCATTGGGGCGGCGGCACACCGACATTTTTAAGCTACGCACAAATGCAACGCCTGATGGCGACCACCCGCGAACATTTTTGTTTGTTGGATGACGACAGCGGTGAATATTCGATAGAAGTGGATCCGCGTGAAACCCACGCCGAAACGATTAAGCAATTGCGCGGCTTGGGCTTTAACCGCATCAGCTTGGGTGTGCAGGATTTTGACCCGGCGGTACAACAGGCCGTCAACCGTATCCAAAGCGAAGAACAAACCTTTGGCGTGCTCGAAGCGGCACGGCGTGAAGGTTTCCGCTCCACGAATATTGATTTGATTTACGGCTTGCCGTTGCAAACCGTGGACAGTTTTGCGGCCACGCTCGATAAATTGCTGGCCGCCGCACCGGAGCGTTTTTCCGTGTTTAATTACGCGCACATGCCGAACCGTTTTAAGGTACAGCGGCAAATCAACGATGCCGACCTGCCCAGCCCCGATGTCAAACTGGCGATTTTGCAAATGGTCGGCGCGAAGCTGATGGCGGCAGGTTATGTTTATATCGGCATGGATCATTTCGCCAAACCCGATGATGAATTGGCGGTGGCGCAACGCGAAGGCAAGCTATACCGCAATTTCCAAGGCTATTCCACGCATTCGGATTGTGATTTGGTCGGCTTAGGTATCACGTCAATAGGCCGGGTCGGTGATGCGTATATCCAAAACGTCAAAGAGTTGGACGAATACGACACGCTGATCAAGCAAGGCAAGTTGCCCGTGTTCAAAGGCTTTGATTTGGACGGCGATGACAAATTGCGCCGGGCCGTGATTACGCAACTGATCTGCCATTTTGAATTGGACTTTGCCAGCATCGAACGGCAATTTGCCATTGATTTTTCAGATTATTTTCACCGTGAATTGGCGATGCTTGAACCGATGCAACACGATGGCTTATTGGTGTTAACCGCCGCAGGTATCACCGTCACGACTGCCGGACGTTTATTGATCCGTAATATCTGCATGGTGTTTGACAAATATCTGGCGCAAAAACAGCAACAGCAATTTTCTAAAGTGATTTAAGGGCTTATGGACATTGAGCGTATCATTAATTTGGAAATCAAAGCCGCGTATCAGGACGATTTGTTACAGGCTTTGAATACGGTGGTCAGCCAACAGCAGCAACAGATTGACCGCTTGGAAATGACTTGTCAGTTATTGCACGAGCGGCTAAAAAGCCTATCGACGGAGCGGGATGCGGGTGGTGGTGGCGGTACGGGTTATGAAATCCCGCCGCATTATTAACGTAAAATTCTATATTTTTATTATAAAGCAATTACTTGGGCGCAATATGCACAAAATCCCTGTCGGTATCAGCAGTTGTTTAATTGGCGAAAATGTCCGTTTTGATGGCGGCCATAAATCTGATTCTTATATTGTCGGCACGCTCGGCGAATATTTTGAGTTCCGCCCGTTTTGCCCGGAAGTGGCGATAGGTTTAGGGATTCCCCGTCCGACTTTGCACTTGATTAGGAATGGCCAGGACATCCGCTGTGTGGGCGTGAAGGATCAGAGCCACGATGTCACTGAGGCGTTGCGGGATTATGCGGCGAAAGAGCAGAGTGCATTTGCTGATTTGTGCGGGTATATCCTCAAGAAAGACTCACCGAGTTGCGGCATGGAGCGCGTCAAGGTTTACACCACAGGCCAACCGCGTAAGGAAGGTGTTGGCATTTATGCCCAGGAAATGATGGCGAACAATCCGCTCTTGCCTGTTGAGGAAGAAGGCCGTTTGGGCGATCCGGGTTTGCGGGAAAATTTTATCCAGCGCGTTTATGTGTATCACCGCTGGCGGCAATTGCTGGCCGATGGCTTGACGCTGAATAGCCTGATGATATTTCATGCGCGGCATAAGCTGATTATCATGAGCCATGCCGATTATCGGGAGTTAGGCCAATTGCTCGCCAGCGCCACCAAAGAGAATGTGGCGGACATCGCCAAACAGTACATCGCACAAGTGATGGCGGTGCTGAAAATTGTCGTCAACCGCGCCAATCATGTGAATGTTTTGCAGCATATCCAAGGCTATCTGAAAAAAGACTTGTCCGCTGATGATAAAGCCGAATTGTGTGAGATTATTGAGCGTTACCGTAATGGCGAAGTGCCGTTGATTGTGCCGCTGACCTTGCTCAAGCACCATTTCCGCAAATCGCCTGACCCTTATATCGAAAATTCTTACTATATGTCGCCGTATCCACAGGAATTGCGCCTGATTAACCAATTGTAATGTGCATTTGCCACAGCTTGGCAGCACCAAACATTTCAAAATTGTCTGCACTGGCCTTATGGCCCAGGCAGACCATCCCCTTTCCCCACTTAAAAAATCTAATGCTATGAATATTCAACAAAAAGCGCATCCCTGGCATGGTATCAGTTCGGGTGACAACCCGCCTGTTATTGTCACCGCCTTTATCGAAATCGTCCCGTCTGATACCGTCAAGTATGAAATCGACAAGGTCAGTGGTTATTTGAAAATTGACCGTCCACAAAAATTTTCCAATACCGTACCTACCTTGTATGGCTTTATTCCGCAAACCTATTGCGCCGAACAAATTGCCCAATATGCGGCGACCATGTCAGGCCGCGATGTTGCCAAAGGTGACGGCGACCCGTTGGATATTTGCGTGTTGAGCGAACGTACGGTCACGCATGGCAATATCATTTTGCAGGCTATCCCGATTGGCGGTTTCCGGTTGTTGGATAAAGGCGAGGCCGATGACAAAATCATCGCCGTGATGAAAGGTGATGAGTTTTATCGGCAATGGAATGATGTTTCCGATTGTCCGGCCTCGTACATCAACCGTTTGAAACATTATTTTTTGACCTATAAAAACCTGCCGGGCGAGCCTAGCACTTGTGAAATCACCAATGTGTATGGCCGGGAAGAAGCCCATGAAGTGATACGGCGGTCTTTGCAGGATTACCAGAACCATTATGGGGCTAGCCCTTGGGTGAAGCGCCGTTCTACCGATAGCCTGCCTTAATCTGCCCTGCATTGGGCGACGGCTACGCGTTCTTTAAAGGAGGCGTAGCCGCACCATTTGCCCTTAGATTGTATTTATAAATCCGCACAAAAATTCCCCTCTGATTTATAGGTGCTTGCGTTTCATGACAAGTTACGATGAAATAGCAAAGTTATCCCTTAGCCTCTGATTTTGTTAATCTTGTAATGACCGAAAAACATAAAATAGTTGTTGAAGCAACTCCGCATTACATAGCCGCGCAATCGATGCCGCAGCAGCATCGCTATGTTTTTGCGTACACCATCACCATCACTAATCAAGGTACGGAACCTGCCAAATTGTTAAGCCGGCACTGGCTGATCACCGATTCCAACGGCAAAGTTCAAGAAGTGCGTGGTGAAGGTGTGATTGGGGAGCAGCCTTATCTGAAACCCGGTGAAGTGTACCAATACACTAGCGGGGCCATGCTGGAAACGCCCGTTGGCACGATGCAGGGCGAATATACGATGTGCAGTGATGACGGCAACCAATTTAATGCGCTCATCCCGAAATTCACCCTTTCCATTCCCAGAACCCTGCATTAACAAATGTCTATCTACGCTATCGGCGATGTGCAAGGCTGTTATGACGATTTGATGCGGCTGCTGGAGCTTATCGCTTTCGACCCCAACCGTGACCAGCTTTGGTTTGCTGGAGATTTGGTCAACCGTGGCCCTAAATCACTGGAAACCTTGCGTTTTGTCAAAAACTTAGGCGATGCCGCCATCACTGTGTTGGGCAATCATGACATGCACTTGTTGGCGGCCTCATGCACACAAAAAGTGGCCCAAAAGAAAGACGCGCTCACGCCGATTTTGGAAGCGCCGGATTGCGGTGAATTGATCGATTGGTTGCGTTTTCGGCCTTTATTTTATTGGAACAAAGAGTTTTGCCTGCTGCATGCCGGTTTGCCGCCGCAATGGGATTTCAAAAAAGCCCAAAAAATGGCGGCATTGGCGGAAACGACGTTAAGAAGTGCCGATTACACGGTGTTTTTAAGGCAAATGTACGGCAATAAACCCAATATGTGGTCTGCCAATTTAAAAGGCATGTCGCGCTTGCGTTTTATCATCAATTGCTTCACGCGGATGCGCTATTGTGATGAAGAAGGCCGTTTGGATTTTGCCAACAGCGGCCCGGTTGGCTCACAACCGAAAGGCCTGATGCCGTGGTTTGAAGTGCCTAACCGAAAAAATGCCAATCTGCGGATTATTTGCGGGCATTGGTCTACGCTAGGTTATTACGAAGGCAACAATTGTTACGCGATTGATACCGGATGTTTGTGGGGCGGGCAATTGACGGCCATTAAATTAGGGGAACCTGTGGAGCGGTTTAGCATTGATTGCCCAGGTGAAAAAAAGCCCGGTAAATTACGGGTCGTGAACACCGCTACTGCTGCGGCTATACTGACAGCCCAGGCCAGTTAGGGCGCTGGGGTTTGCAGAATTGATCCTTATTTGCTTGCTTGTAGGAATTTACGGTAATCAATTGCCACTTTAAGCCCGGCAAAATTGCCCGCCATGATGATCAGTTCTTGGTTTTTCTTATCAAAACTCAGTTTGACTTCATTCATAGCATTTTTTTCGTAGCCTTTTTCTATGCGTGGCGTATCCAGCAAAAAATGGTACAGATACACTTCCCGCTCCGGCTCATCCTGAATCGATAACGGTTCGCCCAGTTTTGCCAAAACCGCCGCTTTTTTGGGCAATTTTGCGGTGATTTTGCCGACCAAATCGGCATTGGCTTTCAAAGATTGTTTTTCTTTATCAATTTCCCCGCCCGCAATTGACCGTAATGACACCTCCAAAAATTCTGGCGGGGCAATTTGCAGGAATAAGGATGAGAACGACCAATCGGTCAGCCGTTTTTCTTTATCAAACACCATTTCCGAATAGAATTTGATTTGCGGTTCGATCAAATGCTGATCCTTATCGACTTTCCTGAACCAGTAACGCCAACGTCTGCCGTCATTTAGGCGGTTGTCTTCACTGGGATAAAGTTTGGCGAGGGCGACAAAATCCTCGCTATACATTTTCGGGTCTTTAAATTGCAAGGTGAACTGGTCGCTGACGGCCACTTTAAAATAGCGGTCAAATTCACTCATTTGCAAATAGGTTTGGTAGGCGCGTAGCCAATACATGCACCCGGTCAAAGAGGCTGCCAAAAGTAACAAACCGACGATACGGAAACTGCGTTTAATCATAATGGCTGGCCGTGGTCATGAGGTGGGAATTAGTGCAGGGTCTGCGAGGGTGTGGCCAAAACGTCTTGGCTCAAAATGGTTTTGACATCGACTTTATCAAAAACGTGCTGTTCGCCACAAAATTCACAGATCACTTCAATTTGGTTTTGTTCGCTCAGAATGTCTTCCAGTTCTAGTTTGCCCATTGCGCGAAGCGTACGTTCGATACGTGCCCGCGAACAGGAACATTGGAACGCGATAGGCTCCGGTTCAAACAGGCGGACTTTTTCCTCGTTAAACAATCGGTACAAGACTTGTTCGCAATCCAGTTCCAGCAGCTCTTTGCGGGTAATGGTGCTGGCGAGCATTTCAATGCGTTCCCAGTCGGCCTGGAAATGTTTTTGCGCGGGCAATTCCTGTAATAGTAATCCGGCGGCATATTGTTGGTCGGCAAATAGCCATAAGCGGGTTTTGAGCTGTTCGGATTGCTGGAAATACGTTTCCAAGGCATTCGCTAGGGTTTCGCCTTCCAGCGGCACGATGCCTTGATAAGGGTCGCGGTCGCCCATTTCGATGGTCAGCACCAAACGGCCTTGTCCGAACAAGCTGGAAAAAGATGCTTCACCGACCGGGGATTGGCAGCGTACTAGGCCGCGTATTTTCCGGTCGTGGGTGGCTTGTGCGACTAATGTCCTGATGTTGCCGTCACCTTGCGCCTGCAAAATCATGGAGCCGGTAAATTTGACGGTTGCTGACAACATGCTGACTGCCGCTAAGGCTTCACCTAGTAATTCTTTTGCAAAATCAGTGCCTTGCTGGTGCTTGCATGCCGTACGCCAACTGTCGCCCAGTTTGATCCATTCACCACGGACCCCCAGTTCTTCAAATAAAAAACGATGTAAAATGTCTTGCTTAATCATATCTCTCTCATTAAAAGTCCGGCCTTTATTATAAGGCAAATTCCTGATAACCTTGGACTAAAGCATCGCCAACTTACGGAATTAGTATGATTTTTTTCAATAAAAAGCAGGTCTTGCCCACACCTGAAGCAGCGTTACCGGGTCGTGCCAATCCTATGCTGATTGTCAACCACCGCCATTTCGTCACAGGCAACCCGATTGCGCCACCGTTTCCAGAACATTTGCATCAGGCATTGTTTGGTATGGGGTGCTTTTGGGGGGCGGAGCGCAAGTTCTGGCAACAATTGCCTGTTTTTAGCACAGCCGTGGGTTATACGGCGGGTTACACGCCCAATCCGACCTATGATGAATTATGTACAGGCCGCACGGGACATGCCGAGGTAGTTTTGGTGGTGTATGATCCGGCGCAGATGTCTTATTTGGATTTGCTGCGCGTTTTTTGGGAATCGCACAATCCCACGCAGGGTATGCGCCAGGGCAATGATGTTGGTACACAATACCGTTCTGGCATTTATACCTATTCCGACGAGCAGCATACGGTCGCCTTAGCGTCTAAAGAACGTTATCAAACAGAATTGACGAAAGCGGGTTTGGGTGGCATAACAACTGAGATAATAACGGCCAGCCAATTTTATTATGCGGAAGATTATCACCAGCAATATCTCGCCAAAAACCCACAAGGCTACTGTGGCTTGGGTGGATTGGGGATAGCTTGTACTTGATGGCAAAAATTTCAGGCAAAAAAAAGGCGGTTTTTGCAAACCGCCTTGAGAGTATTAGGAAGGATATAACGCAACTTTCAGCCATTAAGCTCTTAGAGCTTCAAAAGTTAGGTTAATAATATCAACTCATTGTGCAATTAAAAATGTGACATATTGTCGCAGGTGCGCAGTGTGTTTATTTTTTACTTCTCTTGTGCCTACGTTTAACCCCAAATCAAACCTTCAACAATGACATATCTGGCTAGCACTAGCCAGACGCGTTATCAGGCCAAGCCTGTCAATTCCTGTCCAATTCCTTATGCAAAGCAAAACTTCATTCAAGGCCGCGTGGTGGTTGCGCAACGGGCATTTGCAAACCTTATATCCGGCACTTTTACGTCGGCAGTTAAACGTGCCGGGCATTACGCGCGAACGGTTAGTGACGCCAGATGGCGATTTTCTTGATCTCGACCATTGTGGTTCCGGCAGCGGCCCTTTGGTGATTTTGCTGCATGGCCTGACGGGTAGCTCCGATTCAGGGTATATCAAAGGCTTACAATTGACGTTTTTGCAATTGGGATGGCGTAGTGTGGTGATGAATTTTCGCGGCTGTAGCGGCCAGCCGAACAATAAAGCCCGGTGTTACCATTCCGGTGAAACTGAAGATATTCATTTTGTGTATGAAACCTTGCGGCAACGCGAACCTGATACGCTTTTTGTTGCCGCAGGGTTTTCTTTGGGTGGGAATGTGTTATTGAAATGGTTAGGGGAACAGGGTGGTCGTGTGTCATTGTCTGCCGCTGTTGCCGTTTCCGTGCCACTTGTGCTAAACCACTGTGCAAGTAAGTTGGATCGCGGTTTTTCAAGGCTTTATCGGGCGAATTTGTTGGGCGAGTTGAAAAGGTATATGCGCCATAAGCTGGCGCATTTGGAGGCGAATGGCCATCATGCCGAAGCCGATAAAATCAAGCGACTTGGAGATTGTGGAAATATCCGTTCGTTTTGGCAGTACGATGATGTCGTTGTTGCCGGATTGCATGGCTTTAACGATGTCCATGATTATTACCAACGTTCCAGTTCGAGGCAGTTTCTAAGGCACATCAAAATACCGACCTTGGTCATTCAGGCTGATGATGACCCGTTCATGACCCCGGCAGTTTTGCCTGCTCCTGATGAATTGTCGCCCCATGTCAATTTGGAAGTGACCAACGGTGGCGGCCACGTTGGCTTTGTTGCCCAGCAGGAGCGATTTAAGCCCCACTATTACTGGTTGGAGCATCGTATTCCTGAGTTTCTGCAATACCATTTACAAGTTGCCGCACAGCGGTGAATTGTCCAAATATTTCATATCTATACGATATGGGTGCGTGAGTGTGGTACACTGGTCAATGGAAGAGTCGACTGAGCAGTCGCTGTTTCGTCTTTATGATGAAATGGAGGAAAGTCCGGGCTCCACTGGGCAGGGTGCCAGGTAACGCCTGGGAGGTGTGAACCTACGGAAAGTGCCGCAGAAAATAAACCGCCTGTCTTTAAGTCCTTTGGATTTAGTGGATCGGTAAGGGTGAAAAGGTGCGGTAAGAGCGCACCGCGCTTTTGGTAACAGAAGTGGCAGGGTAAACCCCACCCGGAGCAAGATCAAATAGAGGGACAGACGCATGGCCCGTGCGGTTCCTGGGTAGATTGCTTGAGCTGCAAGGTGACTTGCAGCCTAGATGAATGGCTGTTCTCGACAGAACCCGGCTTACAGGTCGACTCTTTCTTTTTACTAGGGCTCTATGCCCCCCGCCTTATATTAACGTGTGAAACATTACCAAATAGCTGGAGAATTATGCACACTTTTTAAGCGTGCTATATTTTCCGCCAATCGTAAAGCCCCTCCGCCTTCAATCGCCGTGCGCTCCATTGGCATCAACTTTATTGATTAATCATAATATTTGCAAGTATTGTCAGGCTACAGTCAGCGACATCCTTCATTAAATTGTAAGTTATTGTCAAGAAAGCAACATTTCAACTCAAAAACCTTCTTGACTAACGCCTAATTGAATTCTATAGTGCGCCTAAATTGTGGAGAAAAGTGGTTTTAAATGGTAAAAAAATGGATTTTTGGGGCGTTCTGGAGGTTTTTTGTTTCGCGGTATCAGTCCAATCAATCTTGATGACAAAGGCCGGATTGCCATTCCAACCCGCTATCGGGAAGGGTTGCAGCAATGTTGCAAGCGGCAGCTAGTCGTTACCGTGGCGGTCAATGAACGCTGCATTGGCGAAAGTGGCTGTTTGTGGCTCTATCCTTTGCCGGAATGGGAAAAGCTTGAACAGACCATTATCCAATTGCCCACGTTGAATAAAGCAGGTAACAAATTGAGGCGTTTTTTGATTGGCAATGCCTGTGAATGTGAAATGGACACCCAAGGCCGCTTGCTTTTGCCAGAGAAACTCCGTTCATTTGCCGCAATGGACAAAAAGCTCATGTTGGTCGGCCAACTCAATAAATTTGAAATCTGGAGCGAAGCCGCTTGGAACGCAAAGGAACAGGACTGGCTTGAAAGCAACGATACAGAAGGTGTGGAAGAGCTCGGGCATTTATCATTTTAAACAGGGGAGTGGCTTGTGGAACATTTGCCTGTAATGTTGGTTGAGGCCCTGGAGCAATTGGCGGTCAAGGAAGATGGTGTTTATTTGGATTGTACCTTTGGCCGGGGCGGGCATAGCCAAGCCATATTGGAACGCTTAAGCACCCAAGGCCGATTGTTGGCGTTGGATAGGGATTTGGATGCCATCAACTCAGAATGCGCACAAAAGTTAAAAAGTGACCCGCGCTTCAAACTCATACACAGTGCGTTTTCAAAATTGCAAGATATTGCCATTGGCGAAAAAGTGGATGGGATTTTAATCGATCTCGGTGTTTCATCACCGCAGCTTGATAACGCCGGGCGGGGATTTAGTTTTTTAAATGATGGGCCATTGGATATGCGCATGGATAGCTCAACCGGATTATCCGCCGCACAATGGTTGGCGGTGGTGGAAGAGCGCGAGTTGTCAGATGTTCTGTTTGAATTTGGTGAAGAACGTTTTGCTAAGCGTATTGCCCGTGCGGTTGTCGAGCAACGCAAGCAGGCTCCTATTACGACGACAAGGCAATTGGCAAAGTTGATTGAAGAGGCCGTTCCATTTAAGGAAGCACATAAACATCCGGCGACACGCTCGTTCCAAGCCATCCGCATAGCCATTAACAGCGAGCTTGATGAACTCAAAAGCGTTTTAGTCCAAGCTGTTGATTTATTAAAGCCGGGGGGGCGGCTGGTCGTGATTTCTTTCCATTCTCTTGAAGACCGGATCGTAAAACGGTTTTTTCGTGACGAAGCGGGTGCCAAATACAATCCGGGCAAATTTCCGATCAAAGAAGCTGACATCGCCAAAGGTGTATTAAAAAAAGCGGGCAAGGCATTAAAAGCCGGGGCGCAAGAAATAGCCCAAAATCCAAGGGCCCGGAGCGCAGTGATGCGTTGCACCGAGAAAGCCTAATGGCAGCCTTACGCATTTGGGGGATTGGCTTTTTGTTTATGGCACTGTTGGTGTCCGCAATTGCTGTCGTTTATTACCACTATCAGGCGCAACTGATCTTCATTGAAATCCAAAAGCAACAAAATGCTCTTGAACAATACGAAATAGAGTGGGGCAAAAGCCAATTGGAATTGACCACCTTAACGCGGCAAAAATATGTCGAATCCGCAGCCTTAAAGCAGTTGAACCTCGTCACCCCAAAACACGAAGAAATAATTTATTTAAAACCTTAACCATGATTGATTTTCGGTTTAATAAAACAACAGGACGGGTGCCCACTAAGGACTTTACTGGCAGAAGACGCTTTTTGCTGCTTTTTATGATGGCTTGTATGCTCATGCTGATAGGCAAGGCTGTTTATCTCCAAGTCATCCATGAATATGACCCTAAGCTTGAAAATGTTTACCAGCATGTCAACGAAATTCCTATCATGGCCTTCCGTGGCAGTATCAAAGACCGCAATGGCGATCTATTAGCGGCCAGTACTCCTGTACATTCCATTATCATTAATGCGCGGGAAGTCAAAAAAGACGATGAGGCCTGCATCAAAAACATGCAAAAGGCCTTTAGGAAGAAAAAAAAGACCGACCTCGGTTTGGCAAAAGAGATGAAGCTCACTGAAGATGAGAAGCTGCAAATCTACAACCAATACCAACAAGAAAAAACCATAAAAATACAAGCGATTGAAAAATTACTGTCGTTGCCGATCGGTAAAATAACAGGCTTGATGGAAGCTGAAAAACCTCGGCAGTTTGCTTATTTGGCGCGTCGGATTGACCCATCTATTGGCGAGCAAATCAAGGCGCTCAAACTTGCAGGCATTTTCATAGAACAAGAGTCCAAACGTTTTTACCCTACGGGTGAAGTTGCAGCGCATTTGGTTGGTTTCACTGACTCCAAGGATGTGGGGCAAGAAGGTGTCGAAGCGGGTTATGAAAAAGTGTTGCAAGGCACTTCCGGGAGCAAGCGGGTCATTAGGGATGGTCAAGGCCATATCATTGCCGAAACAGGCATCAAACAAGCCATTAACGGCAAAGACATTGAGCTAAGCATAGATGGCCGCATCCAATATTTGGCGCACCGCGAATTGGAACGCGCCGTCACTGAAAACAAGGCCAAGTCCGGCACATTAGTCATTTTGGACGCACAGACCGGCGAAGTGCTGGCTGCCGCCAACCAACCATCGTTCAACCCCAACACCAAACAAAAGACCGCTTTCCGCAACCTTGCCATCACTGATGTCTTTGAACCCGGCTCGACCGTCAAGCCGTTTGTCGTGGCTGCCGGATTAGATGGCGGGTATGTGCATCTGAGCGATATGTTTGTCACCCACGGCGTATTCCCTATTGGTCATCGGACAGTCAAAGATGTCCACAACTACGGGACGATGGATTTGACCCGTGTCATCAAAAAATCCAGCAATATAGCCGTCAGCCAGATGGCTCTGAGGATGCCGCCCAAATATTTCCAAGGGGTTTACAGCAAACTGGGTTTTGGGGCTTCTGCTGATTCAGGGTTTCCAGGCGAAGCCGATGGCCGCCTGATTGATTACCACAGGCTGAACGATTTTGCCCGTGCCACCTTGTCATTTGGTTACGGCCTGAGCGCATCAGCCTTGCAATTGGCCAGGGCTTACACGGCCTTGGCGGACGATGGCATCCTGCATTCTGTCAGTTTGTTGAAACGGGATGAGGATATTGATGCCAAGCGGGTGTTCAGTGCCAAAACTGCGAGGCACGTCCGTGCCATGATGGAAGAGGTCATCACCAAAGACGGTACAGCCTATGAAGCGAAAGTGGATGGATACTCGGTAGCGGGCAAAACCGGGACGGTCAAAAAATCAGGTGGTCGGGGCGGTTATATCGACAAAAAATACTTTTCGGTATTTGCAGGCATCGCCCCTGCGAAAAAACCGCGCTTAGTCATGGTGGTTATGGTTGATGAGCCTTCCAATGGCAAATATTACGGCGGATTGGTTTCCGCCCCGGTGTTTTCCAGAGTCATGAATGACGCGTTAAGGATATTGGACATACCGCCAGACCAATTGGAAACCATGCCGATTCTGCTCACGCAGAACTCCCAGTAGATTGCAGCCATGAATTTGCAGGTTTTGTTAGAGGGGATCGCATCATGCCTAAGTCAGGATTTGATAGACTTGCCTGTCCAAGGTTTGGTGCTGGATAGCCGTCTGGTTGTCGTAGGTGATGCGTTCATTGCTTTGCACGGCAGCCAACAGCACGGCCTTGTCCATGCACAGCAAGCCATCAAGCAAGGCGCAGCCGTTATTATTTACGATCCTGCCGGAAATGGGGATGCCCTCGCGCAAGCGGTCTTGTCCCTGCCAACCGTTGCCATCCCAAACTTAGCCCATGTCCTTGGCGACATAGCCGCCCGTTTTTATGGTTATCCGTCACAACAAATGGCCGTGATCGGTATCACTGGCACGAACGGCAAAACCTCATGCAGCCAATTTATGGCACAAATGCTCAACGCTTGCGGGATTATCGGCACGTTGGGATGGGGAGAATGGGGACATTTGGCCAAAACTGTCAATACAACACCTGATGCTTTGGCAGTGCAGCGGATGCTTGCCTGTTTACAGGAGCAAGGCAAACAAACGGTCGCTATGGAAGTGTCCTCGCATGGTTTAGCTCAAGGCCGTGTTAATGGCGTAGAGTTTGCCGGCGCGGTGTTCACCAATATCACCCGCGACCATTTGGATTATCACGGTACGATGGAGGCTTATTTGGATGCCAAATTGTCATTATTAAAATATCCAGGCCTAGCCTTTGTCGTAGTCAATTTAGACGCTGATTATAGCGACCGGATTGTCGAACAAGTCCCTGGCGCGTCAGTGATATGGGGCATCAGCCGACAAGGGAAAAGCCTTGGCATGGGTGAAAGCCTTCTCGTCACGCACAGTAAAGTGTATTCTGGAGGCCTGGAATTTACCGTGTCATGGCGTTCTGTCAGTTCCACACTTAACATCCCTCTATACGGCGACTTTAATGTCGAAAATGTCTTGTTAGTGTTGGCCGTCATGCTGGCGATGGGCGAAGATTTCCAGCAAGCCACCGTCAAATTGCAGCAATTAAAACCCGTGGCCGGACGTATGGAATGCTTCGGTGGTCGCGGCCAGCCCTTAGTATTTGTTGATTATGCCCATACCCCCGATGCCTTAGACAACGTGTTACAAAGTGCCCGCCATCATTGCCAGCAAACGCTGGCTGTAGTGTTTGGCTGTGGCGGCAACCGTGACAGTGGCAAACGTACTTTAATGGGGGCAAGTGCCAGCCGTTGGGCGGATAAGGTGATTGTTACCGATGACAATCCCCGTTTTGAAAATGGCACCGACATCATTAATGCCATTTTGACGGCTTGCGAACCTGATAAAACTCAGGTAATAGCTGATCGCGAACATGCCATCCATCAGGCCATCGCTGATGCCGCCCCTGGTGACTGTATTGTCATTGCTGGTAAAGGCCATGAAAATTACCAAGAAATTAACGGTGTTCAATACCCGTTTAGCGACAAACAAATCGTGCTCGAAGCACTGGCAAGGAGGGCTTGACCATGCACATGCAGCTCAGTGAAATCGCCGCCATTGTCGGCGGGCAGCTTATCGGTGCTGATGCCGCGATCAATGCCGTCAGCATTGACACCCGCACCCTACAGCCCGGCCAACTTTATGTGGCCATCAAAGGCGACCGCTTTGACGGCAACGCGTTCATGCCCGCCGCCGAACAGGCCGGGGCAACGGCCGCGATTGTCCACGCTGGAGCCTTAACTTGTTTGCCTCATATCGTTGTGGCAGACAGCCGTTTGGCGTTGGCGGAATTGGCTGGGGCTTGGCGCAAAAAAGCCCAAGTGCAGGTGGTTGGCATTACCGGAAGCAATGGTAAAACCACGGTCAAAGAAATGACGGCGGCGGTTCTAAGCACCGCTGGCAATACCCTGTTTACACAAGGCAATTTGAACAATGATATAGGTGTGCCGCTGACCTTATTGCGAATAGATGAGGGGCATCGTTACGCCGTTATTGAAATGGGTGCCAACCACGCGCAAGAAATCGCTTTCACTAGCCGCTATGCCGCCGCCGATGTCGTGATTTTAAACAATGCCGGAGCCGCCCATATCGAAGGTTTCGGCAGTTTGGACGGTGTTGCCAAAGCCAAAGGCGAAATCATCGAAACGCTAAAACCAGATGGTATCGCCATCCTGAACCGCGATGACCGTTATTTTGATTATTGGCAAGGCGTCGCTGGAGACCGTAAAACCCTTTCTTTTGGTTTCCATGAGGCGGCCGATGTCAGGGCGAGTGGGATCAACACCGAATTGTCCGGTAATGCCTTCCATACCGTATTTGAACTGCACACGCCACCAGGTAGAGCCTCTGTCGCATTGCATTTGGCGGGCAAGCATAATGTCCTGAACGCGTTGGCTGCGACCGCCGCCGGGTTAGCGATGGGGCTGGAATTGGGACAAATCGTCCAAGGTTTGGCAAATGTGCTACCCGTGAAAGGGCGTTTGCAACCCTTGGTTGGCTCGTTGGGCAACCGCATCATTGACGACACTTACAACGCGAATGCCTCATCATTAAAAGTGGGGTTGGATGTGCTGATGGACTGTGGCGGCACGCCTTGGTTGGTGCTGGGTGCATTTGGCGAATTGGGGCCTGAAAGTGAGGCCATGCACGCCGATGTCGGAGACATGATTAAAGCCAGTGGCGTTAAGAGGCTTTGGGCAACGGGTGAACACGCCCGGTTTGCCGTAGAACATTTTGGTTCAGGTGCAGTTTTTTTCCCTGTCCAAGCTGATTTGATCGCCGCCTTGCAACAGGAATTGCAAGGTGATGAAACTATTTTAGTTAAGGGCTCAAGGGCGCAACACATGGAGCATGTCGTTGCCGCTTTGCTTGGGCAAGTTGAAACACGTTAGGAAACAAACATGCTACTTTATCTGGCGGATTATTTGATGAGCGTTGACGGGGGTTTTAGGGTATTCCATTACCTGACCTTCCGCGCCATTTTGGGCGTGCTGACCTCATTATTGATCTCTTTTATTATCGGGCCTTGGATGATCCGGCGTTTGCGCGGCAACAAAATTGGCCAAAGCATCCGCGAATTAGGCCCGCAATCACATTACGAAAAAGCGGGTACGCCGACGATGGGCGGTACGCTCATTTTGGTAGCCATCGCGATCAGCACGTTGTTGTGGGCGGATTTGGGCAATCGCTACATTTGGGTCATTTTATTAGTGACTTTAGGTTATGGCGTGATTGGCTTTATTGACGATTACCGCAAAGTCATCAAGCGCAACAGCGATGGCCTGTCCGCCAAAGCGAAATATCTAGGGCAGTCGGTGATAGGACTCGCTGCGGCGATTTTTTTATACAAAACCGCTACCGTACCCGCCGAAACCCAATTCATCATCCCGTTTTTTAAGGATGTGATGCTGGACATGGGGCCTATGTATATCGTACTGACTTATTTTGTCATTGTGGGCACAAGCAACGCCGTCAATCTGACAGACGGATTGGATGGTTTGGCGATCATGCCTACGGTCATGGTGGCGACAGGTTTGGGGGTATTTGCTTATTTGTCAGGCCATTCGACGTTTTCCCAATACCTTGCCATCCCTTACTTGCCCAATTCCGGTGAGCTGATTGTGTTCTGCGCTGCCATTGTTGGGGCGGGTTTGGGGTTTTTATGGTTCAACACCTATCCGGCGATGGTGTTCATGGGCGATGTCGGGGCTTTGGCCTTAGGCGGCGCCTTGGGCGTTTTGGCGGTGTTAGTCCGTCAAGAAATCGTATTGGTGATTATGGGCGGGGTCTTTGTCATGGAAACCTTATCCGTCATTATCCAAGTCGCTTCCTTCAAAATGACGGGGAAACGTGTGTTCCGCATGGCACCGATCCATCATCATTTTGAACTTAAAGGCTGGCCTGAACCACGGGTGATCGTGCGCTTTTGGATCATCACGGTCATTTTGGTGCTGATTGGCCTTGCGACCCTGAAATTGAGATGACCATGCAAACGCAAGCAATTACAAACGCATTAAACCAACATTTTGGTTTGGATCCGAATGACTCCAAGGTTTTGGTGGTTGGCTTGGGGCAAACGGGCATGTCAGTGGCGCGTTATTTAAAAAAACTCAATTTCCGTTTCGCGATCATTGATAGCCGTGACAAGCCCCCCTTAATGGAGGAGTTTCACGAGCAAATGCCTGACACAGCGGTGTTTACTGGCGGTTTTGATGATGCCGCATTCCAGGTCGCGACCCACTTAGTGGTCAGTCCCGGCTTGTCCTTGAATGAAAAAGCTATCCTGAAAGCCATCGCTAACGGCTCAAAGATTGTTAGTGACATTGATTTGTTCGCCTGTTCCGTAGATGCCCCGATAGTCGCCATCACGGGGTCAAACGGAAAAAGTACGGTCACGACAATGGTCGGGGAAATGGCCAAAGCGGCAGGCAAACAGGTGGCCGTAGGCGGTAATTTGGGCATTCCGGCCTTGGATTTGCTTGAAACCCCGGCGGACTTGTACGTTTTGGAGTTGTCCAGTTTCCAATTGGAAAGGACGGTTGCCCTGAATGCGGCGGCGGCCACGGTCTTGAATGTCAGCGCTGACCATTTAGACCGTCATGCCGACATTGCCGAATACGCATTAGAAAAACAGAGGGTGTTCCGTGGTGATGGGGCAATGGTCATTAATATTGACGACCCTGTTGTTGAAGCCATGCAAGACAGCTCCCGCATTGGCCATACGTTTTCCATCAAAACGGCGGCAGATTTCCATATCTCCGAACAAGACGGCAACGAATACCTGATGCACCATGACGAACGTCTGATGCCTTTGGCGGATTTGCCTTTGGAAGGTCGCCATAACGCCGCCAATGCGCTGGCTGCTTTGGCCTTGGGTGTGTCGGTCGGATTGGATAAAAAAGCCATGTGCCATGCTTTGCGCAAATTCAAAGGTCTTGAGCACAGGATGCAAAAAGTCGCGCAAATCCGTGGTGTAACCTGGGTGAACGACTCTAAAGCCACTAATATCGGTGCTTGTGTCGCGGCCCTGCAAGGCTATGCGCGTAAGGTCATCCTGATCGCAGGTGGCCAAGCCAAGGGTGCGGATATGAACGAATTGGCACCGGTCATTTTGGAAAAAGCCAAAAGCGTGGTCTTGATGGGCAAAGACGCGCCACTGATCGAAAAAGCTTTGCAAGGGACAGCCGTGCCGGTTTATTCGGCGGAAAACATCGGCCAAGCCGTGCAGATTGCTGCAAGCTTGGCTACCAGCGGTGACAGTGTGCTGTTGTCACCCGCTTGCGCAAGCCTTGACCAATTCAAAAATTACCAAGACCGTGGCAATAAATTTACTAAAGCCGTTTTGGCGTTGGCAACATGAGCAAAAAATCTAAACCCTTATTCGCTGAACCGTTCCATTTTGACTCGATGTTAGTCACTGTCTGCGCGTGCTTGCTCATCATTGGCTATATCATGGTGACATCGTCTTCACTGCATTTGGATGCCAAATCTTCGCTCAATGCCACGGCCCTGAGTGTTTGGAGTTATCCCCTCAAACAATTTGCCCATATTTCCCTAGGCTTGGTGATGGCACGTTACATTGCCATGATCCCTATGCGTAATTGGGAAAAAATGGGGCCTTGGTTGTTTATCGCCGGATTATTTTTACTGATTGTCGTGCTGTTGCCCGGCATTGGTGTCAATGTCAACGGTAGTACCCGGTGGTTACAATTGGCAGGAGTGAGGATTCAGGTTTCCGAGTTGGTGAAGTTCGCCGCTGTGGTTTATATGGCGCGATATATCAACCGCCATCAAGAATCCATACGCGATTCGGCGTTTGGTTTGGTTAAGCCGCTATTGGTGTTTGCGGTTGCCAGCCTATTGCTGCTGATGGAACCGGACTTTGGTTCGGCGGTGGTGATTTTGATCATCGCCATGGGCATGATGTTTTTGGCAGGTGCCCGGATTTTTCAATTTGGCCTGTTATTTTCTTTGTTATCCGTTGCCGCAACTTTACTGGTGATTTTCGAACCTTACCGGATGAAACGTGTGACCAGTTTCTTAAATCCGTGGGCTGATCCCCGCGACACGGGCTTCCAATTGATCCAAGCCTTGGTGGCTTTCGGGCGTGGCGAAATATGGGGTGTGGGCTTAGGTAGCGGTTTGCAAAAACTGTTTTATTTGCCCGAAGCCCATACCGACTTCCTGTTTTCGGTGATCGCAGAAGAATTGGGGCTGTTGGGTGTGTTGGCCGTCATCGCCTTGTTTGCGTTGTTGGTGTGCCGGGCTTTTTCTATCGCCGTCGCCGCCGAAAAAGCCGGAGAAAAATTTTCCGCGTTTGTGGCTTATGGCTTAGGCATCTGGTTTGGTTTCCAAGCCTTTGTCAATATGGGCGTGAACATGGGTGTTTTGCCCACCAAAGGCCTGACCTTGCCGCTGATGAGCTATGGTGGCGGCAGTATGATGATTATGTGCTGTGCGGTGGCGTTGTTGTTCCGTGTCCACACCGAAGTGACCGAAATCAACGCCAGCACCCTGCCTGAACCGCGTGTCAAAGCGAAGGCCAAAATATGAAACGTATTGTGATTATGGCTGGCGGTACCGGTGGCCACGTCTTCCCGGCTTTGGCCGTCGCCCAATATTTGCAGGAGCAAGGCTGGCAAGTCAGTTGGTTGGGCACTCAAAAGGGTTTGGAAAGCCGGGTTGTGCCTGAACACGGCATAGACATCGATTGGCTGTCGGTGGCGGGTGTGCGCGGCAAAGGCTTGTTGTCGAAAATCTCCGCCGTTTTCAAATTGTTTAAGGCTTGCGTGCAAGCGGCTAGTGTCTTGCGCCACCGTAAACCCGATGTGGTTTTGGGGATGGGTGGTTTTGTCGCCGGCCCTGGTGGCCTGATGGCGAAAATGCTGGGCATCCCGTTGGTCATTCATGAACAAAACCGTGTGCCGGGCACGACCAACCGACTGTTGGCAAAATTGGCAAACAAAGTGCTTGAAGCGTTTCCAAATAGTTTTGCCGCAAAATTCCAAGCCCATTGCACAGGCAATCCATTGCGGAAAAACTTTGTGCAAGTGCCTAGTAAACCAGCCAAAACGACTAAGGACATCAATGTGTTGGTGGTCGGTGGTAGCCAAGGGGCGCAAATCCTTAACCAAATCGTACCAGATGCGGCCGCCTTATTGTCTGGAATAAATATCAAGCACCAGACTGGTGCGGTCATGTGCGATGAAGTTGCAGCACATTACCAGACATTGGGCATTCAAGCACACGTGAGCGCATTTATCGAAGATATTGTCGCCGCTTACCAATGGGCTGATTTAGTGGTTTGCCGGGCAGGTGCCATGACCGTTAGTGAGCTTTCGGCATTGGGTGTACCTGCCATCTTAATTCCTTTACCGACCGCGATTGATGACCATCAAACCGCCAACGCCCATTATTTGACTGATGCCCATGCAGGTTTATTGTTGATGCAAAAAGAATTGACCCCCCAACAGTTGGCGGAATACATCACCCGTGCTAGCCAGCAATTGCCCGCGATGGGCGTTGCCGCCAAACAATGCGCACGGCTTGATGCCACCCAAGCCGTGGCAAATGTGTGTATCGCGGAGGCAGGGTTATGAGTTTTCCTCAAATTCGGGAGATGGTGCAGGCATTAGGCAATATCGAACGCATCCATTTTGTCGGTATTGGCGGCACAGGCATGAGTGGTATCGCTGAAGTTTTATCAAACCTGGGTTACAAGGTGTCAGGCTCGGACATTAAAGAAAGCACCGTGACCGAACGTTTGGCGGGTTTAGGGATTAACATCATCATCGGCCACAGCCGTGAAAATGTCTTGAATTCGGATGTCGTGGTGGTGTCCAGCGCGATAGACCGCAGCAACCCGGAAATTGACGAAGCGTATGTGAACCGGATTCCTGTGATTCCCCGTGCCGAAATGCTGGCCGAGCTAATGCGCTTCCGGTTTGGTATCGCGGTCGCCGGGACGCATGGCAAAACCACCACCACGAGCTTGACCGCCAGCATTTTGGCCGAAGGTGGGCTTGACCCCACTTTTGTGATTGGCGGACGTCTGAACAGTGCGGGCAGCAACGCCAAATTGGGTTTAGGGCATTATTTGGTCGCCGAAGCTGACGAAAGTGACGCATCGTTTTTGTACTTGCAACCGATGATCGCGATTGTCACGAACATCGACCAAGACCACATGGCGACCTACCAAAACAGCTACCAACGCCTGAAAGAAACGTTTATCGAATTTTTGCACCACTTGCCTTTTTACGGTTTGGCCGTGCTGTGTTTGGATGACGACGGCATCAAGGAAATTTTGCCGGACATTTCCAAGCCCGTAACCACTTATGGTGTCCATGAAGAGGCTGATGTCCGCGCCATCGACATCCATCAGGACGGGATGCACACCACCTTCACCGTGCTACGGCGCGGTAATCTTCCAGAATTGACCGTTACTCTTAATATGCCGGGCTGGCATAACATGCTCAACTCGCTTGCTGCGATTGCTGTCGCCACCAAGTTGGGCGTAGATGATGCGGCCATCATCAAAAGCTTAGGCGCGTTTAAAGGTGTGGGGCGGCGTTTCCAGATCAACGGCGATTTGGCTATGGGGGCCGGCAAACTGACTTTAGTAGATGATTACGGCCATCATCCACGTGAAATTGCCGCGACCCTGGAGGCCTTACGCCAAGCTTGGCCTACGCGCCGCTCTGTGGTGGTGTTCCAGCCGCACCGTTATACCCGTACCCGCGACTTGTTTGAAGACTTTGTGCATGTCTTATCCACTGTGGACGTTTTGATTTTAATGGAAGTGTACGCGGCTGGCGAAGCGCCCATACCCGGTGCTGATGGTCGGGCTTTGAGCCGTGCCATCCGGGTGCGAGGCCAAGTCGATCCGGTGTTTGTCGAAAATTGGGAAGAATTGCCGACAATTTTGGCGGGTATCTTGCAGGCCGATGATGTCATTCTGACGATGGGCGCAGGCAACGTCGGGGCGATAGCCTTGCAATTGCCGGAACTGTTGGCGGCGGCTTTGGCGGGCTAAGATGCAAGGACGTTTGCTGATAGATGAGCCGCTGGCGAAATACACGACCTGGCGCGTAGGAGGAAAGGCCGATAGGCTTTACATACCGCATGACAAGGATGACTTGATTGGTTTTATCAAAGGCTTGCCGGAAACCGAGCCACTGTTTTGGATGGGTTTGGGCAGCAATTTGCTGATCCGTGATGGCGGCATACGCGGCACGGTCATCAACACCAAAAACCGCCTAAAAGCCATGCGCCTGACCGATGATGGCCTGTTGTATGTCGAAGCCGGAGTTCCCTGTGCGCTGGTGGCCAAATTTTGCGCCGAACAGGGTTTGTTGGGGGCAGAGTTTTTGGCAGGGATCCCTGGCACAATGGGTGGGGCATTAAAAATGAACGCAGGGGCGTTTGGTGGGGAAACCTGGCCGATTGTCCATGAAGTGGAAATGCTGGATCGGCAAGGCCAAGTCACCCGGCGCGGCCCACAGGCTTTTAAAATTGCTTACCGCAGTGTTAAGGGCTTTGAAAATGAATGGTTTTTGTCGGCTTTGCTGAAATTGGCAAACGGTGACACGGCGCTTAGCCAACAAAAAATTAAGGCGTTATTGGAACAACGGGCCAAGACCCAGCCGACCAACCAACCCAGTTGCGGTTCGGTGTTCATCAATCCGCCGGGCGATTATGCCGCCCGCTTGATAGAACAGGCCGGGTTGAAAGGTTTCCGCTTAGGTGGGGCTAGGGTTTCTGAAAAACACGCCAACTTTATCGTCAACACCGATAACGCCACGGCGGCAGATATAGAAAAATTGATTGGCATGGTGCAACGCACGGTTGCCCAAGTCCACGATGTGCATTTAAAAACAGAGGTTTGCATGGTAGGCGAGGAAAATAAAACAATGGACGGCAAAGCGCATCGCTATAACGATCCTGAAAAATTCGGACGGGTTGCGGTATTAATGGGCGGTAGCGCCGCAGAACGGGCGGTGTCGCTCAGAAGTGGCTCAGCGGTTTACGATGCCTTGATACGCATGGGTGTTAATGCTTTTCCGGTTGATGTCACTGCCAGCCCAATAGATGCATTGGCAGGCCAGCACATAGACCGGGTGTTCAATATCATTCATGGGCGCGGTGGCGAGGATGGGGTTTTGCAAGGTGTGTTGGAAGTGCTGGGCATTCCTTACACGGGTAGCGGCGTTTTGGCTTCTGCGTTGGCAATGGACAAACTGCGCACCAAATTGTGCTGGCAAGGCTACGGATTGGTGACACCTCGCTGGCAATTATTGCAAACCGAAACGGATATTGATGGCTGTATCGAAAATTTGGGTTTTCCGGTCATCGTCAAACCCGCCCAAGAAGGCTCCAGCATCGGTATGAGCAAAGCCCATAACCGCGATGAATTGGTTGCCGCATTGAAAACGGCATCGGCGTTTAACTGTGACGTGTACGCCGAACAATGGGTTAATGGCCAAGAATATACAGTGGCAATCTTGAACGGCAAAGCCTTGCCGGTGATACGTCTGGAAACGCCGCATAGCTTTTATGATTACGAAGCAAAATACCATGCCAATACCACGCAATACCATTGCCCATGCGGTTTGGACAGTGACCGCGAACACGCACTGAAGCGGGTCGCAGAAATTGCCGGCACGGTTATTGGCATCAAAGGTTGGGCCAGGGTGGATGTGTTTATTGACGGTAACGGGCAGTACCAATTGATTGAAATCAACACGGTTCCGGGCATGACTGACCATAGCTTAGTGCCGATGGCGGCGAAACAAGCGAGGTTAGATTTTGATGCCCTAGTCTGGCAGGTATTAGAAACCAGTTTGGCGTAATGGGCAAAATTGGCATTATTCGCTTATTACTGGCTTTATTGTTGCTAATTAGTGTAATTTGGTTAGGATGGCAAAAAATAACTGAGTTAAAATGGTCAGTTAAGATTGCTTCATTGCCCATCAAATACGTCAGGACAGAAGGTGTTTTCCAGTATTTGGACAAAGCGGACATAAAAACCGCCTTAGAACCCATAGTGGCGACTGGTTTTTTGGAAGCTGATATGCAGGCCATCCAGCAAGCCGTTGCCGCGTTGCCTTGGGTGGATACCGTGACCGTCACGCGCAATTGGCCGGACACAATAGACATAAAAGTCACGGAAAAAAAACCGTATGTGCGCTGGGGCCAAGATGGCCTGATTACCGAACAAGGCTTTATTTTTACGCCAAAATCAATAGCCCAGCACCAGCATTTGATTATTGTGAGCGCACCTGAACAACGCCGGGTGGAAGTTTTGGAAATTATGAAGGGCATCATCACCGCCCTTGAAGACCAATCGTTGACCTTGACGGAATTTACCATCAATAAACGCTGGTCATGGACAATTAAGCTCAGCAATGGCTTGGTTTTGCTATTAGGCCGAGAAGACCAGATAAAAAAATTACAGCGGTTCCTGAAAACGATACCGTTATTAGGGACGCAGCAAGTTGATGCCATGTCGGTCGTTGATTTGCGTTATCCGAACGGATACGCCGTCTCTTGGAAAGCAGAAGTCCCCATCATTGATTGGGAGACCGTCCACGAGTTGGAAACAAGCATCGCCACACGGCAAAATGAAACGAACGGGCACACTAAAAAAGCGGTAGAGTAACTCATGGCAAGAAGAGCAGAACGTAATTTAATAGTCGGATTGGATATAGGCACATCCAAAGTCGCCGCTATTGTGGGTGAACTCGGCAGCGATGGCAGCCTGGAAATTATCGGCATAGGCACAACGCCTTCACGTGGCCTAAAAAAAGGCGTGGTGGTCAATCTTGAATCAACCGTACAATCCATCCAACGGGCGATTGAAGAAGCCGAACTGATGGCAGGTTGCCAAATCAAATCCGTATTCGCAGGCATTGCGGGCAGCCACATCAAAAGCCTTAATTCCCATGGCATCGTCGCGATTAAAGACAAAGAAGTCACCCAGTACGACATTGATCGGGTGATTGATTCGGCACGGGCCGTAGCCATCCCCGCCGACCAAAAAATCCTGCACATCTTGCCGCAAGAATTTGTCATTGATTTGCAAGACGGTATCAAAGAACCCATAGGCATGTCCGGCATCCGCCTAGAAGCAAAAGTCCACATGGTTACGGGCAGTGTCAGCGCCTCGCAGAACATCGTCAAATGTATCCGCCGTTGCGGCTTGGAAGTTGAAGACATCGTGCTCGAACAACTGGCCTCCTGCAATTCAGTGCTGACCGAAGACGAAAAAGAACTGGGCGTGTGCCTGATCGACATGGGTGGCGGCACCACCGACATTGCCATCTTTGTGGAAGGTGCGATCAAACATACCGCCGTCATCCCCATTGCGGGCGATCAAGTCACTAACGACATTGCCGTGGCCTTGCGCACCCCAACCGTCAACGCCGAAGAAATCAAACGCAAATATGCCTGTGCCTTAACACAGCTTGCCACCGTTGATGGCGTGATCGAAGTGCCCAGCATCGGCGACCGCGCCCCGCGCAAGATTTCCACGCAAAACTTGGCGGAAATCATCGAGCCGCGCTACGAAGAACTCATGCTGTTGGTGCAAGCTGAAATCCGCCGTAGCGGCAACGAAGAATCCATCGCCGCTGGCATTGTCCTGACAGGCGGCAGCTCTAAAGTTAAGGGCTTGATTGAATTGGCAGAAGAGATTTTCCACATGCCCGTGCGCATGGGTGGGCCAGAAAACGTGACAGGGTTGTCAGAGGTCGTCAAAAATCCAGTGTATTCGACGGGTGTGGGCTTGCTGTTATATGGCAAAGAGCATCAAAATATCGTCAGAAGCAATGATTCAGACCAAGACGGATGGTTTGCAAAAATGAAAAACTGGTTTCAGGGCAATTTTTAATAACTTTGTAAATTTATTATTTTTTGGGTGGTGTTATGAAATACGAATTAGTGGATATGTACAATGAGACTGCCGTCATCAAAGTTATTGGTGTAGGCGGAGGTGGTGGCAATGCGGTCAATCACATGGTCGGCAACCACATTGAAGGCGTGGAATTCATTTGCGCCAACACGGATGCGCAGGCTCTGCGCAAACTGAATGTCGGCACCATTATCCAATTGGGTGTCGAACTGACTAAAGGCCTAGGCGCAGGCACAAACCCAGAAATTGGCAAACACGCCGCGCAAGAAAACAAAGACCGTATTAAAGAAGTCTTGCAAGGTGCGGACATGGTGTTCTTAACCGCTGGCATGGGCGGTGGCACAGGCACAGGCGCGATTCCGGTCATCGCCGAAATCGCCCGCGACATGGGCATTTTGACCGTCGCCGTCGTCACCAAGCCGTTCTTGTTTGAAGGCAAAAAGAAACAAGCTGTTGCCGAACAAGGCATTTTGGAACTGGAAAAATACGTTGATTCCTTAATCACCATCCCTAACCAAAAACTATTGCCCGTGCTAGGCAACAACGTGTCCTTGATGAGCGCGTTCAAAGCCGCCAACGACGTATTATTGGATGCCGTGCAAGGCATCACCGAACTGATCGTCCACCCAGGCATGATTAACGTTGACTTTGCCGACGTGCGCACCGTCATGTCCGGCATGGGCGCGGCCATCATGGGTAGCGGCTCAGCGGCTGGCGAACACCGCGCCCGTGAAGCGGCAGAAAAAGCCATTGCTTGCCCATTACTGGAAGACATCAACCTGCAAGGCGCACGCGGTATTTTGGTCAATATTTCCGCTGCTGACATGGGCATCGCCGAATTCGACGAAGTCGGCAACATCGTCCACGAATTCGCGTCCGAAGATGCCATCATCAAAATCGGCACCGCGATAGACCCTTCCTTAGGCGACGAAATCAAAGTCACCGTCGTTGCCACAGGCATGGGACAAACAGCGGCGGCAGCAGCGGCAAAATCCAACGTCAAACAATTCCATAAGAGCAGCAACCCTTATGACGACTTGGACAAACCGACCGTTTTGCGCAACAAATCAGAAAACAAAACCGAAAGCCGCGAAACCCGTTTTGGCGCCCAACCTGCCAAAAAAGAAACCGACTTGGATTACCTGGACATCCCTGCTTTCTTGAGACGGCAAGCGGATTAAGGTTTAACCTGAGCTCGACATAAGCCTTACTAGAATAAAGGCAACAAATCTTGGCGAC
>CAYUQV010000042.1:0-2743 GCA_964446885.1 uncultured Methylocucumis sp.
TGAATGTTTCATAATTCCCCGCCCGCATCTTGCTGCTGCACAATGGCGATGGATTTGTGTAATTTTTCTCGTTCCCACGCTCCTGCGTGGGAATGCATACCGCCCTCACCATCTCCGGCTAACCTCCAATAACCCTGATTTCCCAGCATAATCTCTGGCACTGGAATAGCGCCAATGTGCGGCTTCGTCGACATAACCGCGCTTCACTGGGTTTTGGTGAATATATTCAATCTTTTGCCGCATCATATCCTCGCCCTGAATCAGTTCAGGGTGAACGCCTTCCTGCCAGAATTGATACGCACGATCATCCTTATGGGCTTTTTTGTAAAACGCCAGCTGATCCAGAATTTGCCTGACATTATGTGCCGCAAGATATTGAATCAGGCTTTTCGCCGTCCATGATTTGAATCGTGCAATGTCATGATCCAACGCTTGGCTTTGAAGTACAAAATGGCAGTGATTTTCCAGAACGACCCATGCATACACATGAAGCCCTTCCTTGCTTAAAAAACGCAGGGAATCGAGCAGGATATTGACGGTATCAGGGCGGGTGAATACCGGAATCCAGTGCAACACTGTCAGGGTGACGAAGTGCGCCTGTTGGGGTTGGGTTATTTTGTAGCGGCTTCTACCCATTGTTTAGCGTCCGTATGCGTTCCCACGCAGGAGCGTGGGAACGAGAAAAATTGAATTAATGAGATTATTTTCACTGCTAAGCAATTTTTGGGTTAGTGACCCAAACATGTCGGGATAAACTTTATAAAATTGTCGGCAACGCGATAATTCAGGGGCGGTGATTATGCTTTTGCCACGGTTGGCAATTAACGATGTGCCATATTTAGCCCTATCGTCGCCATTCTGCTCAAATTCTACGATATAAAATCCAATCAGCCAGTTTCGCAGGGTTAAATCGATATTGGCCGCTTTTACCGACTGGTCTCGAAAGCTAAGATGGGTTTGCTGAATGGTTTCAATAAGGCTATTAAAGCGCATGATACTCATGGTTACAGTTCATCGGTTTTAAATTCGCTATAGCCTTCATAGTAATAACTCACATCAATGCCTTTCATAAACAGCGCACGGTCATCAATTTGGTCGGTTAAGGCTTGTTTGAGCAATACTTTGATTTCAATGTCTTTTACTACACTGCGCTGCATGGCGGAGAGGTAATCATCCTTATCTACCTGATTCCAATCCACCACTTGTCTGATTTGGGTTTTGAGTATGAGGTCAAGCCAGATGCGGGTGGCTCGACCATTGCCTTCACGAAACGGGTGGGCGATGTTCATCTCGACATATTTTTCAATGATTTCGTCAAAGGTGTTTTGCGGCATGGCTTCGATATGTTTTAACGAGGCTTCTAAATACATTAATCGGGCGAAAACGGTTGTACCTTTGGCGATATTTACGTCGCGGATTTTGCCTGCAAAGTGATAAATATCTTCAAACAAATAGGCATGAATAAATGCCAGTCCGGCAAATGTGCCGATTTCCACTTTGGTAATATCGCCAGAGTCGAAAAGCTGCTTGGCTTTTTGCTTGCTGATTTTTTCTTCCGTCTTAGCCAGCTCAACTTGATGGGTAATGTGTAGTTTGTTGTCTAAGATCATGCAACGCCTCCCTCAATCTCCGCCACAATGGCATCAATCTCTGCGCGTAGCTGGTCAATTTTGGCGACCGTGGCTTTCAGTTCGGCATTGAGCTTGGTAATGTCAATCATTTCGCGGGTGTCTTTGGCTTCGACATAGCTGCTTACCGATAGGTTATAGTCGTTGGCGGCTAACGTAGCGTGTTCTATGGATTGGGCAAAATGGTCAATATTATTTTTATTATCAAACGCTTCCATAATTTGCGCGATGTGTTCATCGCTCAGCGTGTTGTTATTGGTTGCTTTCGTAAATAAACCGCTCGCGTCGATAAATTGGGTTTTGGCGTCGGTTTTGTGTTTGGACAGCACCAAGATATTGACGGCAATGGAGGTGCCAAAAAATAAGTTGGGGGCTAAAGAAATCACGGTTTCGACGTAGTTGTTATCCACCAAATATTGGCGGATTTTCTGTTCGGCGCCGCCACGGTAAAAAATCCCCGGAAAACAGACAATCGCCGCACGGCCTTTACTGGATAAATAACTCAGGGCATGGAGTACAAAGGCAAAGTCGGCTTTGGATTTGGGCGCTAACACGCCAGCGGGGGCAAAGCGTTCATCATTAATTAGGGTGGGATCGTCGCTGCCTATCCAGTTCACTGAATAGGGTGGGTTGGAGACTATGGCGTCAAAGGGTTTTTCATCGCCAAAATGCGGGTCTAACAGGGTGTTGCCGAGCGCGATATGGAATTTATCGTAGTTAATGTTGTGCAAAAACATATTCATACGCGCTAGGTTGTAAGTGGTGTGGTTAATTTCTTGACCAAAAAAGCCATCTTCAATGATATGGGCATCGAAGTGTTTTTTGGTTTGTAGCAATAACGAGCCAGAACCTGCCGCCGGGTCGTAGATTTTATTAACGGTGTTTTGCTTGTGCATCGCCAGCTGTGCAATCAGTTTGGAAACGTGTTGCGGGGTGAAAAACTCGCCACCGGATTTACCGGCATTGGCGGCATAGTTGGAGATCAGAAACTCGTAGGCATCGCCAAACAGGTCGATTTGGCTTTCATGGAAATTGCCAAAGCCCAGTTTTTCAACGCCTTTCAATACGGCGGCCAAGCGGGTGTTTTTGTCGACTACGGTGTTGCCCAGGCGGTT
>CAYUQV010000042.1:2753-33370 GCA_964446885.1 uncultured Methylocucumis sp.
ATCAAAATCGGCAAACAAGCCTTTAATATCCATTTCAGATGGATAACCATTGGCGGAGCTTTCAATAGCCGAAAATATCTTGGCCAAATCGGTGTTGAGGTTTTCGTTCTTGTTGGCGTTGGCGGCAATGTTGGCAAATAGTTGGCTAGGATAAAGAAAAAAGCCTTTGGTTTTAATGGCATCGTCTTTGATTTCTGCGGTGATGATGTCATCGGCGAGGGCGGCATAATGAATGCCTTCATCACCGCCTTCAATGTAATTGGCAAAATTTTCGCTGATAAACCGATAAAACAACGTGCCTAATACATATTGCTTAAAATCCCAGCCATCGACTGAGCCACGCACTTCATTGGCAATTTGCCAAATTTGGCGTTGTAGTTCTGCGCGTTGTTGGGTGCTGGTCATTGTAGAATTCCTGTTCAAAACTGTTTTAAATAGCCATTGGCTTGATGCGGGGCGGCTTAATCAACCTGCCTTTAATGGTCTTGCTTTATCATAATCCCCAAAAAACTACCCCCGCTTCCGCCCCCGCCAAACGATAAACCCCGTAACCACCAAAACCAACGGTAAACCTAACAAAAATCCAAAGCCGATCAAGGCTACGGCGGTTGCGCTTAAGTTGAGTGTCCTGTCGCCTGCGCCGTGGGCTGGGATGTCGATATAGTCATCATTACGCATTAGCCAGTTGATGATTCTTAGCCCCACATCCAAATTGCCGACATTGCTTAAATAGGCATTGGCGAGAAAATCGCTGTCGCCGAGCACGACGATGCGTTGTTGTTTGTTGCCTAGGTTGCGGGTGAGGGCGTAGGCGAACGGGGTGGCGGTTTGTCCTTGGGCGGTGGTTTCTAGTAGGGGTTGTGCTTGGAAATTGTCTTTGGGGTTAAAGGCCAGCGCGGCGGCGACCGGGTAGATGCTGATGAGTTGCAGGCCACGGGTGATGGGGTGGGTCGGGTAAGTGCTGGCGATGACAAAACCGGGGTCGGTGATGCCGTACAGGCGGGTGCTGTTGTCGATCAGGGCGCCGGGTGGTTGGCTGATGCCGAGTTGGTTTTGCAAAGCCGCCAAGTGGACGTTGTCGGGTTCGCCTGTGAGTAGCAGGTTGCCGCCTTGGGCGATGTAGCGTTGGATGAGCGCGATTTCTCCGGCCAATAGCGGTACGGTCGGGTCGGCGATGACCAAGATTGCCGAATTGTCGGGAATGGTTTGGACGGTGCTGAGGTTGAGCGGTGTGGCGGTGATGTTACGGAAAGCCAGTTCTTTGCCAAATTGTCCCCAGGCAAAATTGGCGATGCCGTCGGGTGCGCGTTCGCCGTGTCCGGTCAAGAAACTGATCCAGCGTTGTTCGGCGTGGGTCAGTTGCAATAAGGCGTTGCTGAGGGTGGATTCATCCACGAACGTGAGCTTTTCGCTGTGGCCTTGGTATTCCACCAATACTGCGCCTTCCGGGCCTATCGCCAGTTCGTGGGTCTTTTGCGGTTGGCTGTCCGGGTCGATGATGTCCAGGCTAATATCCGCTTTATAGCGGCGGTAACGTTCTAATAATTGGCTGATTTGCAGGCGTAGCGGCAAGCCTTTTTTCAGATAAGCCGTGACTTTGACAGGTTCCGGCATGGCCGCCAAAAGTTTTTGGGAGGCAACCGATAAGGTGTTGCCGGCATGGGCGGTGATGTCGTATTGCAGCGGAAAGCGGGTGCTCAATGCGCCTGTTCCTGCTAACAACGCCAAGACGGCGCAAGTGACCAGACTGTTTTTGAGGGCAGGGTGTGTTTTTTTAAGTTTCATTTTTGAAACCGCAACTTATCCAAACGCCGGATACTGAGCAGGAGAAAACCGCTGATGAACAGCAAAAAATACAGCACATCCACGGAATTGAGCAAGCCGCTTTGGAGGTTTTGGAAATGCCGCAACAGCGACAAGTATTCTAAAAATTCACTGCGTTGGTCGCGCATTTGGGTACTGGTATCGAGCAGCCAGAGCATCAGCAACAGGCCAAAACTGCCAATCGCCGCGACGATGGGGTGCTGTGAAAGGCAAGACAAATACAATCCGGCGGCGGTCAAAGCCGCAACCAGGAGCAATAAAGCCATGATATTGGCCGACAATTTGCCAAAATCCAAGTCGCCGCCCAGTAATAAGGACAGCGGCATCAGCGTCACCAAGCCGACAATAACGGCCAATAAACCCAAACAGCCGAAAAATTTACCCAAGATGATTTCTAGGTTGCTGACGGGGGCGGACAGCAATAGCGGCAAGGTTTTGTTGCGGCGTTCTTCGGCAATCAGGCGCATGGTCAATAAAGGCGTGACCAATAATAAGATAATGGCGGTGTTGCCGAATAACGGCGGCACGACAATATCGGTCAGGCCAGGGCTGTTGGGGATTTCTGCAAGTTTGGGCTGCAAGACCATGAAGGTTTCGACTTGTTTTAAAAACAAATACGCCAAAATGAATTGCAGCACCGCCAAAATGCTCCAGGCGATGGGCGATAGGAACAGCGTCTTAAATTCCCGTTTGGCGATAGTGGCGATCATGCGGGCCCGTCCTCTGAGGTGGCTTCACGGGTCAGGTTGATGAAAATGTCTTCCATGGATTGTCTGACGGGCATCAGTTCTTGTAAATGCCAACCGTGGGCGATGATGGTTTCCATCAATTTTTGGGTAGGGTTGTTGTTGAATTGGTATTGGATATGCAATTGCGTACCGCTTAAGGCTTTGACGCGCAACACGCCCGGAATGGCGGCCAATACATCCAAATCAGGGGCAATGCCTGTGCTCAGATGTAAGATGCCTGTGTCCATAAATTGGTTAAGCCCTTCAATACTTTCATTCAAGATCAGTTGGCCTTGATGGATGATTTGGACATGGGTGCAGGCTTCTTGCACTTCGCTGAGGATGTGCGTGGATAAAATGATGCCGTGCGTTTGCCCCAATTCCCGGATGAGGGTGCGGATTTCACGGATTTGAATCGGGTCTAAACCAACGGTGGGTTCATCCAAAATGATGACTTGCGGATTGTGCAAAATCGCTTGGGCGATGCCTAGGCGTTGTTGGAAACCTTTGGAGAGTTGCCCTATCAATTTTCTGCCCACGTCCAATAAGCCGCAGCGTTCTTGGGCTAGGGCGATGGCGCGGGGCAAGTCGGTTTTGCCAAGGCCATGCAGTTGTCCGCAATAATGCAAAAATTCGTGTACCGTCAAATCCTTATAAAGCGGTGGCGTGTCCGGCAGATAGCCTAGCGATTGTTTGGCGCGTTTGGGCTGTTCTGATAGGTCTACGCCATTGATTTTTATGGTTCCGCTATCGGGGCTAAGCAAGCCGCAGAGCATTTGCAGGGTGGTGGTTTTGCCCGCGCCATTCGGGCCTAGAAAGCCCAACACTTCGCCAGGCCCTAAAGTAAAACTGACATCATTGACGGCGCAGTGTTTGCCGTAATACCGATACAGATGTTCCGCTTCGATCAGTAGGCTCATGGGCGGCTACAGTTTTTTCATGATGTTGTGCAATTCGGTTTGGATTTTTTTGCGGTAGAACAGGAATTTCCAACGCGTTCCGCCGCATTGCCGCCATAAAATCGCAGAACGGATGCCTGCCAGCAAACAGGCGCGGATTTTGTCGGCAGTGTAAGAATTACCTAGGTGGTCGTTTTCGCCATTGACCATGATGCGCGGTTGTAATTTGCTGAGGGTATTGCTGTAAATGTCGGCCAAATTGGCGATGACATTATCGTGCAGCAAGCCAAAATGTTCGGTTTGGTTTTGCGCCTTTTCAATACCGCTGGTGATGGTGTCGAGCATTTTGGGCTGTTTTGACAATTGCTGTTCCAAAAACACCAACGACGCGGCATAACGCGCCAAATCGGGGTTGGGGATTTTGTAGCCTGTCATTTGTTGTTTCAGGTGTTCAAAACCCAGCTTAAGCCCGTCCAAACCGCCGTAAACATCTTGGACGCTGTCCGCGTCAATTTTTAAGAGGCTGCCAAGGCTGGCTTCCATAGCCGCTGTATCGGCGCTCCCGGTGGTGGCAAGCTGTTGTACCAGTGCGGCGGCTTGGGCGATGCCCGCCAAAGCGATGGTTTGGTTCGTGATGGAATTTAGTTGCATGGTCATGGTTGTACTCGGATAGGGCTGTTATCGTACCAAGAATAAACGCGGCTGTTCAATTTAGTTTTGGCTGTGTTTACGGGGCAAAGGGCGTAATATATGGGCATTAACTCTGTTATAACTGGCTTTTACCGTTGTCCCCAAATAATAAATCCTGAGGAGGAAAAAATGAGCGAATCGGTCTTATTGAATGTAACAGGCATGAAATGCGGCGGTTGCGAAGCCCACGTGACATCCGCGTTGGGTAAACTTGATGGCGTGTTGTCCGCCACGGCATCCAGCAAAGAGCAAAACGTACACGTTGAATACGAATCCGGCAAAACTGACCTTGCCGCCATCCGGCAAACCATCACTGATGCGGGCTATACCGTCGTTTCAGCATAGCCCTTCGGTCAGGATGACGTAATGAATACAGAAGCACAAGACGACGCGATCCAATTGTCCATTGCCGGTATGCGTTGTGCGGGTTGTGTCGGTGCGGTGGAAGCCGCGTTGGCGGCAGTTGAGGGCGTCACCTCGGTCAATGTCAATTTTGCTGACCATTCGGCACTGGTCAAAGGCCAAGCTGATCCTGAGTGGTTGGTCAAAACGGTCAAAGAAGCCGGATTTGACGCGGCGATTATGGAAAGCCTGGAAGACCCCAGTGCCCAAGAAGCCTTGGAAACTAGCCGTTATCAGGATTTGCTGAAAAAAGCCTGGGTGGCGGGGGTGTTTGGTTTATTCCTGATGCTCAGTGAGCATTTCAGTTGGTTGCCTGATTTGGGTTCGGAGACAGGTGTGTGGTTATGGCCTGAATTGGCCTTGGTCAGTTTAGGGGTGATGGCCTATTCCGGTTGGCAATACTACAGTGGCGCAGTCAAATCCCTGAAATTGCGCCAAGCCAATATGGATACCTTAATCGCCCTGGGCACAGGCGCGGCGTGGCTGTATTCTTGCGTGGTCATTGATTATTACACAGTGTTGCCATCCTTAGCCAAACACGCTTATTTTGAAGCGGCGGTGGTGATTTTAGCGTTCATTAATTTAGGTTCGGCACTGGAAACCCGCGCCCGTGGCAAAACCTCCAGTGCCATCCGCCAATTGATCGGTTTACAGCCGCGCACGGCACGGGTGCTCAGAAATGGCGAAGAAATCGACATTGCCATAGAGCAGGTGGGTTTAGGCGAAACCATGCGGGTACGGCCCGGTGAAAAAATTCCCGTTGACGGCGAATTGATCGAAGGCCATTCAACAGTCGATGAATCCATGCTGACGGGCGAACCCTTACCTGTGGAAAAAACCGTAGGTTCCAAAGTGGTTGCAGGCACTTTCAACCAAACGGGCAGTTTTTTGTTCAAGGCCACCCGCATAGGCCGCGACACTGCTTTGGCGCAAATCATCAAAAGCGTCAAACTCGCGCAAAACAGCAAACCCGACATTGCCCGTTTGGCTGATAAAATTTCCGGTGTGTTCGTGCCTGTCGTCGTTGCCGTAGCGGTGCTGACTTTTTTCATCTGGTGGCTATTTGGCCCTGAACCGTCATTAGGTTATGCGTTTGCCACTGCCATGACCGTGTTGCTGATCGCTTGCCCTTGTGCCTTAGGCCTCGCAACCCCCATTTCCGTGATGGTCGCGGTAGGCCGTGCCGCCCAAGCGGGCATTCTCATCCGCAACGGCGATGCCCTGCAAATGGCGGGCAAATTGACTTGTCTGATTGTCGATAAAACGGGCACGGTCACGGAAGGCAAGCCCACCATTGCCAGTATCGAACCGATGTCCGATTTGGACGAAACCACGATTTTGCAATTGGCGGCCAGCATTGAAGCGGCTTCTGAACATCCGTTAGCGGCCAGTATCTTGGCGGCTGCGGCACAAAAAGGCATAGTGCTGAAATCGGTCAGTGGTTTTGCCGCCCAAATTGGCTTGGGTGTGGGCGCGACTTGCGAAGGCAAAAAACTTTGGTTTGGCAATAAAGCCCTGATGGACAAAGAAGGGGTTAAATTCAACCGATACAACAATAAGTTAGAGAAAATCTCCGCGTTAGGGCAAACGCCGATGTTATTGGCCGTGGATGATAAAGTCGTCGGCATGATCGCCGTCGCCGATGCCCTAAAAAAAGATTCCCGCGCCGCCATCGCCCAACTGCAACAACTGGGCATCCGCATCATTATGGTGACAGGTGATAACCAAATCACCGCCCACGCTATCGCCAAACAAGCGGGCATCGCCGAAGTCAACGCCCAAGTCTTGCCGCAAGACAAAGCCGCGTTAATCAAATCCTTGCAAGATAAAGGCGAAATTGTCGGCATGGTCGGTGACGGCATCAACGACGCGCCCGCCTTGGCGCAAGCCGATGTCGGCCTAGCGATTGGCACAGGTACGGATGTGGCGATAGAAAGCGCCGATGTCGTCATCCTGCAAGGCTCGCTGCTAAAAGTCCCCGAAACCATCGCCTTGTCTAAAGCTACGGTCGCCAACATCAAGCAAAACTTGCTCGGCGCATTTTTGTACAACACCTTAAGCATCCCTATCGCGGCGGGCCTGTTGTATCCGGTGTTCGGTATTTTGTTAAATCCGATGATCGCTGGGGCGGCCATGGCCATGTCATCTGTCACCGTTGTGACCAACGCCAATCGCTTGCGGTGGATGAAGTGGTGAATACGCTTGATACGCTATAAATTAGGTTTAACTTTAGGTGTATGTCAAAAACTAACAACCCCATCCCTAAATCACTAACCGCCTGCCCCGAATGTGACCTGCTCCTTAAACACGCTGACTTGGTGGTCGGTGAAAAAGCCGTGTGTCCGCGTTGTGGGTATTTGTTGCATCGGGCGCGTGAACAAAGTATCGAGCGGGTTTTGGCTTTATCTGTTGCGGGCTTGGTGTTGGCGGTTCCGGCCAATTTTTTGCCGTTGATTGGTATCCGTTTTATGGGTAACAGCAACGAAAGCACGTTGTGGGCGGGTACGGTGAGTTTGTTTGGCCAGGGTTTGTGGTTAGTGGCCATTTTGGTGTTTCTGGCGAGCATTTGCATCCCGCTGCTTAACACGATCCTGGCTTTTCTAATCAGTGCGCATTTGCATTTTAACCGCCCTCATCCGCATCTTGCCCACTGGATGCGTTGGTTGCAGCATTTGGAAGAATGGGCGATGTTGGAAGTGTATATGCTGGGCATTATTGTCGCTTGCGTGAAATTGGCGGATACCGCTGACGTACATTTGGGATTTGGCTTATATGCGTTTGTGGCTTTATTGTTGGTGAATGCGATGCTCAGCACGAGTCTGGACGAGTATTTGTTTTGGCAACGGATTGACGCGTTGGATAATAAAAAACATGGTTAAACAAAGCGCGTTGGCGCAAGGCTTGGTGCGTTGCCATATCTGTGGGCATTTGCATCGGGCGGTGCATAAACGTCATCGCCGCCAGTGTGTGGTGTGTGGTGAAATGTTACATGTTCGAAGACCCCACAGCTTACAAATGACGGTGGCCTTGCTGATTAGCAGTTATGCTTTGTATATCCCTGCGAACATTTTTCCAGTCATGACCGTCACCCAATTGGGGATGACCGAAATCCATACGATTATGGGCGGCATTTTTGCCCTAGTGGAAAAAGACATGGCACCGATTGCGGTGTTGGTTTTCATAGCCAGCATCCTGGTGCCGCTGTTAAAATTATTGGGATTAAGTTTATTAGTGTTGAATGTGCATTTACGCTGGCAAGGTAATGCAAGATGGTGGATGCGGGTGTATCGTCTGATTGTCTTTGTCGGGCGTTGGTCGATGTTAGATATTTTTATGATTTCCATTCTGGTCGCCGTGGTTGATTTGAGCGGCGGCGTTTCTCAAGTGATCGCAGGGCCGGCGGCGACGGCGTTTGCGGCGGTGGTGGTGTTGACCATGATCGCGGCAAAAAGCTTTGATCCACGTTTGATCTGGGATAACCCAACTAAGCTATGAACGATTTTACTGATCCCGATGCGTATCAGGCCGAGGCCCCTGATGTTGACCAAAAAGCCCGTTTCCCTTTAGTTTGGCTGTTGCCGTTGGTGGCGGTCTTGGTCAGCGGTTGGTTGATTTATAAATCCATTTCCCAAAAAGGCCCGGAAATTACCATCAGTTTCCCAACTGCCGAAGGCTTGGAAGTGGACAAAACCAAGATCAAATACCTGAATGTCGAAGTCGGCAAAGTCACCGATATTGCCATCAGCAACGATTTGAAGACCATTTTGGTCAAGGCGCAAATGCACAGCGAAGCGAAGCATTATCTGAAAGACCAAACCAGTTTTTGGGTAGTGCGTCCGCAAGTCGGATTGGGCGGGATTTCGGGCTTGGGCACGTTGTTGTCGGGGCCTTATATTGAAGTCAAACCCGGCGGCGGGCGTGATAAACGCGATTTTGTCGGTTTGGCGATACCGCCGTTACTGAAAACCAATGCCGAAGGACGGCAGTTTGTCCTGGAAACCACTAACTTGGGTTCATTACATGCCGGTACGCCGATTAGTTTTCATGGCATTAATGTCGGCGAGGTGTTGAGCCATGAATTGTCATCAACGGCTGATGGCATTAAGTTAAAGGTGTTCGTCAACAAACCTTATGACCAATTTGTCAGGAGAAACACCCGTTTTTGGATAGACAGCGGCGTGGATTTGTCAGCCAGTGCCGATGGTTTTAAAGTCAGGACAGGGCCGTTGATTTCATTGCTGAGCGGCGGCATTGCGTTCCGCACCTCGGCCTACGATAAGCCCGAAGATACCCAGGCGGAAAACAGCGAATTCAGGCTGTATGACAATTACGAAAAATCCGAAGAGGTGTTTACGGGCAATACCTTGAAATATGTCATGTATTTCACCGGATCGGTGCGCGGCTTGACCGAAGGCGCGCCCGTACAGTTGCGTGGCATCCCGATTGGCAAAGTCATCCACATCAAATTGGAATTGGATGAAAAAACCTCCGATATACGGATTCCGGTGACGGTTGAACTGGAGCCTGAACGTATTGAAGCGGTCAATAAATTGCCTAACGTCAGCCATAAAGACATCATGGAGGAACTGATAAAAAAAGGCTTGCGGGCGCAATTGCAAACCGGCAGCTTGTTGACCGGGCAATTGTTGGTGGATTTAGGATTCCATCCGAAAACCAAAACGGCCAAGACGGCCAATAATCCCAGCATTTACCCTGAGTTTCCGACCATTCCCAGCACCTTGGATCAGTTTGCCCATTCCGCGCAAACGATCATGGACAAGGTGGCGAAATTGCCTTTGGAAGAAATGGGCGTGGAAACCACCAAGACTTTGCAGAATTTGCAAGTCACCTCCAAGGCGGCGACCGATACTTTGGTCAGCGCCAAACAAGCGTTGCTCAATACCGACAAAACCATGGCTTCCGCGCACCAATTGCTGAATTCATTGGAACCGGGTTCCACCACGCATTATGAACTCGACAAACTGTTGCAAGAACTCACGCAAACCGCCAGTTCCGTGAAGCAGCTCGCCGATTATTTGCAACAACATCCTGACACGTTAATCCGTGGTAAAAAGGCCGATTGATGATGAGAAAAGCCCTGACGTTTATCGCCGTGCTATTGGCAAGCGGTTGTGCATCCACCCCAGCCACCCATTTTTATGTGTTGGAAGCAATTTCCCAGCCTCAGGCACACGCCAATAAGCCGCTGAAAAACCGTTTGATTGGGGTGGGGCCGATTACCTTGCCGGCTTTGTTGGAACGCAAGCAAATCGTCACGCGTACCTTGATGAACGGTATCGAAGTGGCCGAATTCCATCAATGGGCGGCACCTCTTAAAGACAATGTCTTGGATGTGCTGACCCAAAACCTGACCCAATTGCAGCCGGAAAACTTTATCAGGCCGTATCCGTGGAGCGCATACGGCTCGGTCAATTACCGCATGTTGGTCGATATTACCCGGTTTGACACCCATCCTGGCATTAGTGCGAATTTGGAAGCGACTTGGGCGATTATGGATGAAAGCAACCACCGCATCATTGACAACGGGCGCAGCAAAATCAGCCACGCCTTAATTGACAAGACCTATCCCGCCGCTGTCCACGCCCTTAGCCAAGTCCTGGGGGAATTCAGTTTGGAATTGGCTTTGGTATTGCAAAAATTGTGATGTTCTGCCCCTTCCTGTGTTTTTTAACCCTTAGACTTATTTGGAGATAGTTATGTTAGCTTGGTCAAACAATTTTGCGACAAAAATAGAGTCGGTCGATATTCAGCATAAAAGATTGTTCGATTTGCTCAATGGCTTGTCCGCTGCTATCAGTCACGGTCAGCCTGAACAGGCTATGATAGATAAGATTCTGAAAGGTCTGATGATTTATGCCGATAAGCATTTTGCCGATGAAGAGCTTTTGATGCTGCACAGCCATGTCGATGCTCGGCATGTGGCCATCCATAAAATGGAACATAAGTCCTTTATTTATGATATCCAAACCATGTGGGAGCATTTGTCTTCCGAAGATGATTTGGTGGAAATTTCCGAAAAACTGGTGAGCTTTGTCACTTCTTGGCTCACCTATCACATTTTGGGCATAGACCAACTGATGGCGGCGCAAATTTTTGCTATCCAGCAGGGGGCTACCCCTGCGGAAGCTTATGAAGCCAGACATACAATCAGATATGATTCCGAAACCGCACATATGATGCTTGATTCGGTACTGGATTTATGGCGTATGACAATGGAGCGTTGCCATAAATTGGAGGCTAAATTGGCGGCATTAGAGCATTAAACGGACATCTCTCTCTATGATTTTTCTGCCGATAGCCACGATTCTGAAAAGCCAGCCGCCTTTCGGGCATTCTGATTGCCCCAGCCAATTCAAGGCCAAGCCTATTTGGTTGATGGTGGCGTTGTTGGGCTGTAATTTTGTTGGTGCGCAATCGGTTCAGGATTTGACCGATTTGCCGATTGAAAGCTTGCTGAATATTGAAGTTTACAGTGCGTCCAAATTTTCCCAAAAAGAAACCCAAGCCCCGTCTGCCTTAACGGTCATCACGGCGCAAGATATCAAGGATTATGGCTACCGCACTTTAGCCGATGTTGTCCAAAGCGTGCGCGGGGTTTATGTCAGCAATGACCGCAATTACAGTTATGTGGGGACGCGTGGGTTCAATATTCCGGGTGATCTGAACACGCGTGCGCTGATTTTAGTAGATGGCTACCGCCTGAATGATCCGGTGTATGACCAAGGGCCGTTGAACACCGAATTTCCGGTTGATATTGATTTGATAGAACGCGTCGAATATTTGCCCGGTGCAGGTTCGGCGATTTATGGCAATAACGCCTTTTTTGGCGTGATTAACGTCATCACCAAATCGGGCAAGGCTTTTAAGGGTAATGGCGCTGAAGTGTCTGGCCGGGTCGCCAGCTATGGTACAGATCAGGAACGCTTGACCTATGGCAAACAATTTACCAATGGCCTGGAGATGTTGCTATCGGCGACGCGCCATGACAGCAGAGGCGAAAATTATCTGTATTTCCCCGAACTTGATGCGCCAGAAACCAATAACGGCAGGACTACCCATCCTGCTAGTGAACGTGCCGAGCGTCTGTTTGGCAAGTTTTCCTGGCAACATTTCACCTTGGAAGCGGCCTGGTCGGAACGTAAAAAGGCCTTGCCGATAGGCACTTACGGCAGCCAATTCAATAATCCGAACAACCGCAACGCCGACCGGCATCTGTTTTTTAATCTGACTTACGACAACCAGGTTGCTGAACATTTGCAACTGTACGCCCGTGCCTATCATGGCCAATACGATTACCCGGCCACCTATGCCTACGACAGTGAACCGCCGATGCTAACTGAGCAACTGACTTTAGGGCGTTGGTGGGGCGTGGAAATGCGCTGGATGAGCACCCATATCAAAAACCATAAGCTCATGTTAGGCGGTGAATTTCAAGACAACTTCCAGTTATATGACAGTTGGCATGATATTGTCCCGCCAGGTATCAGGTCTAGCCCGCAACAGGGGTTTGACCGCACCAACAACCGTTATGGCATTTACCTGCAAGATGAAATGACTTTGACCAGCCAGCTTATTTTGAATGCCAGTGTACGTTACGATAATTTCAGTTATACCAGCGATGGCATCAATACTCGTGTGGGCTTGATTTATCAGCCTTTAGACAATTTGTCCCTAAAGTTGCTCTACGGCTCATCCTTCCGCGCCCCAAACCCGAATGAGCTTTACTATACCGACCCGGTCACGGTCAATAATCCGAACCTTCATCCTGAATACATAAAAACCTATGAAGCGGTTGCCGAATATCATCCCAGCCGCTCCTTACGTCTGACCGCCGTTGGTTTCCATTATGAAATTGACGGCCTCATTCAAGTCCGTGAATTTACGGGTTTTGCCCTAGACACCAAATTTCAACTGAAAAATGTCGGGGTCAATAAAGCCTGGGGGGCAGAATTTGAAGCCGAAAAACAATGGGAGTATGGCGGCCGCTTACGTGCCAGTTATACTTGGGCGGATGCGTATAACGAAACGGACGGCCAAAAACTGGTCAATTCCCCCAGCCACCTGATGAAAATCAATTTCTCCACGCCTTTGTTCGATAACCTATTACGTGCGGGTGTCGAGGCGCAATACACTAGCAACCGCCAAACGGTGAACAATACCTATTTACAGGGTTATCCGATGTTCAACCTGACACTGGGCAGTGGCGACAAGCTGTTTTCAGGCAAATTACGTGGTTTGGACATCTCAGGCAGCATTTATAACCTGTTAGATGAATCCTACGCCAGCGCGGCCAGCGACCAATACGTGCAATGCTCTATCCCTCAAAATGGCCGTAACTTCCGATTGGTTTTCAACTATCGGTTTTGAATCCGGTGTTTTCCAGTACAAGCTGCCCGGAAGCATAAAAACACATATTAATACTGGGGAAAATGTCCTAATATGACCCTTCCCAAGTAGTCGATATATCGCCTTATTAAAGACCTGGAGTTATTGTGTCAACCCCAAAAGACTTACCCCACCCGGCCATTGGGGCCGCTTCACAGCCAGTACTTATTGAAGGTGACATACGCCTCATCGGTGGCTTAGGCGGTCGGCTGTTCCGCCTGCTTAGCTCCATTGACAGCACAGGCTCGATTAACCAAGCCGCCAAAGATGTGGGTTTGACCTACAAAGGAGCCTGGGAAATGATCGAACGGGCGAATAATTTATCACCCAAGATATTAGTTTCCTCGGCTATTGGCGGCAGGGTAGGGGGCGGGACACGGCTTACACCTGCGGGGAAAAGCTTGTTGCAATTGTTTGTTGAAATTGAAGAGGAGCATGGTCGCTTTCTTGGGCAAATTAACCAACGCTTGGCGAGCAATCCAGATATTGTTTTTTTATTCAAGAGGTTAATTATGAAGGCCAGCGCACGTAACCAATTTTTTGGAAAAGTCACCGAAGTCAGCATCGGTGTAGTGAATGCCACTGTTGTGGTGAAATTAAAGGGTGGCGAAAAAATTGTCGCGTCAATCACCAAAGAATCCGCCGATGATTTGGCGATTAAAGTTGGGGTTGATGTCGTGGCTTTGGTCAAAGTCCCGCAAATCATTATCATCACCGATTTTGGCGGTTACCGCATTTCCGCCCGTAACCAGTTGCAAGGCATCGTTGCACGTATCCAAAAGGGTTCGGTCAATTCGGAAGTTGCCATAGAACTAGCCGGGGGTGACACCATCATTTCCACCATCACTAACGAAAGCATCGAAACCTTAGGCTTGGCCGTCGGCAGTCCGGCGACTGCCGCATTTAAGGCGGGCTCGGTCATTTTAGGTGTTGCCGTCTAAGCTTTACACGCATACCTCCCCATTACATTTCGTATCGGCTGCGCATCCGGCAAAGACGCGCAGTTTTTGTCTTGAAGAATAAGCACCTCAATTAAGCCCCGGTATTTCAACGGAGGCATCAACTATTTTTAGGCACTGTGTCCTTAAGTATCACTCTTTCAAAGGCGTGGGTACGGCCAAGTCATAGCCGTATTTTTTGATGATTTCCAAGGCTGGCGCGGTTTTCAGGAAGTCCAACAAAGCCCAGGCGGCTGGGTTTTTCGTGGCTTTTTCCAATAACACTGCGCTTTGGCGGATAGGTGAATGCAATTCACTGGGGACTATCCAGCCGGAACCGCTACTAATTTTTCCATCCGCGATGACTTGTGATAAAGCCACAAAACCCAGCTCGGCATTATCGGTGCTGATAAATTGGTAGGTTTGCGCAATGTTCTCACCTTGCACAAACAAGGGTTGCAGTTTGTCGAGCAGCTTTAAGTTTTTCAAGGTTTCGATTGCCGCCGCGCCATAAGGGGCCAATTTTGGGTCGGCTAATGCTACATGCTGGAACCCTCCGGTTGCCAGAATTTTGCCTTGGTCATCAACATAGCCCGGTTTTGCCGACCATAACACCAGCTTGCCCAAGGCATAGGTGAAATGGCTGCTGGTCACCGCCAATCCGGCTGCTTCGAGCTTTTTGGGGCCTTTTTCATCAGCCGACAAAAAAACTTCAAATGGGCCGCCGTTTTCTACTTGCGATACAAATTTACCGGAGGAACCAAACGACAATTGGGCGGTGTGGCCTGTGGCCTTAGTGAATTCGGCGGCGATTTCCGTCATTGGTTTGTTGAAATTGGCGGCGACGGCAACCAGGACATTTTCTGCGTGGCTGGCTTGGGTATATAGCAATGACAAGCCTAGGATGAAGGGTAAGCAATGTAGACGGGGCATGGTGTTTGTTCCTGTTTATTTAGTAAGCTAAATATCGTATAGCCTGAGTATTGGCTCTGTCAATAAAATTTTCTTTAAATATAATAACTTATAAATAAATTATTGTTATTTTAAGGATTGTTTCGGTTTTTTAGATAAACGCCATTGTTAGTGAAGCGCCCCTCAATAATTGCTTTTATTTTATTTATATAGTCTCATATATACCGCAGGCGGTTGGCTTTTAGCTGCATTACCAGGTTTGTTGCCGCCATAGGCTTATAAGACTCCCTTCCTATTTTTTTTCAACAACTGTCCGAAGTTTTTACCATGAAAAATTTAAAAAATTGCATTGCCACCCAGTCAGCTTTGACTTTGCTCGTCTTTAGCGGATTTTTGCAGACGTGCAGTAATGCCAGCGCCCAAGAAAATAAATCGTATAGCAAACCACCATTTGCGCCATTTTCCAGTCAAATGCCAGATGACTTGATAGGTTCTGGCAAATACGAAAAACCTATATGGAATCTGCACAATACGTTGGCTCTGCCAAAATGGTTGGATATTTCACTTGAACAGCGCACCCGATATGAAACGATGGCTGGCAGCTTTAAGGCCAATGGCAAGGGTGGCGATCAACAAATTCCGCTGCAAACCGATTTATGGATACAAGCGCATTTTAATGCGTTCCGATTTGGGGTTGAATTCTTAGATGCCCGTGCGCTAGATGCGGATACTGGCTCTGGAGTCAACAATACCCATGCCAATGAAGCTGATTTTTTGCAAGGTTATCTTGCATGGGCGGATCAAAATGTGTTTTACAGTGGTTTCGGCGCAGAAGTGGTCGCAGGTCGGCAAACGTTAAACTTCGGCAGCAGGCGTTTAGTGGCAAGAAACGCGTTCCGCAACACCATCAACAGCTTTACCGGCGTGAAAGCTCGCTTAGTTGATTACGGCAATTGGCAATTCAACGCGTTTGCGACCATGCCAGTTTCCCGCTTACCTAACACGGCGGGCGAAATTTTGGATGATGTCCACAAGTATGACGAAGAAGACACCCAAACGTGGTTTTCTGGCGGCTTTTTGGAATTGGCCAATTTGGGTTTTGATATTAACGGTGAAGTCTATTTGTATCATCTTGATGAAGGCGACAGCATTGATAATCTGACCCGTAACCGCCGATATTTTACGCCGGGTATGCGTTTTTACATCAAACCAGCCATTGCCAGCTTTGATTTCCAACTGGAAACCATCGGCCAATTTGGTACGGTGCGGGCGACAACAGCCAGCACGGATGCTAAAAATCTCGACCACAACGCTTGGTTTCAACATGCCGATGTCGGCTATACCTTCAATGTACCCTGGAAACCAAGGGTTGCGTTGGAATACGATTATGCCAGCGGGGACGAAAATCCCAATGACGACCAAAACCAACGCTTTGATACCTTATTTGGCGCCCGCCGTTTTGAGTATGGCCCGACTGGCATTTACGGCGCATTTGCCCGCAGCAATATCAATACACCCGGCTATCGCATCAACCTTGCCCCGCGTAGCGATGTACAACTGGGCATTAGCCATCGTTTCTTTTGGCTAGCCTCGGCAAAAGATGCTTGGACGACTGCCGGATTGCAAGACAAGAGCGGCAATACCAACAGTTATGTCGGTCAACAATTGGAATTAACGGCGCGTTGGGATTTCAACACCAGTTTGAATTTTGAAACTGGCTGGACACATTTGTTTAAAGGCGATTTTGCAAAACTGGCTGCCAATGCGCCCGATGGGCAGGATTTAGATTATTTCTATGTCCAGAGCTTGTTCCGTTTTTAACGGTTTATAGCCAATCCGATATAAATTGATGGTGTCAAAAAGGCGTTAGCTAGGACTGCCCGTCCTTCGAGGACGCGCAGTCCTTATCAGATTATTTGGGATCGGCTATATCACCACGGCGAATTCATATAATTAAGTGCAAAAGCTCGATGCCTTGGTCAAGCCGCTTGCACCTTTGCAAGCGGCGTTGCAACAATCCCAAGCCAAAAGTTAAACGTTGACCAAAAACAATGCCGTCCTGCAAGGCCAACTGTTGCAAGCCCAGCAAAAACAGCAGAATTTAAGTAATCTCGGTGGCGTATCAGGACGGGATGATTGAATCCACCCAATTGATTGCAGGCGATACGGTTTATGAGATTGCCAAAGCCGAAGCTGACCGCCATTACGACAGCATTTTGGGTCGGGTGATCGACAAACATGACAAATGGGGGTTTAGGGATACCTGGGTGATTCCGGGGGTATCGACCGCGCATTTTGAAGCAGGCTATTCCGAAGGCAAAGCAGGCGGTAAGCTATTGATTAACGCTTACGAAACGCTCCTCAATGGTACGTTGGATGGTTCGACCACTACCGGCATTTATCAACGCGATCCGGCGACGCAAGCGCCAGGCAGCACTTTGTCGATTGATTTAAGCAACAACAACTTGCTGGGTAAGCAAGATGTGGCTTTCAACCAGGATGCCAATATAGCCGATATAAGCGCCAGTACAGTCATCCCGCGTGATGCCGCATCAGACCAGCCGATACCGCTGACCTTTGATGCAGGCCTGTTCCAACGTTCAGGCATCAGCCACGTCAACATCAAAACCAATGGCACGGTCAGTTTACAAAAAGGTGCGAGGATAGATTTACCTAACGCCGGAAGCCTTAATTTGGCGGCGACAGGTTTTAATATCCAAGGCTCTATTATTGCCCCCTCTGGCAGCATCGCCCTTAACCCGGTCACTATCAACGAATTGTTAATGCCCAGCCCAATCACTTTAGGCGCAGATGCTTTATTAGATGTGTCTGGCTTGTGGGTGAATGACGCGCTAGACGGGGCCGCTGGTGCGGCATTAAAACCGCTGGCGATAGCGGGTGGTTCAGTGACCTTGGCCGCTGAGCAGGGCGATTTACGTTTGGAACAGGAAAGCCAAATCAAAGCCAATGGGGGGCGTGGCTCGACAACCAAAGCCAGCTCCATAGCGGCACAGGCGGAAATATTGCCTTGACTGCCGCCACCCATGACAGCGGCGGTGTCGCGTCTAATGTCATCTTGCAAGGTGATGTGCAAGCTTGGGGCATTAACCAAGGCGGTAGTCTAAGTATAAACACCAGTGCCGTCACGATAGCCAACAGCACGGTAGCGGCAACCGATAACGCCATCAAACCCTTAGCATTAAGCCCGGATTTCTTCCGCCAAAATGGTTTTGCCGATTACAGCATCACCTCTAGCGTCTTAGGCTTACAGGTTGCTGAGCACGTGGCCTTAAAACCACAGCAGCAAAACCTGCAAGTGGACAGGGGCTTTATTGACCAAGCGTCCGGTCGTGATTTGCTGGATTTCACCACACAAGTGACTTTGCCGGACACGCTCCGCAACCCAGTCAATTTACACTTGGCCTTTAGCGAATTGACTGGGCAAAACCGTAACGAAACTTTGCGGGTAGGTACAGGCTCGGTCATCAGTACCGACATCGGCGGACGGGTGCAACTGGATTCGGATACCTCGATATGGGTGGATGGCACTATCAGCACACCCGGTGGTGGTATCGGCATTACCATCAACACGCCCCGCAGCGGGGACAAAGGTTTTTATGCCGGGCAAGGCATTTGGCTAGGATCAGACAGCCATTTATTGGCACAAGGCGCGTTCAAACCCGAACTGAACGCGTATGGCCTGCATACCGGGCAAGTGTTGTCAGGTGGCGACATTAACTTGACCGCCAACCGGGGTTACATTGTCACCCGTTCAGGTTCAGGGATTAATGTGTCCGGCACAGCAGAAACCTTGCAATTTATCGAGCCTAGCGGCATAAGCAGCCGCACCGTGGCATCAGACGGCGGCAAAATTACCTTAAAGGCCGGGGAAGGTATCCTCGCCGATGGTAGTTTCCGCGCCCAAGAGGGTGGCAAAGGCGCTGCGGGCGGCACATTAACCGTCGAATTGAACCGAGGCTTGCGTAACAAACCGTTATTGCCGATCAGCGATGGCTTGTTCCCGGATGATATAGACAGCGGTTTACCGCGCAGCATAGTCATCAATCAAGGCAACCGTGCCGTGGTTCCGACGGATTTGGCGCAAGGCGGCGATATTGCCAGCGCGAATTTTAACGGCAAGGCCTTACTGAAAAGCGGACAACTGAATAACGGCGGTTTTGCATCCTTAGTGTTCAAAACGGATGTGTTAGGCGCGGAAGGCAGTTATGCGGGCAACATCCGCTTCAATGGTGATGTGACCTTGAATGCCGGACGGCAAATTGTCTTGGATACGCCCACGCTGTCCACCCAAAACGCGCAAGTTAACCTCAATGCGCCGTATGTCTCGTTGGGTTCTTCCCAAAGCCGTATCGACACCGATTTGGGTGATGGCACATTTACCAGCACCTTAAGCCCCGCCGCGAAAACGGGCCCAGGCAAACTGACAGTTAACGCCAAAGGCATTGATTTGCTCGGTGGCCTCAGTTTCAGCGGCTTCAACAAAGTCAACCTGTTAAGCCAGGGCGACATCCGCGCTATCGGTATCCGTCTGCGTTCAGACACCAAAAATTATTTGGGCGAACTCAAACTGGCGGGGGATTTGACGCTGAAAGGCAGCCAAGTGTATCCGGCCACCTTGACCGATTACAAAATCTCCCTGACGGGCAAAAGTGCCACCGCCAAAATCCTCAGCAATGGCACAACGCCCGCCCCGGTTTATTCGGCAGGTGGGCAATTGGCGATCAATGCCGCCAATATTATCCAAAAAGGCGTGTTGAAAGCCCCGTTTGGTAGTTTAAGCCTCAATGCGCGTCATTCGCTGACCTTGGCCGCTGGCAGTTTGACTTCCGTTTCAGGTGACGGTCGGACGGTATTGTTTGGACAAGGTTCAGGCGGTTTTAATTGGTTGTATCCGCTCGATAGCACAGGCAGCACGAACCTTGTCATTGACAACCCGCCGGAAAAACACATCACTTTAAACGGTAAAACCATTGCCTTAAAAGAGGGTGCAAAAGTCGATTTGTCAGGCGGCGGTGATTTATACGCTTATGAATTTATCACGGGCCCTGGCGGCTCTGTGGATGTCTTGGACGCAAACACCAGCAGTTTTACCGAAAAATATGCGGTGATGCCCGGTTTAGGCAATGCCTTGACACCGTATGATCCGCAAGAATCGGCAGCGTCTGGTTTAAGTGTCGGGCAGAGCGTGTATTTGGGTGCAGGTTCAGGTTTGGCAGCGGGTTGGTACACCTTATTGCCCGCGCATTATGCCTTGTTACCGGGAGCCTATTTGGTCTCACCTAGAGCAGGTACGCAAGACATGCTGCCTGGCTCATCAACCACGGATTTGGGTGGCAGCGCCATTGTTTCGGGCCGTTATGGTGTTGCCAGTGCCGGAACCTATAACGGGCGTTGGCAAGGTTTTACCGTTGAACCCGGCAGCATGGCCCGCACCCGTTCGCAGTACACCGATTATCTGGCCAATACGTTTTTCCCGGCTCAAGCGCTTAAAGACGGCACAACTGCCATCGGCGGCGCAGGTTCCCTACCTGCCGCCGCACTTCCACCATCCGTGGCGGTCGGCTTGCCAAAAGATGCCGGAAGCTTGGCGATTACGGCACAAACAGGTTTATCTTTAGGGGCGCAATTGTCAGCGGCTCCGACGGGGGGCGGTTTGGGTGGCCAAGTGGACATCAGTGCCACTAAATTGGCTATTATTGGACGGCGCGAGCAAACGGCATCCGTCAGTTCCGGTACGGTCAGCCTGCTTGCCGATGATCTGAACCAGCTCAATGCGCCTAGCTTGTTATTGGGTGGTGTGCGCAGTAAAACCAGCAAAGGCCAACACATTAGCGTCGCCGCCAAAAATTTGACCATTGCCGGGGATGCCCATTTGCAAGGCGCGGAATTGCTTTTGGCGGCTCAAGACGAAGTGCGTTTACAAGCTGGGGCGGTTGTTGAGAGTACGGGCAAAACCACAGCTGCGGGTGTTGCCTTATCCTTGTCTAATAAAGGCACGGCGAACAGTGACGGGGCCTTCGTGCGCGTGTCGTCTTCGGCGCAAGCCGAGGTTAGCCGTACCGAAAAAGTCATTGGTAAAACCGGGACACTGGTTGTTGAAGCCGGCGCTGAGCTGGCTTCCGGGCATTCCATGCGCTTGGATTCCACTAAAGACACGGTCTTTGCCGGAAGCTTGGCGATGCAAGGCGGTTCCTTGGCATTGGCGGCCAGTAATATCAGTTTAGGGGCGGCTCCAGTAGGTACTGACGGTTTGGTCTTGCCATCCACGGCTTGGGATTTAGATGAATTGGTCTTGACCAGTGCCAGTGACCTGAATATGTACGGCCCGGTTGCCGTCAATGCCGGACAAATTAACATCAATGCGGCGCATATCAATGGTTTTGCCAACGCGGGGCAAAATGCAGGTTTTAGCGCAGACATGATCCGCTTGGAAAATAGCAACGCAAAATCTGCGGCTAATGGCGATGGTACGGGCAGTTTGACTTTGACCGCCAAAGAAGTGCAATTAGGCAGCGGCAATTATGCGATTGCCGGGTTTAATCAAGTCAATATCAACGCTTCTACGGTTAAAGGTTTAGGACAAACGTTTACGGATGGCGGCGCAGGTTCCCTACCTGCCGCCGCACTTCCACCATCCGTGGCGGTCGTAGGCAAAACCACTTTGGCAGACCCAGGCAAACTGACGGTGGCCGGGGATTTGGCGATTAACGCCGCCCGTTATGGTGGTGATGCCGGAGCCACCACCACGATTGATGCCAGCGGCCACCACGTCAGCCTGAACAGCCATAGCACCGACACTGCGTGGTCGGGTGGTTTGGGTGTCAGTTGGACGGTGCTGGGTGACAGTATCCGCAGTAATGGCCATTTTGATTTGCCGTCTGGACGCTTGGCGTTGAACGCCTTGCAAGGTGATCTGAACTTAACAGACGGTTTTGTCGGTGATGTCTCAGGCCGTACTTTGGCGTTTGGCAATGGCCATCAATTCTCCCCTGCGGGTCAGGTGCTGCTGGAAGCCGGACAAGGTTCGGTGGTGCTGGCAGAACAAGCCCGCTTGGAACTTGCTGGCGCTAACCAAAGCGGCAAACAGGCCAGTGATGCCGGAGCATTGTCGGTCAATGCCCAAAACGGGCAATTTGTCTGGGATGGCACGATCAATACGCGCTCCGGTTCGGTTAACAATGCCTTCAAGCAAGGCCAATTCAGCTTGCAAACCGATCATTTTGGCGAGGGTGGTTTTAGCGCACTCAATACCCAATTAGCCAGTGCCGGATTCACTCAAAGCCTCGCCTTAACCATCCAGCAAGGCGATGTCGAAATCGCCGCGACGGATACGGTCACGGCGCACCAATTCCAACTTGCCGCCAACAATGGCGGGGTTGACATCAATGGCGTCATCAACGCCAACGGTGCGGCTGGCGGTACCGTGTCGATTTATGGCAGGCAGGGCATCCATATCGGCACAAATGCGCACATCAACGCTAAAGCCAGCTCAGGGCAGGGCGGTAGTGTCCTGTTAGATACGGTGCATCGGCCTTCTGGAGCATTAGATGACGATACAGGCAGTAGCCTATTGGATTTGGCGGGTGGCGTAATTGACGTGTCCGGTGCGGCGGTTGACCTGGGTGGTTCGGTACATTTGCGCACAGGCCGTGATGATGCCACTGTCGCCATCAGCGACATCCGTACCCATATTATCGGTGCCAATAAAGAACGTAGCGCCATCGAAGCGGTGCGGGTCTATGACCTGCCAGCCACTGCTGGCACAACGGCGGTTATCAAAGCCTCAGACATCAATACTTGGCAGCAAGACACCCAAGCCTTTATGGCTAACGCACCTACTTTAGCCAATTTTTCAGGCGCAGATTTAAACTTGCTGCCGGGTGTTGAAATCCGTAGCAGCGGCGATTTAAGCCTTAACAGCACCTGGAATTTGCTTGATTGGCGTTACAACAACGCAGGCACCAGCGATAAAGCCTTGCCGGGCTTTTTGACCTTACGTGCGGGCGGTGATTTGAACATCAACGCCAGCTTGACGGATGCGTTTGCCACAGCGTATCTGCCAGGGCAAAGCTCCATGCAATTACAAGACGTGTTACAGCCTGGTCAATCTTGGAGTTATCAGTTAATCGCGGGTAATGACATCAAACTGGCCAATAGCTACCTTGCGCCATCCCCTTACACTCCGGGCGAAAAACTCACCAGCCAAGTCATGGTCAGGACAGGTACGGGCGATATTAACTTGAATGCAGGCGGTGATATTGAATTTGTCGCCAATGCCAACGATAGCCATGCTGCGGCGGCGGTCTACACGATGGGGCGGCCCGCACACTACACCCGTGGGCAATTGCTGGGCGGTGAAGTCCCAGGCGTACCCGCCAAATTGCCCAGCGAAACCGATGCCGAGTATTTGAATCAGCTTGACCCCGTACAGATGAACCAGCTACTGCGTTATGGATATTTCAGCGAAACCTTGCTGGGCTTGGCTTATATGGTCGCCGAATACCCCACCGATGGCGGTGATGTCACGGTACAGGCAGGCGGCAATATCACAGGGATTAACACAGGCCAACAAACCAGTGATTGGCTGGTGCGTAGCGGCATTTTGGATGAAAACAACCGGCCCACCGCCTGGGGCATTAATGTCAGTGGCGACCGTAGCAATCCGACCAACGGCATTTCTGACAAAGGCAGCCGTTATTTCAACCAAAATATCGGTGCGTTAGGGGGCGGCGATGTGCAAATCCGTGCAGGTGGTTCGGTACAAAACCTATCCGTGATGTTGCCGACCACAGGCAAAGCTTTTGGTAAGGTCAGCGAATCCGCCAACCAATGGACGGCGACAGGCACGGTGGTCAATGGCGGTGGCGATTTGGCCATCACTGCCGGGCAAGATATTGTCGGCGGCGAATATTACATCGGGCGCGGCACAGCCGAATTGACGGCAGGGGGTGGCATTGTCGCCAATCAAGATAATCTGGGCGCGGTTTTGGCATTAGGCGAAGGCCAATTCCATGTCAACGCCCGCCAGGATGTCGTGATTGCTTCCGTCCTCAACCCTACGGTACTGTCCCAAGCGGTTACTCCTCCTGGGGGTGATGCGAAATTTTTCACTTACAACAACGTCAGTGGTGTCGGTTTGACGGCCACGGCGGGCAATGTCGTACTGCAAAATGATGTCGATGGCATCCGCACGGCACGAGGCGTAGACACTAGTGCCTCCAGTGGTTTTGAATACGCGGTTTATCCAGGCAGTTTGGCAGCGGTGGCCTTGTCGGGTGATGTCCGCATCAACCGTTCCTTGACCTTATTCCCTACGGCACAAGGGACATTGCAACTGCTGGCCGGGCGCAACATTGGTACGGATGATAATGCCGCGCAATTGATTAACGTCAATATGTCCGATGCTGACCCCAGCTTATTGCCTAGCGTTTTGTCATCGGCCCAGCAATTGGAAGGTAGCCTCAGTGATGGCCTGATCCGCACCCGCGAACTGTTAGACCCGTCTACACCGGATGCGACATTGATCCATGCCACTACACCCTTGCACACAGGCGATACCGATAAACCGCTGATAGTGGCCCAGCTCGGTGATATTGCCTTTGCGTCCAGCTCAGAAGTGACCTTCTTCCTACCGCAAGCCGCTGAATTTGTCGCAGGCCGCGACATCAGCAATTTGAGCCTGTCCTCGCAAAACTTGTCGGTCAATGATGCCACCAAAATTACCGCCGGACGTGACCTGCGGTTTGATACGCTGATTGATGATAACGGCATTGTTCAAGCCAATGATAAACAGATAGAACTCGGCGGCCCTGGGCAGTTGCACATCCAAGCCGGACGCAATATCAACTTAGGGGGTTCGGCAGGTATCAACACCATAGGCAACACCAAAAACACCAATTTGTCGGCCAGCAGTGGTGCGGACATTAATGTCTTGGCGGGTGTGGGCGGAAAAGTCGATAGCACGGCCTTTATCACTAAATACTTTGGGCTGACGGGGCCGTATTTAAAGGATTTGGTGATCCGTGATGACAATGGCAACAATGTCCTGTCAGGCTTTTCAGCCGAACAAAAATTGGCCTATCTCAAATCTGTACCCGAAGCACGTTTGCAAAAATTGCTCTTGGATACCTTGTTTAGTGAAATCAAACAATCTGCGGCAGCCGCAGCGGCAGCCCCCGAATCTCAACGCAAAGCTTTGTACCAACGCGGCTTTGATGCGATTGCGACACTGTTCCCGGACAAAACTTATCAAGGTGATTTGTCGCTGGTGTTCAGCCAAATCAAAACCTTGGCGGGTGGCGGCATCAACATGGCTGTACCGGGCGGTGCAGTTAACGTGGGTTTGGCGGGTAAAGTTGGTGGCATCGCCAAAGGTGCCGATGAACTGGGTATCGTCGCACAGCAAGCGGGTGACGTGAACGCGTTCAGTTTGGGCGATTTTAATGTCAACCAATCGCGGGTATTCACTATGGGCGGCGGCGACATTGCGATTTGGTCGTCCAAAGGCAATATTGACGCAGGTAAAGGCGCTAAATCAGCGATTTCCGTACCCGCACCGATCACCAGCGTTGATGCCAAAGGCAATATCATCACCATTTTCCCGCCCATCGTATCGGGCAGTGGTATCCAAACCATCAATCCGCAAGACAAGACCAAAAAGCAGGGCAACGTCTATTTGGCGGCTCCGGTCGGTGTGATTGATGCAGGCGAGGCGGGCATCAGCGGCGGCAAAATCGTCATCGCCGCTAATGCCGTGGTCGGTGCATCCAATATCTCGGCTTCGGGAGGTTCTGTGGGTGTCCCAACTGCCGTCGCTCCACCTGTGGTGTCAGCTGGTGCGGCCAACGCCGCCGCCAGTGCTGCTAAACAGGCTTCTCAGGCTAATGAAAACGAAGAATCCAAAAATACGGCCAACAGCGACAGCAAAAAATCTACCGTCAGTATGCTCAGTGCCGATGTGGTCGGTTACGGCGAATGTAGCGTCGCCGATGTCCGCGAAGGTAAGCCCGGCTGTGGTGGTTAAACCCACAAAGCATATCGTTCCCACGCTCTGCGTGACGCGGAGCGTCTCAAGCCACATTCCCACGCAGAGCGTGGGAACGATAAAAAGTGGAGAAGGAGCGCGGGCATCTTGCCCGCTGCGGGCAAGATGCCCGCGCTCCAACAAACAAATTTTTAATGCAAATCCAATCCAAGCTTATGAAAAAAAACATCCAAACTCCTTTAACGTTGGCCGTGTTGCTGTTGGCTTTACCGACAGCTGCGCTGGCTTGGTGGAATGATGACTGGTCATCACGCAAAACCGTGACGGTGGATGCGGGTACGACAGGGGCGGATATTCAAGAAACCCTCTCTGACGTGCCGGTCTTGGTGCGTTTGCATACCGGCAATTTTGGCTATTTCGGGGAACTCGCTGAAAACGGCAAAGACCTGCGCTTTATGCTGGATGACAAAACCGCGCTTAAGCACCATGTCGAAAAAGTCGATGCCTTGGCTGAACTGGGTTTGGTGTGGGTGAAACTGCCGACTGTACGCGGGGACATTAGCACTGATCCATTCACGATGTACTACGGCAATCCCAATATTGCCGATGCGTCCGATCCGCAAGGCATTTACGATGTCAATCAAGCCCTGGTTTATCATTTTAATGACGGCGAATCGTTGCCGCATGATGCCACCGCTTATGCCCTGAATGCCTCCACGTCCAAAGTCACGATTGAGCCAGCGGGTTGGATAGGTGCGGCGGCCAAATTTACGGGGCAGGGCGGTATTAGTGTCACGGCAGCCCCGGCTTTGGCTGTTGCGCCTGACAGCGGCTGGACATTCAGCACTTGGGCAAAAATAGACACTGCCCAACAGGCCGTGCTGGTGCAAGCGATAGATGGCGACAATAAATTGGCGCTGACTTTACAAGATACGGCCTTGACTGCCGTGTACCGCAATGCCCAAGGCGAAGCCAAAACGGCAGCCGCTCCGATTACGCTAGGGCAATGGCAACACCTCGCCGTAACTGCGCAAAAAGACAAACTGACGCTGTATGTAAACGGCCAAGCGGTGGGCAACACACCGATCAGTTTAGCGGCGATGAATCCATCCGTATTGATTGGCGAAGGTTTGCAAGGCTTATTGGATGAAGTGCAAATTGCCAAACAAGCCCGCAGTGCTGATTGGCTAAAATTTCAAGTGCGTAGCCAAAGCCCCGATTTTACTGTGTTGGGATTTGGTCAGGACGAATCCGGCGGTGGCGGAGAAGGCCCGAATTATTTCGTGATTATTTTGCAAAGCTTGACCGTTGACGGTTGGGTGGTGATTGCCTTGTGCGGCGTGATGTTAGTCATCAGCACCTTGGTGATGATCGGCAAAGGCCTGACCTTAAGCCGGGCGCGTAAGGACAACGCCGCTTTCCTCAAACAATACCGCAATGTCGATGCCGAACATTTGGCCGATTTGGATCGGGATGAAAGCGAAGAAGATGAAGAAATTGGCGATTCGGAATTTCTGGCCTCCTTAATTGGCAAACATGACCATTTCCAAAGTTCGCCGATTTACCACATTTACCACGCGGGTGTGCATGAGTTGAAAATCAATTTCAAGGATAGCTCCGCATTGTCCGCCGAAGGTTTGAATTTAGTCCGTACCCGCCTAGATGCCGCAGTCGTGCGCGAAACGCAAAAGCTTAATAAAAATATGGTGTTGCTGACCATCGCCATTTCCGGTGGGCCGTTCTTAGGGCTGCTTGGTACGGTGTTGGGCGTAATGATTACCTTCGCTGTGATTGCCGCGACCGGGGATGTCAACATCAACTCCATCGCGCCGGGTATTTCCGGCGCGTTGCTGGCGACGGTGGCAGGTTTGGCGGTGGCGATTCCGGCTTTGTTTGCTTACAACTATTTGCTCACGCAAATCAAGGACATCACGGCGGATATGCACGTTTTCACCGATGAATTCTTGGCGATGGTTTCCAAGCGTGTGGCAGATAGGCAACGTAGCGATAACAGTTTGAACGTAATGTTCACGGAAGAATTCATCAATCTGATTGCTGAGCGGATTGCTTCCAAACAATTGGGGATATTGCCATGACCAGCAGCACCGTGTTGACGCTATTGTTTGTCCACGAAAAACACGAAATGCACGAAATAGGTAGGTGTTGGATTGGCGGCTGGACGGGGTTTTTTACCCCGTCCGAAACGTTTCAAAACACCGACAGATACTCGAAACCTTACGGAACGGGTAGCAAACCCGTTCCAGCTTTCGTTATTGCACATACCGTTGCAATAGAGCTGGGGCAAGCATCATGAAAGCCAACGAAGAAGGCAAAGTCTACGATGACATCAATATCACGCCCATGCTGGATGTGGCCTATGTGCTGCTGCTGATTTTCATCATCATGACCACGGCGACCGTACAGGGCATCACGGTCAACTTGCCCAAGGCCAGCAGCACGCCGTCTTTGTCAAAACCTAAGACCAAGGCCATTTCCATCACCAAAGACGGCACGGTGTATTTGGACACTTACCCGATTTCTTTGGCGGATTTGGAAACGCGCTTAGGGCAATACAAAGCCGCCACACCCGATTTGCCCGTCGTCGTGAAAGCCGATGCCGCCGTGCAGTACGAAAAAGTCATTGAAGTGCTGGATATTGTCACGCGCTTGGAAATCAGCCAGCTGGGTTTGGTGACGCAAAAATTGGTCAAGTAAGCATTATGGACAAATACAAACGCTGGTTACGCAATCTGCCGTTACTCATAGGATTAGTGCTGACGGTGTTGATTGCCGTGGCGATCTATTTTTTACAAGACAGGTTCCAAAAACCGGCACAAGTCAAAAAGCAAGTGCAACAGATCACGATGATCCAGCCGCCTCCGCCACCACCGCCCCCGCCGCCAGAACAAAAGCCACCGGAGCCGGAGCCAGAACCTGAAAAAATCCAGGAGCCGGAACCGGAAAAAGCCCCGGAACCGACACCAGAGCAAGCCGATGAACCTGCGGGTGAAGAATTGGGGGTCGATGCCGAAGGAGGGGCGGGGTCAGACGGTTTTGGTTTGGTCGGTAAAAAAGGCGGGCGAGGTTTGTTGGGCGGTACAGGTGGCAGTGCCATTTTATGGTATGGCGGACAAATCAAACGGGGCTTGGAAGACGAATTGCAACGGGTGTTGGCGGACAGTCCAGCCCGTAAAGCGGCTTACACCGTGCAACTCAGTGTCTGGGTCAACAGTGATGGCAGCGTCAATCGCGCTGAATTGGCTGGCAGCAGCGGTAAACCGGACGTTGACCAAGCCATACGGGCCGCGTTGCCGGGCCTGCGTTTCAGCGTATCGAAAGCACCGCCTGAGAACATGCCGCAACCGTTGAAAGTGCGGGTGACTTCCAGGCTGTAACATTCGCAGTACAGGAAATACCTATGCCGGAACGGGTTTATAACCCGTTCCGTAACGTTTGGATGGCCTTTGGTTGGCTCAAAATGTTAAGGATGGGGTTGCAAACCCCGTCCCGCCTAGGCTATTTCAAAAACACCCAAAGGACTACCCGTCCTTAGCATTTCGTATTCCTATGCCGGAACGGGTTATAAACCCGTTTCGTAACGTTTGGATGGCTTTTGGTTAGGTCAAAATGTTAAGGACGGGGTTGCAAACCCCGTGCCGCCTAGTAGGGCATCCATGCCGCACCCCTTTATGCCCTGCGGGTATTCGGGCCATTCCCGACAACTACCCGCAAGGGGCACTCGTACTGCGGTGCTCGATGCGGCAAACGGGACAAACCACGTTACTGCGTAACGTCAGTGATTAACTAAAGAGTAAAACAGATGAACCCAAAATCCCTAGCGGCCTTGTTGGCCAGCACATTGGCGTTGCCGATCATGGCCGATCCTATTTCGGCTACCAGTGGTGCAAATGAAAAGGACGAGTTGTTGAAATTGCGCCAAGACATCGCCAAAGAGCGTGAGGAATTGCTGAACCTAAAAAACACCACCAGCAATCTGATTGATGTGTTTGTCCAGCAAGGTTTGCTCGACAAGGCCAAAGCGGAAACTTTATTGAAAGCTGCCAAAGCGACTGGCGGCACTGCATCCGGCAAACCTTCGGCGGACGTGCCAGGCCGTATCCGTGTCACCCATGTGCCGGAATTTGTCAAAGAAGAAATCCGCCAAGAAGTCATGGCGGGCTTGCAAGATAAAGTGACCCAGCAAGTCAAAGCGGAAGCCAAACAAGAACAATGGGGCGTTCCGGCGGCCTTGCCTGAATGGTTGGGACACATCAAGATTGTTGGCGATGCGCGTTTGCGGATGCAGGAAGATATGTTTGGCGATGACAACCAAAAACGGGCGTATTTGGATTACTTGGCCATCAACCGCGATGGCGGAACCTTGGCGGCGTACAACAAAAACGAGCAATATCTGAATACCACTGAGGACAGATTACGTCTGCGCGAACGTTTCCGCTTAGGCCTGGAAGCACAAATCACCGATGGCCTGAAAGCGGTGATGCGCCTGTCCACGACTAACCAATTTAGCCCGGTATCCAGCAACCAAACTTTAGGCAACACCGGGCAAAGCTTCCAAGTGGCGATGGATAGGGCGTTTATCGAATATGATTTTCTGGATAGCCAACAACACAACCTGTTCAGCTTTTATGGCGGACGCATTGCCAACCCATGGTTGTCCACGGAAATGCAATTCAGCCCCGATCTTGGCTTCGAGGGTTTGGTCGGTACGTTCCGGTTACACGCCCAACAACATAATCCGGGTAGTGGGTGAAACCTGTAATTTTTGGTATATTTTGAGTTTTAGATGACACTG
>CAYUQV010000043.1:0-31840 GCA_964446885.1 uncultured Methylocucumis sp.
CCTATTTTATTACCCCTGTTACGTCAAGCTGGAGAAATAGCGCGATTGCCCTGCACTACCCCCTTTGTCACTTGCTATTTTCCATTTTTCAGCAACAAAAAAATGGAAATTTTTTACAACAGAGGCAATGGAGTGCAATTCATTTATATTGACGGACTTTGTTTCATCAATAGTTGCACCCTCCGTTCTATCGTAAATGATCCCCAAGCAAAAATGGCCTGCGTAAGAGCCGTAGGGAAACTGGATATTTTTAGTGCTGGTGCGGTGTTCAAAATATTTGCCATGTGAGCCTAACGTAAAGCCATTGCATAAATGCGGCTTTTTGGGGTTTCTGTAAGTCGTCTTAAAGTCCACAGCAAACCTAATGGTTTCGTCGCTGGCTTTTACAAATGATATATCGGGGTAATAGTTTTGATGTTCAGCAAGAACCACTTTATAACCGTTGGCTTTAGCGAATTGCAGTATTTGGGGAAACAAATGTATTTCAAGAATTTTTGACACAATTTTGGTATCCGAAGAAATTGTGTAGACGTTCTGGAAAATATCTATAAAGCCTTTGATAGTCCATTGTCCATCATCTGTGCTGACGTGATTTTTTAATCCAGCAACAAACAGTTCAAGTTTTCCAGCAAAAAGCTCTTTTTCAGTCATTTTATTGTGAATGGGTTTTATTAGTTGTGTGAGGGCTTGTATTGAAATGGGAGTTTGTTGTTTGGCGGTTGGCTCTCTGCCATATGTTCTTGGCTGGTTCTGGAAGCAAGAGCTTCCAGAACTGTATTTCCATTTATGCCCTTCGGGTAAGCAGGAGCTTGGGAACAAGCTAATACCAGAATGGTTGAAGCCCTATGCTTGGCTATTCAAATAATCCTCATAATTGCCATTAAAATCAACGATCCCGTGTGGGGTCAGTTCGATGATGCGGGTGGCTAGGGATGAGACGAATTCGCGGTCATGGCTGACGAAAATCAACGTGCCGGGGTAGTTTTCCAGGGCGGTGTTGAGGGATTCGATGGATTCCATATCTAAATGGTTGGTGGGTTCGTCCATAACCATGATGTTATTTTTTTGCAGGATCAGTTTCCCGAACAGCATCCGGCCTTGTTCGCCGCCTGACAGCACTTTGACGGATTTGTTGATTTCATCGCTGGAAAACAATAATCGGCCTAACGTGCCGCGTATGGTTTGGTCATCGTCGGTTTCTTTACGCCATTGTCCCATCCATTCGATTAATGGCATGTTTTCGGCGAAGTCGTCGGCGTGGTCTTGGGCAAAATAGCCGACTTCGGAGTTTTCTGACCATTTCACGACGCCTGTTTTCGGTTCCAGTTCACCGACTAGGGTTTTCAGTAAGGTGGATTTACCGATGCCGTTCGGGCCGATGACGGCGACGCGCTCACCTGCCGCAATCATCAGGTTCAAGTTTTTGAACAGCAATTCGTCGCCGTAACCTTGTCCCAGGTTTTCGACTTCTAAGGCCAAACGGTGCAGTTTTTTGGTTTGGTCAAAGCGGATGAACGGGTTGACGCGGCTGGAAGGCTTGACTTCGTCCAGTTTGATTTTTTCCAATTGTCTGGCGCGTGAGGTGGCTTGTTTGGCTTTGGACGCGTTGGCGGAGAAGCGGCTGACGAAGGTTTGCAATTCGGCGATTTGGGCCTTTTTCTTGGCGTTGCCAGCCAACAAGCGTTCGCGCACTTCGGTGACGGCGACCATGTAGTCGTCGTAGTTGCCAGGATACACGCGCAGTTCGCCGTAATCCATGTCGGCCATGTGGGTGCAGACGCTGTTTAAGAAGTGGCGGTCATGCGAGATGATGACCATGGTGCAGTTACGCTCGTTGAGGATGTTTTCCAGCCAGCGGATGGTGTTGATGTCCAGGTTGTTGGTCGGTTCGTCAAGCAGCATGATGTCTGGATTGGCGAACAGGGCTTGGGCGAGCAATACGCGCAATTTCCAGCCGGGCGCGACGGCACTCATCGGACCTTGATGCTGTTCTAAGGGGATGTCCAGGCCTAGCAAGATTTCCCCGGCGCGGGCTTCGGCGGTGTAGCCGCCATATTCCGCAAACACCGATTCCAATTCGGCGGCGTGCATGTAATCGTCTTCGGTGGCTTCCAGATTGGCGTAGATGGCATCACGCTCGGACATGGCCGCCCACATTTCGGTATGGCCCATCAGCACCACATCCAGCACTCGGTAGTCTTCATAGGCGAATTGATCTTGGCGCAAGTTACCGAGCCGTTCGTTGGGGCTGACGCTGACGTTGCCGGAGGAAGGTTCCAGGTCGCCGCTGAGGATTTTCATGAAAGTGGATTTGCCGCAGCCGTTCGCGCCAATCAGGCCGTAACGGTTGCCGTCGCCAAATTTAACAGAGACGTTTTCAAACAGGGGTTTTGCCCCAAATTGCATGGTGATGTTAGCTGTTGAGATCAAGAGTGTGTTCCAAAGTGTGTTGAGATTAAGGGTATTGCTAGGATAAAACGTGACGGCTGCCGTCAGATGGTTTCAATGAGGTAAACTTTTTCTTGTAGGTGTTCCAGGCCACGGGCTTTAAATTGTGGGTTTTCCGCGATCATGTCCTGGCTGTACAGTAAGGTGACGGTGCATTGGTCATCATATATTTGGTGTATTTCCTGTTCAGTGACCGAAAAAGGCGGGCCGTCCATTTTGGTTTGGTCGTATTCAAAAACGACTAATAAGATTTTGGCATCTGCGGGCAGGTTGTTGAGCAGGTGTTCCGCGTAACGGCGGCGCGATGCTTCCGGTAAGGCGACTAAGGCGGCGCGGTCAAACACGGCTTTGATGTTTTGCAGAAGCCCGGCTGTCAGGGCGAAAAAGTCACCTTGCAACAGCACTAAGCCATCGGTTTCGTAATGGTTAAGGCCGTTTTGTTCGCTTTGGTTGGCAGTCAGTTCGTTTTCGGCGAAAAATGATTCGACCGCCAAGGGGCTAAGTTCTACGCCTAGTACGGGGTGGCCTTGGGCGCGTAGCCATAGCATGTCCTGGCTTTTGCCACAGAGCGGCACCAGTACGGGGCTACCAGGAGCGAGTTTTAAGCCGGGCCAATAGTTTAAGAGATAAGGGTTCGTGTCTTGTTGATGGAAACCAATTTCTTGTTTTTCCCATTTTCTTAACCAAAATTCGGGGTTCATGGCGTTTTTCTGATAATGAGGTTAGGGAGATGTGACGGATAGGCCGTAAAGGTTTACGCACGGCTAAAGTGCTGGTAAACATATCAATAAATTTCCAAATCTCCTAAAAGGAAATGGCCTTTGCGGAAATTTTTTGCAATGCTGCGTGTTAGAATGCCTTTTTTTCTGGTGGTTAGCCTTTTAGCCGCCCAATTTCCTGCCTTTTAATGGCTTTCTGTAAGGTTTATGCCAGAGCTTGCCCCACCCAAATTCATACCATCGGGTTCCAGGTTTATCACGAATTTGCCGAATTATCGGATTGATACGTTTTTAGCTGACAATTCCACTAAATTGGTGGTGACGTTTGAGCCGATGGGGCGGATAAAATCCGATGGCCCAAACCGTGAGGGTTGGGGGCTGGCGTTTTTGCAGGAGCAGGGTTATTCGGTGATGGCGGTCATGTTTAAAGAATGTGATTGGTACCGCAAGCCAGATTTGGCGGCGTTTTTTGCGCAAATGTACAAGCGTGGCTTTTTTCATGGCTTTGACGAGGTGGCGACTTACGGCGGTAGTATGGGCGGTTATGGCGCGTTGGCTTATGCCGATGCGGTCAATGCTTCAACGGTGTTGGCTTTGAACCCACAAGTGACGCTGTCGCCGCTTTGGGCGCCTTGGGAAACCCGGTTTGCATTTGCCCGCAAATTTGATTGGCAGGGTGAATTTGCCCATGCCGGGTCAGGCATTAAAAATACCCGGAACGTGTATGTCGTTTATGACCCGTTAACGGCATTGGATGCTAAGCAAGTCAACTTGCTGGATCAATACTATCCGGGCGTGGTCAAGCTAAAAATCCCGGTCGTCGGCCATCATATCCCGGTTTGGATGGCGGAAATGGCGGTGCTGAAACCAACGGTGCTGGCCATTTTGGAAGGGCGGTTTTGTGCCTCTGACTTTTATCAAGCGGTACGCAAACGCCGCCAGTTAAAGCGGTATTGGCAAATGCTCATCAACCATCCGAGAGTCGCCAAGTCCCGCCTGTTCAGCCTGATTGTCCTGCGTTATGCCGAGCACTACGGCTTCCCTTATGAAAATACCTGACCCTACCACCACTTTTTGCAGCGTTTTTCATGAAAAATTTGCCTTCTTTCCTGTGCATCGGTAGCCAAAAGTCCGGCACGTCATGGCTTTATCAGCAATTGCGCTGGCATCCTGAGGTTTGGATGCCGCCTATCAAAGAGTTGCATTATTTTGACCATGTGTATTGCCCGGAAAACCGGGTCTGGACGACATGGCATATCCAGCAATCCGCCAGAAGGCTTTTGCAAGATTATCTTGGGCAGGCAAAAACGGTTGATTTTGCTTATGTCCGTTATATTGCCACCCTGGCCGCGCAACCGTTGTTTACAGAAAGCTGGTATCGCCGCGCTTTTCACCGTAAAGCCGCCCAAGGCAAGGTGTTGGGCGATATTACGCCGGAATATTGCGCGATTGGCGATGACGGCATTGCTTATGTCAAAAGCCTGTTAGGCGATGTGAAACTCATTTGGCTGATCCGTGACCCGGTGCAAAGGGCGTTGTCGCAATTGCGCATGAACATTGAACGGCGTGGCTTGGCTGGACAAATGACCGATGCCAAATGGTTGGATCTGGCACAGGGGCCTGAAATTTTGCAGCGCGGCGATTATGCCGATTATATCCCGCGTTGGGAGCGGCAATTTGGCCGTGATGAGTTTCTATTTTTGCCGTTTGGGCATATTGCTGGCCAACCCTTGACAGTGTTAAAGGCGGTGGAAACGTTTATTGGCGTACAGCCGTGGCCGGGCTATTCAGAAGTGAATGACAAAATCCATGCGACCCAGGCGTTTACAGCACCTGATGCGGTGATGGCGTATTTGCACGAAAAATTGCAGCCGCAATACCGATTTTTGGAGGGGTATTTTGACGCTGATTTTGTCCGGGCACTTTGAGGCGGATGGCATTTTGCAAAAAATAATCCGCTTCATTAAAAAAGCCTGTTTATTGGCCCTTCAGGCCCACCGCTACGGCAGGCAATTGCAGCCTGTGGTTGACCGTACCGCTACGGTCAAAACAGGGGCGATTTTGGCGTTTGTGGTGGTGCGTAACGAAGCGGTGCGCCTGCCTTATTTTTTGGACTATTACCGGAACTTGGGTGTCGGCCATTTTCTGTTGGTCGATAATGGCTCCACCGATGGCCTGATGGATGTGGTCGGAGATGCGCCCGATTGTTCGGTTTGGCATACTGAAGCCAGTTATAAGGAAGCGAAATTTGGTGTCCATTGGCTGAATTATCTGCTGAAAAAATACGGTACAGGCCATTGGTGTTTGACTTTAGACCCTGATGAGTTTTTGGTGTACCCCTATCAGGAAAACCGTAATTTACTTGAATTGACGCAGTTTCTGGATCAGGAAGGCAAACCGTCTTTTTTTACGTTGATGCTGGATATGTACGGTAAAGGCCGGATTGACGATGCGCTGTATGTGGCCGGGCAAAATCCGCTGGAGGTTTGCCCTTGGTTTGACGGTACGGGGTATTTTCAGGATAAGCGGCCTCAATATGGCGAGTGGTGGATACGCGGCGGGGTCAGGCGGCGGGTATTTTTTGCCGACCGGCCGGATATGTCGCCCGCCTTAAACAAAACCGTGCTGGTGAAATGGCGGTGGTATTATTCGTACATTTCTTCCACGCATATTGTTTGGCCCAACCGTTTGAACAATCCCCATTTTTCCGACACCCTCGCGCCAACCGGGTGTTTGTTGCATTTCAAATACGTGTCGCTGTTGCGCGAAAAAGCCGAGGAAGAATTGGCCCGTAAGCAGCACTATGACGGATCGTTTGAGTATCAGCGCTACCTTGATGGCCTGAACGGGGAAGTCCGCTTGTGGACAGAAGCGTCCGTTTTATTTCAAGGCTGGCAACAGTGCGTGGCGTTAGGGCTGATGAATATCGGGCGGTGGTTTTGAGCATGAGGCTGGCCTTTATGGTGTTGGCGCATGATGATGCCGATAATGTGCTACGGTTGATTGCCCGACTGTTGCGTGACGGCGATTGTGTGGTGGTGCATTGGGATAAACATAATCCGTTTGATTTGCAAGCCGCCGCCCGTCAGCAATTCAATGATGACGCGTGGTCACGCTTGTTTTTTGCGCCGCGTTTGGCCGTGAAATGGGGGCAATGGCCAATGGTTGAGGCCACCTTGGCTTGCATGGACGTGCTGGCCAGTTCACGGCAAACGTTTGCTTATGTGTTATTGCTAAGCGGTGCGGATTATCCGATTAAGCCACTGGGTGCGTTGAAAGCTTTTTTGGCACAAGATGACGGTATGGAATACATCGAGTGCGTTGATCCCAGCCAGGATGCGTGGGTGGTGCAAGGCTTGGTGCATGAGCGTTATCAGCAGTATCATTGGATCAATTGGCGTGACCACCCTAAGTTGTTTAATGTGGCTGTGGGGTTGCAAAAAGCCTTGCGGATCAAGCGTAAGCTGCCGGAGCCGCTTAAGCCCCGTTTCGGCTCCCAGTGGTGGGCGTTGACGTGGCCTACGGCGCAACGGGTTTTGCAACTTGGCCGTGACCGCGCTATCTGTGGTTTTTTTAAGACGACGTGGGTGCCCGATGAGTTGTTTTTTCAAACCTTGGTGGCCAGTGTTGTGCCGCCGGAAAAAATTTCTGGCCGTAATCTGACGTTTTACCATTTCACGCGCTACGGGCGGCCTTTGGTGTTTTACAACGGCCATTTTGATTTTTTGACCCAACAGGGGCATTTTTTTGCCCGTAAGTTATCGCCGCACGCTACCGATTTGCGCGGGCAGCTGGATGCGTTTATTGACAATCCCAGGGCAGCCGTTAAACCGATGAATGGATTGGTAAAACGTGTTGCGGATTATGAAAATTTCTTTGCCGTACAATGGCGTGGCTTGCCGGGGCGGCGCGTCATAGGTCGACAACTGGATACGTGGTATGGTGATTTGGAATGGAACAAACGGCCTTATTTTGTGGTTGTTTGCCACCACGATGTCCGCTTGGGGGCGCTGCGGCAAGCGTTGAACAACCTGCCCGGTATCCGTTGTTATGGGGAGCTTTTTCGTGACGGCAGCATTGATTATGGTTTAGTGGGTAAGGAGCATCCTCTGTACCCGAAACAAAAAACCGCGTTGCGTGATGCCAAGCGGCCTAATTTTTTGGCGGATGTGCTCCAGGCCAATCCTGAGCATATTGTCGGGTTTGTACTGAGGATACCTAGCAGTAATGAAATGGAAAAACTGGTCATTTATGACCCGCAAGCCACGCTGATTTACATTTTGCCAGACGATAACTATTTGGAAAATAACGTCATTAATATGAAAAAAGCGTTTTCTAATATGGTCTTACATGACAATTTGGCGGAAACCCGCCGGGCGGCCAAGCCGTTTTTGGCGTTGGTCAGCCAGCATGATTTCTTGACCGCCGAGACTGTCAAACGCATTGCAGGCCATATTGCGGGGCTATCTACGGAATTTACATGTTAAGTTTTTGGGGGATATTAGGGCAGATTGCCGTTAATGCCAAGGAACGGCCCCCGCTTTATGGCGATTTTGCATTTCCTGTCGCAGAGATTGCCAAACAACGTTTGGTAATGACCTTGTTGGTCAGGAATGAAGCGGATGTCATCGAAGGCAATTTGCGCTTCCATTTTGATCATGGCGTTGATTTTATTGTCGTGACGGATAATGGTTCTTCGGACGGTACGACGGAAATCTTGGAAGAGTACGCCAAGCAAGGTTTGGTGCATCTGATCCATGAACCTAGCCGGGTTTTCCAGCAGCGCACTTGGGTCAATAACATGGGGCGGTTGGCTTATTCGCGCTACGGGGCGGACATGATTTTCCATGCCGATGCTGATGAACTCTGGTGTCCGCGTAGCGGTTCATTAAAAAATGAGCTGTTCGCCAATTTTCAGACGGATGTGTTGTCGGTTCCGGTCAGAAACCTGTTGGTTGCCAATAAAGGCGGGGAGGAACGCTTTCCAAACGATGTGGTTTATGAAGTGGTCAAGCCCATTGTCAAACCCGTGCATCAGGTCATGGATGAGGTAAATTGGCGGTCATTTTTGTTGTACCGTTATCCTGATAAAGTGATGTATAAAACCCGGCAAGGCTATTTGCGCGTAGTCCAAGGCAACCATCAGGTGAAGCCGCGTTATTGGCAAGCCTGTTGCCAGCATCTTTCGGCGGATATTGAAATCTTGCATTTTCCGGTACGGGGAATTGAGCAATTCCGCCGCAAAATTATTAATAATGGCGAGGGTTTGGAGAATTTGGAGCACTGTTTTGGCAGTAAGCCTATCCATGCTTGGCATGTCAAACGTTGGTATGCGTTATACAAAAGCGGCAAGTTGGATGAAGAATACGATCGGTTGCTGAATTTGGACGCTTATTTGGATAAGGGCGTTTTGTCGCCGATCAGCCAGCAACGCCAGCACGTGTTAAGTTATTTTGGAAACCCGTAAACGTGTTGCCGGATGTCGGTTGCGCATCATGAATCCTGACGATGGGACTCACCCATGGCGATGAATAAAATAGGGGCAGGGCTTTTTTTGCTGTTGGTGGCGGTTGCCGGGGCGTTTGTCATGCGCCCGACCGTTGTGCCCGATTTGGCCATGACCACCATTAAAGGCGTGCCGATTGCCCTTAAAGCCTTGCGAGGCAAGCCTGTGATGGTGACTTTTTGGTCTACTAATTGCCCAAGCTGCCTCAAAGAAATTCCCGATTTGCTTGCCTTGTATCAGGATTATCACCCAAAAGGCTTCGAGCTGATTGCGGTGAGCATGAGTTATGACCCGCCTAGCCATGTGGTTGCTATGAGCGAGGCCAAGCAATTGACCTATCCTGTGGTCATGGATTTGGATTCCTCTTATGCGGCGGCGTTCGGGCATGTGGAATTCACCCCTTCGACGTTTTTGCTAGACCCGGATGGCCGGATTATCGCCCGTTACATAGGTTTGTTTGATGTTGAAGAAATCAAGAAATTGCTCGAACCATTTTTAAAAGGATAACAACGATGCTTTGGTTAAAGGCGTGGCATTTGATTTTTATGGTGACGTGGTTTGCAGGGCTGTTTTATCTGCCGCGTTTGTTTGTTTACCATGCGATGAGCGACGATGCCGCCAGCATTGAGCGTTTTAAGGTGATGGAGCGGAAATTGTATTTTGGCATCATGACCCCCGGCATGGTTTTGACTTGGGTGTTTGGGATTTGGATGCTCGCTGATTATGCGTGGGCCAGTTATGGCAGCAGCGGTTGGCTGCATGTCAAATTGACCTTGTTGCTGTTGCTGGCGGCCTATCATGTGCTGTGCGGTTTTTGGCTAGTTGATTTTAAGCACGACCGTAACCGCCACAGCCATGTTTATTTCCGATGGATGAACGAAGTGCCTGTGCTGTTTTTATTGGCGATTGTGATTTTGGCGGTCGTCAAACCCTTTTGATACCACACGCTTGCCTAGGCAATCAAGGAGCCTTTATGTTTGAAGTTGTCAGGCGGCTGTTCGCCATTTGCTCGTTCGGCAAAGGCCCGCAAGATTTGCCCCGCATCGGTTTTTTCTTGGTGCTAATCATGATGGTGAACTTATTGGTCAGCTATTTGATGTTGGCGATGGGGCATGATGGTTTGCGTTCAGTTTTGCAGGCTTGTACCGGGATTGCCCTTGAACTTGCATTTAGCGCCGGCAGTTTGTTTTGTTTTGGTAAGTTGGCGCGTTTTAACCAAACGTCATCGGCTTTGTTAGGTACGGATGCGTTGATCAGTTTTATTGCCTTGCCGGTTATGGCGACATTAATGTTGGGGCAAGGGGGCATCGCCGCTTTTTTGTTGATGATTGCCTTGATTATTTGGCATTGGGCCGTCATTGGCCACGTCATGCGCCATGCCCTAGGGCAACATTTGAGTTTTACTTTGGGCTTGGCGTTGTTATATCTGCTGGCCTCATATAAAGTAATCGCCTTGTTGTTTCCTGAAATTCCAGACGCTAATTAACGGAGGGCCACATCATGGCGAAGTACCAGCATATTTTATTGGCAGTTGATTTTTTTGAACAAGATAACGTGGTCGTCGATAAGGCGAACGAATTGGCGAATCTTTATCAAGCCAAATTAAGCCTCATCCATGTTGTCGATGCCGCACCTGTACCTGATGCCGGATTTGGTGGTGAAGTGCCTTATAGTTTTGATTTGGCTACGGAACTGATGGATATGGCAAAAGCTAAATTGACGAAATTGGCCGCGCAATTGGCTATACCGCAAGAAGCCATTTGGCTGGAAACAGGCAGTGCCAAACTGGAAATTATCCGTGTCGCCCAAGAGCAAAACGTCGATTTGATTGTCGTAGGCTCGCATGGAAGGCATGGTTTGGCCTTGTTGTTAGGCTCGACTGCTAACAGCATCTTGCACCATGCCCAATGCGATGTCTTGGCGGTGCGTTTGCCGACTGATTAACTAAAAACGCAACATCACAAATAATAATGAAACAGGAAGAAGCAATGATTGGTCACATTGAGAGTTATGATCCCGACACGCAAACAGGTGTCGTAAAAAGCGAAGAAAAATACTTGTCTTTCTATATAGATGATTGGAAGGGTGATGTCCTGCCTGAATCCGGTGACGATGTCCGGTTCGAAGAGGAAGAAGGCAGTGCAAAAAACGTGGATTTGGTGGGTGCTTATTTGGAACCGCCCAAGCCCGTCAAATATAAGTATCTTGCCGGATTTTTGGCATTGCTGTTTGGTTTTACAGGGATACACCGATTTTATTTGGGCTTTTACTGGATCGGTTTGGCTCAACTGGTTTTGTCGGTTTTGCTGATTTTGGCAGGGGTTGTCGTGTTCGCGCCACAATGGGGGTTTATCGACGCTTTTCTGATCTTCGCCGGACATATCAATAAAGATAGCAAAGGCCGGCCTTTTAAATAGATTTGGGATTAGCCACAAAGATAGGCAGCCGCCTATCTTTGTGGGGCATTATGTTTGGAGCCCTTAGTGCCTGCGACCTTTTTTCGCGGCGGGTTCTTCAAATTTTACCTTCAGCGGTTTGCCGCAATACAAATTACCGTCAAGTGCCATAATCGCCGCTCTGGCTTCATGGCCTTCCATGCCAATAAAAGCAAAGCCTCGGCATTTGCCGCTAAAAATGTCCGATACCAATTCAATGGAGCGGACTTTTCCATACTGGGAAAATAACGCTTGCACACTCGTTTCAGTGGCGTCGCTGGGTAAGTTTCCTACAAAAATTCGTTTCAAAAGACATATCCTAAATTCAGGGGTGGGTTGGTAAGCCGGACTGCGCCAGTTTGCCACATTTATGCAGCCGGGGTGGGGTCGGGAAAAAAAACCGCAGTCATGCGGCGTTTACACGGATTGCTTACAAGGATTAACAGAAGTTTCCGTAAAACGGGAGGGCTGGCAAGGATTATCGCCGGATGTGGCGGCCCCATTAAACTTTGTTAACTGCTTAACCGTATCTGTTGCCATTTAATACCTCTGTTGTCAGTGTTATTAATCCGGCGATAAAACCGGATTGCTATGCACAGGGCACGAAGGCAAAAAGCGGGGGAGTGTCTGGAAAAGTGCGGATGAACATGCAAAGTGTAATTCGAAAGTTCCGGCAGGTAGCAGGCAACTCTCTACTAGCTTTGCCATTATAGAGATAACATCCTGGTATAGCTATTTAATTTTGTTTGTAGCTAAGGGGTTGGGGCAGGGTAGGGATGGAAAATGTTAACGGGCGGATGGTTTGGAATGTCGCAATCGGTTTGGAAAGTGCCTTTAGGAAATGCACCCGCCCTGTCCGAAGTCAGGGTGGGTTTTCGGTGGCCTTATAGAGATGCTAATAAAATCAAAGGCCGTTAAGCGTCATCAAGCTCTTCCGCCAATTTGGCATTTTTGCCATAGTGGGGGGCAATACTGATGAGCAAAGTCGCGACGGTGGCGATATAAGGTACGGCTTGCACGCACAAAATGGAAATCCACAGCCTGCCACTGAGATTATCGAAATGGTCTAAAGACGCCATCAATCCAATAGCCAAGGCTAACATCAATAATAAGCTCACTTCCTGACGGATAACCATTAAGCCTGCAAACAATGGCCCTTGTTTTTCATACTTAGGGGTACGCATAAACGGTTTGCCGGACGTGAACAGGCCTTGGAGCGTGCCGCGTGCCACGGTATGGGTTAGGGACAACCCCGTTAAAGCCGCGCCTAGTGATTGCCAGAACGAGCACGGGACACGAGCCTGATACAGCCACAAGCCACGCAACACCTTAAAGGTGAACAGGCCAATGGTGGGCAACAGGAAGGCATTGATCGGCAACTCGCTGTGGATAGGGTCGTAAACAATGATGGCGGTCAACAACAAGCTGGTGAACGTGAACACCAAAGCCAGCGCGTCCGAAAACCAAGGCAACCAACCGGCCACAAAATAATAGCGTTGCGCTGAAGTGAGCGGCGATTTTTTGGTCGGTAGGAAACTGCGCCAATGCGCTTTGATGATTTGCATTGCGCCATAGACCCAGCGGAAGCGTTGGGTCATATAACCAGAGAACGTGTCAGGCATCAGTCCACGGCCAAACGAATCTTTGACGTAGACCGAATCGTAGCCCGCTTCATACAAGCGCAAGCCCAATTCGCTATCCTCGCAAATACACCATTCCGACCATTTGCCGACTTCCAGCAAGGCCGATTTACGGATCATGGTCATCGTGCCATGTTGGATAATCGCGTTGTATTCGTTACGTTGCACCATGCCGATATTAAAAAATCCGGCATATTCCCAGTAACAAATATCTTTGAAGAGGCTTTGGTTACGGTCGCGGTAATCTTGTGGCGATTGCACGAAACCGACATTTTCATTATCAAAATACGGCACCATACGGTTCAGCCAATCCGGCGACAAAATATAGTCGCTATCAATCAAGGCGATAATTTCCGCATCGGCAGCCGTTTGGTCTAAGGCATGGTTGATTGCGCCAGCTTTGAACCCCGGCCAGTTTTCCAAGTGGAAAAAGCGGAACATTGGCCCTAAACGTTCGCAATCATCACGCACCGGTTCCCATACCGCCGGGTCTTTGGTGTTGTTGTCCATGACCAGCACTTCCATATTGGGGTAATCCACTTTCGCCAAGGCTTCCAAGGTTTTGCGCACCATCAGCGGCGGCTCGTTATGGATAGGCAAATGCAGCGACACCTTGGGATATTTGAAATCTGGCGATGGCTCCAGCGGTTGGAACGTGCGGGCGGTTTTGCGGTGCCAAATCACTTCGGCGATTTCCAGCGATTCGATCAGCAAAATGATGGCGGCGAGCACTTGCATCAATATCAAAATCACCCAAAATGCGATGGTGAGTGGTGTTTGGTATTGCTGTGCGCCTATTGACAACGTCCAGAAAACGGTCGATACGGCAAGGTTGGTGATTACGCCAAAAAACACGATGCCGGGCAATTTCATGCTGCGGCGGGTCAATAAGAACAAGCCCATCAGGACAAAGCTCAACACTGCTGCGCCTGTCGCCCAATGTTCCCAGCTTGGTAAGGTGATGACATCGCCATCCATAGGGTATTTGGCTAGTCTGTCTGCGTTGAAAATGCCCCAGTAAGCCCCCGCTGAACCTTCGATGGACTGTTTCCAGGGTTGGTCAAAGGCTTCAACGATGTAATAAGTGATTTTTTCTTTGTCAGCGCGGTTCAAGAATTCGCGCAACACTTTGGCTTGGTTGGAAACTGACGCGGTGGCGTGGCGGGCCGGTTGACCATCGGAAGGCCAGCCCAATTCAGTGATGATGACCGGTTTGTCCGGGTAAGCTTTTTGCACTTCGTGGTAGCGGTCAAAAATGTAATCGACGGCATCTTCGGCGGCGATCCCTTCCCAGTAAGGCAAGATATGCACGGCGATGAAATCGACTTCCGCCGCCAATTTGGGGTGTTTGAGCCATTCCGCCCAGGTTTCTGAGGTGCTGACTGGCCGCCAGTTACGTTTTTTGACTTCGCGGATGTATTCAATCAAGGCTTCTTCAGGGATTTCTGCCCGTAACATCACCTCGTTGCCAACCATGACGCGGATAATTTTAGGGTTGTCCTGACGGCTGACGCTGATTAAGGTTTCCAGCTCTTGGCGGTTTTTTTCCAAATTGCCGTCTATCCAGGCCCCCATCGTGACATTCAGGTTATGTTTGGCGGCAATTTCTGGGATTTTATGCTGTCCACGCAACATACTGTAAGTACGGACGGCGTGCACTTTGTTTTCCAGCAAGGCCAAATCTTTGTCAATGTCGGTTTCGTTGACAAAGATATTGTCACGCGGGTCATCGTTTTTGCGGGTCGGGTCGTAAGTCACGCCCATTGTGGTTTTCGTCCACGGTTGTAGCTGTAAAGGGTTATTGACAAAGCTCCAGATATTGAAATTAATCAAAACCAGCAAAGTCAGTGCCGCCAGAATAGTAGCTATTTTTGTTTTCATCGGGGGATGCGGGATTTTTGAGGGTTGGGGATGTTTTGAAAGCGGTTGTGGTTATCCTTGTATTTTTTACAAAGACATTAAAAACTTGAATGCCCGGTATTTTACACGGGATATAACTCTGCAAGAAATTATTTGAATGGGCATTTGTTAATATTGTTATTTATAAGCAATTGAAAGATATGATAAATAGTTGTTATTGTCAGTGCGCAGCCATGAAAGGCCGAAAAATGGCTTTTGGCGGGATGCGAAGAAAGCCAATAAAAACCTCGTGCTGCGCTGTTTGGGATCAAATCAAGCCTAATTGCAAAGGTCTGGCGTTTGGAAAAACCGTGTCCAGTTGTTTGGCCGACAGGCCGAATTGGGATTGGAACAGGCCTCCCATGATCCCACGGTAATCATTAAGTACCGGATAATCACGGTCTTGGAACAGGGTTTTCTGTTCGATGCGCAGTTGTTCGCCAACGATGCGCTTCCCTTTGATGCTGCCGCCTAAGACCCAGTAAACCGTACCGTGCCCGTGGTCAGTCCCCCGGTTGCCATTTTCTTTGAACGTCCGGCCAAATTCAGAAATCACTAAGACCGTGGTTTTTTGCCACATCGGTCCCATACTTTTGGCGAATTCCGCTAAGCCATTGCCCAGGTTGCCCATTTTATTTGCAAGCTGGCCTTCGGCTCCGCCTTGGTTAAAATGTGTGTCCCAGCCGCCAACATCGACAAAGCCGATATTGAATTTGTCCCGCATCAGCTTTGCCATGCGTTGGATTTCGGCCTCGAAGCCTTTGGCGGCGATGGCACCACGGTTGGCTTGCTCCATTTCTTGGGCAAAGTCTTGACTGACTTCTTCGCGTAATTGCATCCCTTCTTGCACGAATTCGTTGAGGTGGTGCTTGCTGTACATTTCTTCCAAAATGGCGGTTTGGCGGTCGGCAAACACCCGTTTTCCGGCTTTTTTCAGGGAAATGTTCGGAATGTTGGACGGACCTTTACAGGCAATCGGTAAAGCATCCGTGAACGATACCGCGTGTCTGTTTGGCGCGGATAGAGTTTGTATCAAACGGTTCAAAAAACCGGAATGGTAGTCCTTCCGGCCATCAGCTTGGCCAAATTCAATGCTATCTTGGGTTTCAAAGTGGCTGCGGGACAGGTCATTTGTCCCGGCAAAGGGAATGAAGGCGGCTTGGCCTTGTTCAAATAAAGGCCAAATGCTGTCTTTTAAAGCCGGATGTAAGCCCCAGTCGGCGTTAATGGCCAGTGCCGAATGGATATTGTTAGGGTCGGGTTTGGCAATGGCAATGGTGGGGCGTTGTTCGTAATAAAAAGGGCTGCCGTGCGGCACCAAAATATTGGCGGCATCATAGCCGCCCCGCAAGAATACCAGCAGAAACCGGGCATCTGTCGCTGGGGCCGCGAATAAACCGGATCGGCAAGCCAACAAGCCAGTGCCGGCCGCTAATGATTTGAGAAATAATCGGCGATCCATAAGTGGCTCCTTAATGATAAATAAATTCGGGCGATGACAACAAAAAGGCGTTCCATTCAGGTTGGGATACCGATTTGGTCAAGGCGTTTTGGGTTTGTGCAGACAATATTGGCTTAATGGCCTGCTCATATAAATGGTTGTTTAGCATAGGTGTGGCCAAGGTTTTAGGGTCAACATCCAGACCCGTTAACCGGGCTTTGCCGCTGCCGATAATTTTGGCAATCTCAAAGCGGCGGGTCAGTTGTTCTGGGCTAAGCCAGTCCTTTTCGGTCAAGCCATAACCATCTGGGGTAGGGTGGCCATAAAGTGATTCACTGAATTCACCCAGCCAATTGATCGCTGGTTGCATTTCGGAAATGGCTTTATCTTCATAGGCAAAGCGTAATGCTGACACGACATAGTGCATAGGGTCTTTTGCCTTGTTGCCTAGCGAAGCGATAAATTCTTTGGAATCAAACAATACCCGCAAGGTTGCCAAAATGTCGCCATCACTGGCCAAAAACGTTTTGCTCATCCGCGCCACCAAATCTGGCGGCGGCACATCGGCGACAAAATAAGCGGCCAGTTTTTGGCTGACAAATTTTGCCGTTGATGGATGCCGAGCCAGCATGTCCACCACTTGCTCAACTTCGGCAAAGCCAGCCCCAGTGATTTTTTTGCCGAGGAAGGTTTTGTCGCCAAAGTCGTGGCGTTTGGGGTTGAATTCAAAACCGCCATCACGCAGGTAAAACGCTTCCAGCTTTTTGTTTAACTTAGGCGAATTCTCCTTCCAATTCATGCCCACTCCGGTCAGGATGCGTGATAATTCCTGTACGTCCTGTTGGCTGTAGCCGCCGTTTACGCCTAGGGTGTGGAGTTCCATCAATTCCCGTGCATAGTTTTCATTGATTTTTCCCGCTGCGTTTTGGGTGTTGTCCAGATAGACCAGCATGGCCGGATGGCGGACGGTGGCCATCAGCAAATCACGGAATTTGCCCAAAACATGCGGGCGTATCGCATGTTCTTCAAAATCGGGGATCAAGACTTTGATGTTGGCCCCCTTGTCTTTGGAGATATTAAAGTGGTTAAACCAAAACCAAACCAATTGCTCTTTGAGCTGCGCCTGTGAATAGACTGCCCTGAACAAATGCCGCTGTGCCGCTTCGTGTATGTATTTGGCCACGCTTTGATGGGACTGTTTTTTGGCCTGTTCCTGTTGGTCTTTGGGAAGTTGTTTGATCTGCTCATTTTCAGTTTGCATGGCCGCCATGCTGATGGTGACGGGCTCTTTGGAAATGTGCATAGTGGCGATGAGCTCGGCAATAGGTGCAGGTAAACGTTCATCGGCGTTGGGGTTCAATTGCCTGTTCAAAAAGTTTGCCCGGCCCTCGCTGGTATAAGCGTTTACTGTTGCGGTGTTTATGCCATAAGTCACACGGTTTAGCCATTTGATGTCTTCACTGGACAAGGGGGCGGCCAACAATACGGCTGGCAAAACATAAGCCAGCAGTCCGATAATTTTTAGTCGTTTTATCATAATCCACTCGCAAAATGGGTTGGAGGTTGATGGTTTGGGGCTTAAACGGTATCAAGCGTGTCGTGTTTGAAATATTTTTTGATCTTGTACCATAAAGAGCGTTCACTGATTTCTAATAATTGTGCCGCTTTGGCTTTATTGTCGCCCGTCTTTATTAACGCCAGTTGAATCAATTGTTTTTCAAGTTGCTCAACTTGTTGGGTCAAGCTGTTGCAAGTGGCGGTCGGATCGGTAATTGCGGGCTCCTCGGTGGCTGGCTTTGAGTCTTCCAGCACATCGTTGGGAAGATGCTCTATTTCAATCATTTTGCCGTTGCTTAATACAATCGCCCGTTCCATCATGTTTTCCAGCTCACGGACATTGCCGGGCCAAGTGTAGGCGCATAAACAGGTTTGTGCATCCGCTTCTATGCCATTGGCATTGAAGCCAAAATCGCGGGCGTGTTTTTCCAGAAAAAAATGTGCCAAGGGCAAAATGTCTTCGCGCCGTTCGCGTAGCGGCGGCAGGGCGATGTTGAAGATGTTTAGCCGATAAAACAAGTCTTCCCGTAATTTATGGTCGCTGATGGCTTGCCGGGGGTTACGGTTGGATGCGGCAATGACCCGGACATCAATGCTGATGCTCCGGTTGCTGCCCAAACGCTCTAAGGTGCGCTCCTGTAAGACCCGTAGCAGTTTGGCTTGTAAGTTGATGTCCATTTCGGTGATTTCATCCAGGAACAATGTGCCGCCATCGGCCAATTCAAATTTGCCGATGCGCTCTTTGTTCGCACCCGTGAATGCGCCTTTGCTGTAACCGAACAGTTCGCTCTCCAATATATCCGCCGGAATCGCCGCGCAATTGATGGAGACAAACAAGGCTTTGGCACGCGGTGAGGCATTGTGTATCGCACGGGCGACCAGCTCTTTGCCGGTTCCGGTTTCGCCTTGGATCAGGACGCCCGTCCTGGTGGCGGCAACTTGTCCGATTTGTTTGTAAATGATTTGCATGGCTGGGCTATTACCGATAAAGCCCCGCCAACCTTGTTCGACTTGTTGGCGAAGATAACGGTTTTCGCGTTGCACTTTGCCTAACCGCAAAGCCCGCTCCACCGCTGCGGTCACGGCATCTATTTCAAAAGGCCTGACAATATAATCGCTGGCGCCGTATTTCATGGCATCCACCGCACTCTCGACCGTGCCGTAAGCCGTCACAACGATGACTGGAATGTCGTTATTGTTTTCGCGTAATTGCCGCAATAGGCCAATGCCGTCCAAATGGGGCATCCGCAAATCGGTGATCACCAAATCTGCGCTACGTTGTGACAAAAGCTCAAAGGCTTCCTGGCCATCCGCTGCATGGAACACATCATAGTCTTTTTGCGTGAGCATGATTTCCAATAAGCGGCGCATTTTTGGTTCGTCATCGACCACCAAAATACTTTGTTTGGGCATTTTTAAAATTCCTGATGATGCGTTATGGGCAAAATGACGTGGAAGCAAGCACCGCCTTTAGGGTTGTCTGTGACACTAATGTTGCCTTGATGCGCCAAAACGATTTGTTGGACAACCGTTAAGCCTAAACCAATCCCATCTGGCCTTTGCGTAAAAAAAGGATCGAATAGTTTGGTTTTGTTGGTGTCCGTAACGCCTGGGCCGTCATCGCAGACGCTGATTGCCACGCTTGCCCCATCTGTGCGGGTGCTGATAGTTATCTGACCCTTTTCGTTAACGTGTTGGATGGCATTCAATAGTAAGTTTAACAATACTTGAATGATGTGATCTTTATCACAATCCAAGTGTGAATTATTGGCATCAAATTGGGTGCTAATCTGCACATGCTTGGCTTCGGCGTGGCTTTGCACCAGTTCAAGGGTATGGGCAATAATTTCATGGGGATTATGGTCGGCAAATTGTGGCGGCCTAGGTTTGGCGCATTCCAATAAGGTCGTGACCAATCCATTCAGGCGTTGCGTTTCGCTGAGGATGTATTCAGTCATTTCTTGGCCGATGTCGCTAAGCTGTGGTTCGCGTTGCAAGATTTGCGCGGAAGAGCGCAAAATGCCCAGCGGTGTCCTCACTTCATGCGCCATACTCGCCGCCATTTCGCCGATGACCGCCAATTTGGCGACACGGATCACATCTAATCGGGATTGTTCAAGATGGTCGATCATTAAGGAAAATTGCCAACTTAACTCGGTGATTTCCTGGCTGGATTTTACGTGTGGCGGGATGACTGGCTTGCCTTGCATGAAATCGCGGGTGAATTGCGCCAAACTGACGATAGGCCGGGCAATCCGTGCCGACATCCAAAACGATACGGCCACGCCTAGCAGTAGGGTCAGGCTTAAGAAGAGTAAAATGGCCAGCCATAAATCACGCATGGGAGTCAGGGCGTTTTTGCTGGGTTGCAAAATCAACACGCGCCAACCGAGCCCTTGGAATGTCCGGTAGCCTTGCGAATGGGCATAACCTATCAGAACCTCTTCATCTTTCAAAAAATCGACCGTGGTGGCCATGGAGCCAGTGTTTGCGGACATGGTTTGCAATATGTCCTGTAAGCCCGCAAATTGCACCGCCTGATACCGGAGAATGGAAGAGCTGGCGATGACTTTACCCGCACTATCAACCAGCAAAGCATATGACGGTGATTCTGGTGGGCTGAACGGCAAAGGGGCATCTAATAATTTGACGATTTCTTGCCAATCAAAACTCGCATACAAGCGGCCTAGTTCGGCGGTTTGGAAGGCATCGGGAATGGCGATGGAAAAATACAATGCTTCATTAACGTCCGGCAAACGCTGTAGGGAATGGGTTTGGCCTTTATAGGCGACATCCAGCCAAGCTTGGGTGGGTGGGAACGGTTGCCCGATCAAGGTCATGTCGCTGGCGGACAGAATTTCGTTTTGGGGATTGACGGCGGCAATGTGTTTGTAAATGCCACCATAGCCACTATGCAGTTCTTTCAGAAAATGTGACAGGCGTTTGTCGACATCGCGGACACGCAGCTCTTGCATGATTTCCAGATGGCTCCACATGGCCATGTTTTCGAAGCGTTCAAACAGCGTGGTGTCGATTTGCTGCATGATGGTGGTGGCTTGCGATTGCAGTTTGGTGTCAATTTCCTGGCGCAATATTTCCCGAAGATGGACGAAAATCATTAAAGTGATCAGTAAGGCCGATGCTAAACTGATGAGCAAATAAGACATCAGCAAGGTTTGGCGGATTGTCATTCATTCTTCTCTTTTAGTTGGCTTAAAAGCATTATGTCCAAACGGTTACAATCAGGTATCGCGGTTTTGATACTGTTGCAAAGCCCGTTTTCTTGGGATGCGGCAAAGGCCGAAGAACCTAGTATACCGCCATCTTACAACTGGGGACGGGGAATCAGTTGGCCGGATGCCGACTTCAATTTGGGGGGCTATGTCAACGCCTCTTATCAGCATCCAGAAAACCAAATAGATAAGTTAGTCTTAGATGAATTGAGCCTTTTTCTAACCTGGTCGCCGCATCAGCGCATCCGTTTTTTTTCGGAAGTTGAATTGGATGATTGGTTATCAACGGCGAATGGCGATAATTTCAGCCATGCTTTAAAGGCAGAGCGGCTTTACGTTGATTTTTTGGCGACCGAAACCACGACAATCCGTTTGGGTAAATATTTAACGCCTGTTGGGCGTTGGAACGTCATCCATGCCGCGCCATTAATTTGGTCGACCACCCGGCCTTTGGTCACGGAAGAACATTTGTTCAGTTCCCATTTGAACGGGATTATGCTGACCCAGCAGTTCCAGTTGGGCGGGCAAAATTTGGATGTGTCCGTGTATTCGGACCATTCTGCTGAACTGGATGTCTTGGATAGCGGTATGGGGTTTGGATCGGCGTTTGGTGGCCGGGCCAATCTTGAATTGTCTTCCGCTTGGCAAGTGGGCTTGTCCTTTATTGATTTTGATAATGAAGCGACACCCAATCTAGGCAGAAATGATTTGGTAGGTGTGGATTTGCTTTGGAAAAAGGACGGTTATGAAGTGTCGGCAGAGGCCGTTTACCGTCATGGCGAGGGTGTCCAGGGGCAGGAAAAAGGCTTGTATTTACAAGGTATTGCCCCAGTTGGCGGGCATGTTTTTGCCTTAGGCCGCTATGAACATCTGAACGGCACTCATGATTTTACCGACATTGATACGCATATTGGAGTCGCAGGTTTGGCTTGGCGGCCATTTGTGCCGTTAGTGTTCAAGGCCGAATATCGGTTCGGCACGGGTAATGCTCAAGCTGCACCGAGTGGTTTTTTTACATCAATTGCCATGTTTTTTTGATTATGGCGATGCGTATTTTCCTCCTGCTGTTAGCTGCCCTTGTTTCACTGTCACCCGTGTTGGCCGATGAAGTGTGGGTCATCACCAGTCACGACACGCCAATTAAAGGCCTTAACCATAAGCGTTTGGAAAATATTTTCCTGCGCAAACATGTCCTTAATGATGAAGGTGGGCGGTGGATTCCGGTTAACTTGAAGCCCGATGACGGATTGCGCCAAGCTTTTTCCTTAAGCCTGTTGAATAGCCCGCCCGAAGCATTGGAGTCTTATTGGAACGAGCAATATTTTCAGGGCATCACGCCGCCTTATGTGGTGGCCTCCGAAGAAGCGATGTTGCGTTTCGTTGCCACGACCCGTGGTGCGATTGGCTATATTTCGCCTTGCCATTTGGATAAGCGTGTCAAAGTGGTTTTTAAGTTGCCCGTCAAGCAATTTCTGAAAGGTTATTGCAATAAAACGCAGTTTTAAAATACGGCTACCTAATGCTTGCATTATCATCCTGCTAGTGCCATTACGCGATCTATCCACCATTTTTCATGTTTTTCAGAATCATGCTATGAACCCCGAACGCTTTAGACGCTTTAAAGACATTTCCGTCAGTGAGCGGATTTTGAACACTGTATTTCTGTTGACCATTGGCCTGGGTTATCTCGCGGCATTGGCAAACCTGTATTACACCCACCAAGGCTTGGACGGCAAGGCCGGGTTGTCCGTGGAAGATGTCGTCATCAGTTATCATGGCTCTAACACCCAAACCCGATTGGGTACGGCGATTAAAGGCATCATGAAACCTAATTTACGGTATCCGTCCGATCAGGATGTCATCATGGAGTGGATCAATTCCGGCGCGGATGAACCGGGCTATGTGGAAAAAATTGCCCCTATCCTAAACCGTGATTGCATTATCTGCCACACGCCGGCAGTCAATCCGTCCTTGCCGGATTTGACCACATATTCTGGTGTGGCGGAAGTCGCGCATGGCGGCGGGGCGACTATCCCAACCTTAGTGCGTGTTTCGCATATCCATTTGTTTGGTATTGCATTTATTCTGTTTTTTTATCGGCAAAATCTTTTTGCTGTGCGAAATCAATGTTTACCTAAAGCGAATTGCGGTGGTTATCCCGTTTGCGGCGATGTTGTTGGATGTGGTGTCCTGGTTCATCACCAAATCGACACCGTCTTTTGCCTATGTGGTGGTCATTAGCGGCGCATTGATGGGGATTTCAATGGGTATGCAGGTTTTGGTGAGTATTTATCAGATGTGGTTTTATCGGCGCAGTTAGCCGGGTGAAATCAAAAAACGGGTAGTTTCTGGGATAAGAAGCCGCTGGTCTAGGCGTTGACGGCTAAAAGGCAGGAGGCTTTTGCAAACAGTTTCATGATAAGGCTGTTTGCAGAAGCCTCCTGCTTCCGGTGTTTGGCGCTGCGGCGGTACTGGGTTTTGTCGCAAAAGATTTGGGCTTTATTGAATTGGTGGGCGAACTTGGCGACCGGATTTTGCAAAGCGATGGCGTCCGCTTGCTGTTGATTTTTACGTTTTTTCATGGATTACCTCTTATAATATAGAACATTACCTGATGTGCCTGTTGGCACAATGCACAGACTATAGTATAGGCCATGAAATTCAAAAAAGATTTTGACGTGATTGTCGTTGGTGGCGGCCACGCGGGGACGGAAGCGGCTCTTGCCGCTGCCCGTTGCGGCGCGAAGACCTTGTTGCTGACCCAAAATATTGACACCTTGGGGCAAATGAGCTGCAATCCCGCTATCGGCGGTATCGGCAAAGGCCATTTGGTGAAAGAGATAGACGCGCTAGGTGGCGTGATGGCGCAAGCGATAGACCTGGGCGGCATCCAGTTCCGTACCCTTAATGCCAGCAAGGGGCCTGCGGTACGCGCTACCCGCGCCCAAGCGGACCGTAAATTGTACAAACAGGCCGTACGCACCGTTTTGGAAAATCAGCCGAATTTGGCTCTATTCCAACAAACCGTTGCTGATTTGATCGTCGAAAATAACCGTGTGGTGGGGGTAAAAACCCAAATGGGATTGGATTTCAAAGCCCGCGCCGTCGTGTTGACCACAGGCACGTTTTTGGGCGGCAAAATCCATATCGGCCTGGAAAATTATAGCGGTGGCCGGGCCGGTGATGCGGCCTCCATCGCCTTGGCGGATCGGTTACGGGAAATGCCGTTCCGTATTGACCGCCTAAAAACCGGCACGCCACCGCGTATTGACGGTCGAACTATTGATTTTAGCCAATTGGAAGAACAGCATGGCGACACCCCCGTGCCCGTGTTTTCATTCATGGGCAAACCAGAACAGCATCCCCGCCAAATCCCGTGTTATATCACCCGCACTACCCAACAAACCCATGACATTATCCGTGCCGGATTAGACCGTTCGCCTTTATATTCTGGTGTAATTGAAGGCATAGGGCCGCGTTATTGTCCGTCTATTGAAGATAAAATCGTCCGCTTTGCTGACCGCGATTCGCATCAAATTTTTATCGAACCGGAAGGATTGGATACACACGAGATTTATCCTAACGGTATTTCCACCAGTTTGCCGTTTGATGTGCAATATGAATTTGTCCGCTCCATGCCGGGGTTTGAAAACGCTGAAATCATCCGCCCTGGTTATGCGATTGAATACGACTTTTTCGACCCCCGTGATTTAAAAATGTCGCTTGAAACCAAGCACATGGACAGATTGTTCTTCGCCGGGCAAGTCAATGGCACGACGGGCTACGAAGAAGCGGCGGCGCAAGGGCTAATCGCAGGCATGAACGCGGCGCGGCAAGTGCTGGGTTTGGAAACCTGGTGTCCGGCGCGTGATGAGGCGTATATGGGCGTGATGATCGACGATTTGATTACCCGTGGCACGCAAGAGCCGTATCGGATGTTTACCAGCCGCGCCGAATACCGTTTGTTGTTGCGCGAGGACAATGCCGATTTGCGCCTGACCGAAAAGGGACGTGATTTGGGTTTGGTGGACAATGCCCGTTGGCAAGCGTTCTGTGAAAAACGTGGACGCATTGGCGAGTTGCAGGACAGCTTGAAAAAAACCTGGGTACGTGCCGACAGCGAAGCCGCTGAGCAAGTCGAAGCGTATTGGGGCAAACCTTTGCTGAAAGAAGCCAATTTGATGGATTTGTTGCGCCGCCCAGAAGTTGACATCAATAAGCTGCTGGGATTTTTGCCGGATGCGGCGGACATTGACGCAGCCGTCAGCGAACAAGTGGAAATCCAGGCCAAATACGCGGGCTACATCGTCCGGCAACAATCGGAAATTGATAAATCTTTGCGTTATGACCATCTGAAATTGCCGCAAGATTTGGATTACAAAGGCATTCCCGGCCTGTCAAACGAAGTTAGCGAAAAGCTTAGGAAACAACGCCCGGAAACGTTAGGGCAGGCTTCACGCATCCAAGGCATAACGCCTGCGGCCATTTCTTTGTTACTGGTCTATTTAAAGAAGAAATCAGCCTGATGGACACTTGTGAAGCCCAATTACGTGATGGCCTGAACGCGTTAAACTTGACCTTGGAAAGCTCCGCCATCCAGTCTTTACTGGATTTTATCGCCTTGATCGAAAAATGGAACAAAGCCTATAACCTCACTGCCATCCGTAAAAAAGAGGAAATGATCGGTCTGCATTTGCTGGACAGCTTGGCGATATTGCCCCATTTACACGGTTCGCGCATTATCGACATCGGCACGGGCGCGGGTTTACCGGGCATCCCGTTGGCGATTTGCTGCCCGGAGCGCAAATTCACTTTGCTCGATTGCAATGCGAAAAAAACCCGCTTTGTGCAACAAGCCGTCTTGGAACTGAAACTGAAAAATGTTACTGTCTGCCATCAGCGCGTCGAAGACTATCCGTCAGACCAGGGTTTTGACGCCATCCTCACACGGGCGTTTGCTAGCCTACCGGATATTATCGCCTTGACTGCCCATCTATTGGCGGAAAACGGCGTATTGTTGGCAATGAAAAGTCAGCAAGCCACGGCGGAATTGGCACAAGTCACCGCCCAAACAAGCTTGATACCTATTAATGTGCCCGGCATTGCCGCCGAACGGTGTCTGATCCAAGTCAAATTGTAAGACCAACAGAGGTAAGGAAGTGGGAAAAATAATAGCCGTCACCAATCAAAAAGGCGGCGTAGGAAAAACAACAACTAGTGTCAATCTTGCGGCCTCTTTGGCTGCTGCGAAACGGCGTGTCTTGCTGATGGATCTTGATCCCCAAGGTAATGCCGCAATGGGCTGTGGTGTTGATAAAGATGATGTCCAATATTCCAGTTATGATGTGCTGATGGAAGATGTGCCTGTCAGTGCGGCTGCCGTAGAGCGTCAGGAGTTGGGCTTTTCGGTGATTCCCGGCAATGCCGATTTGACTGCCGCCGAAGTGCAATTAATGGATGCTGACCGTAAAGAGTTGCGATTGCGGGATGCTATGGTGCAAGCGGCCTCGCAATATGATTACATTTTGATCGACTGTCCGCCGTCATTGAACATGCTGACTTTAAATGCAATGGTCGCCGCTAACAGTCTATTGATCCCGGTGCAGTGTGAATACTACGCGCTGGAAGGCTTGTCATCGCTGATGAATACTTTAAAAAACATCCAAAATACGGTCAATCCGGGGTTGTATCTGGAGGGTATTTTGCGGACGATGTTTGATGACCGCAACCGTCTGACCAAAGACGTTTCCGAGCAATTGCTACGTTATTTTGGGGCGCAAGTGTTCCGCACTTACATTCCCAGAAACATCCGTTTGGCAGAAGCCCCCAGCCACGGCTTGCCGATTTTGGCTTATGATAAATCTTCACGTGGCGCAATGGCCTACTCGGCCCTTGCTGATGAGATGATTAACAATGAAAAGAAATAATAACCGCATGAATGACAGAAAGCGCGGTGGGTTGGGCAGGGGACTTGAAGTCTTATTGGCCGACACCGAATCTATGGAAGCCTTACAACATCAAGCTATAGCGCAAAACGTAAGCCAAATGCAGCCAGCTCCGGCCATTGCGTCTGATATGGGCAATGAGCGGGCGCAATTGCTTAAAGAAGCGGAAGCTTTGAGGATTTTGATGCTGGAATTTGAATTGCTAGTCCGCGCAGATTTGCATTGATCCTATCCCGGAATTTGATATTCCAAACACTATCATTAAACGCATAAGTAGCAAGTAATGGCTATACAAAAACGTGGCTTAGGCCGAGGGCTAGATGCTTTACTGGGTGAAATCGCCCCGAAAGAAACAGGTAAAAGCAGCCACAGCAATCCGGCTGAAAAATATCCCGCCCAAAACCTGCCTATAGAATATTTACAGCGTGGCAAATATCAGCCCCGCAAAGATATGAATCCTGAGAAATTGCAGGAGTTGGCCGACTCGATCAGAGCGCAAGGCATTATCCAGCCTATCGTGGTGCGGAGCATTACGCCGGAAAGATACGAAATCGTTGCCGGTGAACGCCGCTGGCGGGCCGCGCAATTGGCGGGATTGCAGGAAGTCCCGGTATTGCTGCGGGATATTGATGACCGCGCCGCGATGGCGATAGCCTTGATCGAAAATATCCAACGCGAAGACCTTAATCCGTTGGAAGAGGCTGATGCCCTGAGGAAATTGCTTGATGAATTTGCGATGACCCATCAGCAGATCGCCGATGCAGTTGGCAAGTCGCGCGCCACGGTCACCAATCTGTTGCGTTTGATTGAGCTGAGTCCTGAAGTCAAAAAATTGTTGGCTAATCGGCAGTTGGAAATGGGTCATGCGCGTGCTTTGTTGTCCTTGAACGACAGCCAGCAATTGGCTGTCGCCCAAAAAATCGTCAAAGACGGCCTGTCAGTCCGTGCCGCCGAGCAATTGGTCAAAAATTGCCATCTTGAACCTAAGGCGCCATTGGAAAAACGCATTGATAACGATACTCTGCGCCTACAAAATGAACTGACCGCCAAATTGGGCGCGAAAGTGGTGATTGACCATAAAGAAAATGGCGGCGGCAAACTGGTCATTACTTACACCAGTTTAGATGAGTTGGACGGAATTATTGGGCAGATCAAATAATCATCCCCCGCAGCACTCATTTACACCTATCTTTACCGAAAACGGTCGCGTTAACTATACAGAGGGTTGGTTGGTGGAGCGGAGCAATTTTGTCCACAGGTAAGAATGATTAACCTTCACTACTTTTTGCTTAATCCATATATTCAACTATGCCAAGCTTACTCCATCATCTCCTTTACGAAACACAGGCCATCAACCCCGAATCGCAAGCCATCATCCATAAAAAATCGGCTTGGACTTACACGCAACTAAGCCAGCTCGTCGGGCAACAAGCCTGTGCCTTGCAAACCCTAAATTTACAGCCGCAACAACGGGTTGCCGTGTATTTGCCCAAGCAAATCGAAACAGTCGCCAGTTTTTTGGCAATTAGCCAAGCGGGTGGCGTATTTGTGCCCGTTAATCCGGTTCTAAAAGCCGCCCAAGTGGCGTATATCCTTGATAATTGTAACGTCAGCATTCTCATTACCTCGAAAAGCCGACTGCCTGCGCTTGCTGAAGACTTGGCGCACTGCCCCGATTTGCACACCATCATTATCACTGAAGCGGAAGACGAAGAGTATGAGGACGTGGCGGGTAAAGCAGTTCTTAGTTGGCAACGATTTATGGCACAAGCGGCAGAATTTTTGTCAACACCACCAACCATCGACACCGATATGGCGGCAATACTGTACACTTCAGGCAGTACGGGTAAGCCTAAAGGGGTCGTCATCTCGCACCGCAATTTGATTACTGGCGCGTATAGTGTCAGTGAATATTTGTCCATCACCGCCACCGACCGTTTGTTGGCTGTATTGCCGTTCAGCTTTGATTATGGTCTGAACCAACTGACCACAGCTTTGCTGAAAGGCGGTGTTTGCGTGTTGCTGGATTATCTATTGCCGCGTGATGTGGTTGTGGCGATGGCGACCTATCAAGTCACCGGGCTTGCTGCCGTGCCGCCGTTGTGGGCGCAATTGGCAAATGTCACATGGCCTGACAGTATTAATGGACATCTACGCTATATGACTAATTCTGGCGGTAAAATGCCGAAAGCCATTTTGGCTACTATTCGTGCTAAAGCCCCAGGCAGCCGTTTTTTTCTGATGTATGGGCTCACCGAAGCATTCCGCTCCACTTATCTGCCGCCCGAACAAATTGATATACGCCCCGATTCGATGGGGAAAGCAATCCCTAATGCTGAAATTTTGGTTGTGCGTGAAGACGGCAGTCTGTGTGATGCCCATGAACCGGGTGAATTGGTGCATCGCGGCTCATTAGTGGCAATGGGTTATTGGAATGATCCTGTCACTACTAGTGCACGCTTCAAGCCCGCGCCCGGCCAAAAGCCACAATTGCCTCTGACCGAAATTGCGGTATGGTCTGGTGATACTGTGACCCGTGATGAAGAAGGATTTCTGTATTTTGTCGGACGTAAGGACGATATGATCAAAACTTCCGGCTACCGTGTCAGCCCCACTGAGATTGAAGAAGTCGTTTATGCCTCAGGCCTTGCCAAAGAAGCCGCCGCCTTGGGGATCGAACATGACGGCCTAGGCCAAGCGGTGGTTGTGGTGGTCAGTGCCGATGAGCCAGATACTTTTGACGGGCAAGCCATCATCAGTGCATGTAAAGCGCAATTACCTAATTTCATGGTTCCCTCCAAAGTGATCGCCTTGCCCAGTTTGCCCAGAAACCCGAATGGTAAAATCGACCGCAAGGCTTTGACCGGACAATTCGCCACGCTATTTCAAACCACATTATGAACGTGACAACGACTCCTCAACATGCGCCCATGACGCAATTTGCAGTGGATGGCGATCAACTTTTGATTGGTGGCATTCCCGTGTCGCTGCTCGCTCAACGTGTAGGTGGAACACCCTTTTATGCCTATGACCGACAATTGTTAACCGAACGTATCAAGCAATTGCGCAAGGATATGCCTCCGGATTTAAAAATCCATTACGCCATGAAGGCAAACCCAATGCCTGCGGTTGTGCAGCACATGGCAACGCTGGTGGATGGTTTTGATCTGGCATCGGTGGGGGAAATGCAAGTTGCCCTCGACACTCCGATGCCAGCTAGGCACATTAGCATGGCAGGCCCTGGTAAGCGTTCTGAAGAATTGCGTCAAGCCGTGGCTGCCGGCATTACGGTCAATGCCGAGTCGTTGAATGAAGTAATGAGCTTAGCGAGGGTATCCGAGGAAATTGGCTTGCCTGCAAAAGTTGCCTTGCGCATTAACCCTGCTTTTGAATTAAAAGCATCTGGCATGAAAATGGGCGGAGGAGCCAAGCAATTTGGCATTGATGAAGAATTGATTCCCGAAGCGTTGCAACGCGTTGCCACCTTAGGGTTGGCGTTCCAAGGTTTTCATATTTACAGTGGCTCCCAAAACCTAAAAGCGGAGTCAATTATAGAAGCACAGCAGAAAAGCCTTGATTTGGCGCTGCAACTGGCTGGATGTTGCCCTAGTCCTCTTGGTAAATTGAATATAGGCGGTGGTTACGGCATCCCTTATTTTCCCGGCGAAAATCGCTTGGATACCCGTCAAATCGGCGATGCGCTGGCCGTTGCGATGGCAAGGTTTAAAGCCGCTCAGCCTGAAACTGACATTATTGTCGAATTGGGGCGTTATCTGGTTGGTGAAGCGGGCGTGTACGTTTGCAAGGTGACCGACAAAAAAGTCTCACGCGGACAAGTATTTCTGATCGCTGATGGCGGCCTGCATCATAATTTAGCCGCTTCTGGTAATTTTGGGCAAGTGATCCGCAAAAACTATCCTGTGGCAATTGCCACAAAAATGTCAGCAAAAGAATTGGAAATCGTCAATATTGTTGGGCCTTTGTGTACGCCGCTGGATAGTTTGGCTGACAAAATGCTTTTACCTAAGGCGGAAATCGGTGATTTGGTAGCTGTTTATCAATCCGGTGCGTATGGCTATTCTGCAAGTCCAAAAGATTTCCTAAGCCAACCCTATGCAAAAGAGGTATTGGTTTAAAAGAGCTAAGGGTAAGAAGTTGGTTGGTTGTGTTTATTAGATACCCTTAAGTCGGAATTTAGACGGCTTAAGGGGGGTATTATTCTAGGCTTGCTTATATGTCATCCAATCCTGACACACCTTCAACAGTCCAATTATTGAAGTCATTGGCTCCTTCTTGGTTGTCGCCATTGTTAAAAGTGATTCGGCAAGCATACTTATGGGTGATTGGAGCCGAGTTTTCTCGAGTCAGAGAAATTTCTGCATTAATAACATATTGATAGTTGCCTAAGCTCCAGGCGTTTATAGGTTTATCAGGGAAGGATGCCTTGATAGTTGGGTCAAGTTCTTTTTGGATGTAAGTGTTGCAGTGATTGAAAGCCAATTCTGTCAAATGGGTCGATATAGGGAGCTGGCTTGCTTTATCATTGCTTTCAACGAGAAAAAAATCAGATTTAATCACTTCATAGACAAGAGGCATAACAACTTTTTGCTGGGTGAAAAAAAGGACACCCAAGCCAACAATCAGAACAATTGTTGGGTACTTTTTTAATAAATTTTTCATATTCGCATTTATATTTGTTCAATGATTATTTGAGGAATTCTAATAATTTTAACAGACATCAATATCTTAAGAGTTACTAAATTTTTGGCAAATAAATTTTCTTGGAGCTAAAAACTGATTTCTGAATTGAATGGGCTTGACAAGGTTGCTTGAACTGGTAGACTGATTACACACCAAATAGAGTTGGTGTCTTTCTTATTAGTAGCACTAGTAAGGTAAGGGTAAAAAGGATTTGTAATTATCAGCTCTTGATCAATTCAAGATTAAATCATTTTTAGGAGATAGAAATGGCAGCTACAACTGAATCAGTGAAAGCTGATGCTGCGGAAGCACCGCT
>CAYUQV010000044.1:0-30345 GCA_964446885.1 uncultured Methylocucumis sp.
TGGTGCTCTGGATGATGACGTGCGCCTCGGAGATGTAGCGGTCGGACGCGTACACGCCCCAGTACAGCACCGACAGCGCCGAGCACAGCACCGCAACGCCCATCACCGGATGCCGGCCCGCCAGCCCCAAAGGGCCGCCTTTTCGTTTCGTTTTCATCGTTTGTTGCTTTCTTTGTAGGCTGCAAGGGCATCGTCAAGGTCGTCAAACCAGTGCGCCCTGCCTTTGTTTAGCCAGATTCCTGAAGTGCAAAATTCCTTTAATGCGCCTTCACCGTGGGCGGCCATAATCAAACTAGATTGACCCATTAGATTTTTAAAGGCATCGCTGGCTTTTTGCCTAAAATTGGCATCGCCTGTTGATGTGGCTTCATCGGAAATATAGACATCGAATTTGAACGCCAAGGACATGCCAAATTGTAGGCGGGATTTCATGCCTGATGAATAGGTTCTTACGGGCTCATCGAATGCGCTGCCAATTTCGGCAAAATCTTGGATATAAGCGATGCGTTCCGGTATATCGTTTTCATGGCCGTGAATGCGGCAAAGAAATTTTGCATTTTGACGACCTGTTAGGGAGGGTTGGAGGCTACCACCAAAACCCATAGGCCAAGACATGCGGCAACGCCGGTCAACAATGCCCCGGGTAGGTTGGTCAACACCACCAATAATCCTTAGTAAGGTTGATTTCCCTGCCCCGTTACCGCCGACAATACCGACACTGACGTTAGGGGGTATGACGAACGAAACCTCTTCTAAAATCCATCTGCCAGGGCCGTGGGTGGTCTGGTAACGTTTGTAGACATTATCAACAATAATCATTGGGAAAGTATTTTTGCTTCAAAACGGGCGTGTAACGCCAAACCTAAAAAGATAGTCACAATTGCAAATTGGTAAAGATAGCTAAGGTTAGTCCCTGTGACGACATGGTAATAAGACGATACGCCTTGGCGGGCTATTTCTAAACCATGTACCAATGGATTATAAAGTATCCAGCTGCGGTAAGGCTCAGATATGCTGTGCAAAGGTAATATTGCGCCGGATGTCATAAAAATAGGCGTTGAAAGCATTCCTAAAACCTTACCGAGTTCGGGAATTAATTGGGTGGCGACGGATGTCACTAAACCAAAACCTAGCCCCATCAGCCACATTCCCAGAAAACCCAGCAAAAACTTGTCGGCTTCGTCTGGAATCAGGTCAACATCCAAGAAAAAAACGGCACCGGAGCACGTGATTAAGATAATAATGAAGGCTAGAAATCCTTCCAAAAAAGCCCTGGCCAAAAGCGTGTCCACTGGCCTGACTTGCCGATAGGCGAACAGGGGCTTATTGGCGTTTATCGCATTTTGTACTTGGGAAGAAGTCCGTTTATAAACTGAAATAAAAGTCAGGCCAACAATTAGCCATGCAAGCACATCAATACCGCCAACCACTTTGAGGCGTATGACCGTGAAAATGATGAGCATGATGACAACATGGATGATGGGTTCTGCAAGCAACCAAATCCATGCCCCACGCCCGGTAGACAATCTGCTGATCGCTTCACGTAGGAAAAGTGCTTTCCACACCGAAATAGTGACGGCTAAGGGCGATCTTAAAGGCCCACTAGAGTTATTTGTCATTAGTTGGTCAATTAAATGTTGTTTGGTGTTGAAAGCCAGCAGGAGGCAATTCGCTAGCTGCCGTTTTTGAAAGAGGGCTTACAGATTTGCCGTCGCTACAAGTATAAAACGGGGCGGCGATTTGATTTTCATTTGTGCAGATAGTGAAAGCTGGAAATTTAACTGTTTGGAATTGGCCCATCCGATGATCCTGACTTGGGAATCGGGAATTTAGTATGGCCAAATTTACTCGTTGACAGGCCTGGGTGACTGTATGCCAGCTTTCCAGTGAGTCTAACACGCTGCCTGCAAACATATCAATAGTCACTTAGGCTGTGCCTCTCAATTGGCCTAAATTTTGCCCAACGCTTGCTACTTATGCCATAGTCCATTGATTAACCGAAAAATATAAGGAACCCCACCGCCTGATTCCCAATGCCTTTGTGTTTCGGTTCAATTGGTAAAACAAAGGTTTATTAGGGGGCTGAAGAATAAATGGGCGGCCTAGAGATGTCTTGCCACCCATCGTCAATAGGCTTTTACCCGCTGATTTTTTGAGATTTGACAAGATTTTTTAGATACGCCAAAAAGTCGTTTTTCAATTCTTTGTGCAACAGCCCATGTTCCACTGTAGCGATCAGAAAGCCCAGTTTTGAGCCACAATCGTAACGATGCCCTTCAAATTCGTATGCCAAGACGTTTTCGTCCAACATTAATGCGGCAATGGCATCGGTCAATTGGATTTCACCGCCGGCACCACGACCTGTGGTTTTGATTTTGTCGAAGATGGCAGGCGTCAAAATATAACGGCCAACGACGGCGAGATTGGAGGGGGCTTCTTCAGGTTTTGGTTTTTCGACAATGGTTTGCACCAAACCGTGTGACCCAACGAAGTCGGCGGTTTTTACAATGCCATAACTGCCTGTGTCGGCGGGATTAATCCGTTCCACGCCTAAAATGGAGCTGTGTGTTTCCTGATAAAGCTTGACCATTTGTGCCATACAGCCACGGTCGGCATCTTCAATCAAATCGTCTGCCAAAATCACTGCAAACGGCTCATCCCCAACCACTGGCCGGGCGCAATAGACGGCATGCCCTAAACCTAAGGCTTCGGCTTGACGGATGAAAATGCACGAAACATGCGGTGGCACGATGCCACGCAAGACACTGAGCAATTCGGTTTTGCCTTTGGCTTCCAGTTCTTTTTCCAGTTCGTACGCTTTGTCGAAATGGTCGGTGATGGCGTTTTTGCTGCGGCCCGTGACAAAAATCATCGTGTCGATCCCGGCCGCGACCGCTTCTTCCACTGCGTATTGGATCAGTGGTTTGTCCACGATAGGCAACATTTCTTTTGGGCTGGCTTTGGTGGCGGGCAAAAAGCGGGTTCCTAAACCGGCAACTGGGAAAACAGCTTTGGTAATAATTTTGCTCATTGATTTTTCCTTAAGGTTTATAACAAAAATACTGGATTGGCGAAGCCTGGCCGCCGTTAAATGCGCCCGTAAACATCATCAAAGCGGACGATGTCATCTTCGCCCAAATAACTGCCAGATTGCACTTCAACAATTTCCAGAGGGATGACTCCGGGATTCTCCAGGCAATGGACAACACCTAGAGGGATATAGGTCGATTCGTTTTCGGTCAGCAGCAGTTTTTCATCACCACGGGTGACCAAGGCGGTACCTTTGACAACCACCCAATGTTCGGCGCGATGATGGTGTTTTTGCACCGACAGCTTGGCACCTGGTTTCACCACCATGCGCTTGGTTTGGTGACGGTCGCCGTCATCTATGGAGTGGTAATGTCCCCAGGGGCGGTAAATTTTCCGGTGCACTTCCGCTTCGGCACGTTGTGCGGCCTTTAGTTGCCCGACAATGTCTTTGACTTCCTGGACACGGTCTTTAGGGGCGATCATGACGGCATCAGCAGTTTCTATGATAACCATGTCTTCAACACCTATCGCCGCCACTAACTTGTTTTCGGCGTGGATATAGGAATTATGGGTGTCCACTGTCAGCACGTCGCCATTAATCGCGTTACCGTTGCTGTCTTTGGCGGTCACATCCCATAATGCAGACCAAGAACCGACATCATTCCAGCCTGCGTCTAATGGCACAACCATTGCCTTGTCGGTTTTTTCCATGACGGCGTAGTCAATCGAATCAGAAGGGCAACCGGAAAAAATGGTTTTATCAAGGCGGGTAAAATCCAAGTCAATTTTAGCGGCTGCCAGCGCTTGCTTGCACATATCCAACATGACGGGATGGAATTTTTCCAATTCCTTAAGAAAACAGCTGGCAGTAAATGCAAACATGCCGCTGTTCCAGAAATAATCCCCGCTTTGCAAATAACTGCTGGCGGTGGCCAAATCCGGTTTTTCAACAAATGCCTCAACCGCAAACGCCCCCCCAGTTTGATGTTTGGAGCGCTTGATATAGCCGTAACCGGTTTCAGGTTCGGTCGGGATAATGCCGAAAGTCACTAAAAAACCTTGGCTGGCAAGCACTTGGGCTTCAACAACTGCCCGGTGGAAGGCTTCAATATTGCTGATGACGTGGTCTGCGGGCAGGACTAACAAAACATCATCCGGGGATTGGGCTGATAATGCCGCCATCGCCACGGCAGGGGCGGTGTTTTTGCCGATGGGTTCAAGAATGATTGCTGCGGGCTTTACACCAATTTCCCAAAGCTGTTCCGCCATCATAAAACGGTGGTTTTGATTGCAGACAGCGATGGGGGCTTGCAAGCCGGCCAAACCTTGCAGTCTCAGCAGGGTTTCTTGCACCATCGTCCGTTTGGACACTAACGGTAGGAATTGCTTAGGGTATTGTCCGCGTGACAACGGCCATAGACGGGTACCCGAACCACCAGACAAAATAACGGGGATCATAATTTTCCTTCATTGAAAAACATTGTTTTTTTCGGATTTTATGCAATAGCGTTCAGATTTGCGCCAGACATTATACTGCTTTGGCCATTAATTCAATCCGTTTTATTGGGTTTTACACGTTTCCTAAACCAACTGAACCATGTACGAAGAAGCGAAAACACCGCGTCATTCATAGAGGATTTAGGCCCGACTTTATCGGGTGTTTTCCGCCCTAGCTTGCCGCATGACGGCCTTCAAATCCCGCACGGTTTTCGCCAAACCTGAAAACACGGCTTGGGCAATGATGGCATGGCCGATGTTCAGCTCCACGATTTCTGGCAATACGCAAATCGCTTCGACATTATGGAAATGTAAACCATGTCCGGCATTGACCTGCAAGCCGGCACTGTGCGCGTAGTGCGCGGCGGCTTTGATCCGTGCCAATTCTTCGGCTTGCGAGGCGGCGGTGGGGGCATCGGCGTAGCTGCCAGTGTGCAATTCAATGACGGGCGCGGCAGCGGCGACGGCGGCATCAATTTGCGCAAAATCAGGGTCGATGAACAAGGACACTTCAATGCCCGCTTCGGCTAGGCTGGCACAGGCTTGTTGCAGGCGCGGCAGATTGCCCGCGACATCCAAACCGCCTTCGGTAGTCAGCTCAGTGCGTTTTTCCGGCACTAAACAACAGGCGTAAGGCCCGACTTGGCGGGCGATGGCGATCATTTCATCGGTGACGGCCATTTCCAGGTTCAGGCGGGTGTGCAGCATCTCTTTGAGCAAGAAAATATCGCGGTCTTGGATATGGCGGCGGTCTTCACGCAAATGCGCGGTGATACCGTCGGCGCCCGCCTGTTCGGCCACCAACGCGGCTTGCACGGGATCAGGGTAGCGGGTGCCGCGTGCTTGCCGTAAAGTGGCGACATGGTCGATGTTCACGCCTAATAAGATGGGGTGTTTGTTCATGGTGTTGCCTGATAAAAGTGTTGGTTGGGGTGTTGACAAAAAATCAAACGGCTTCCAGTTTGGCATAAGCGAGCATCAGCCATTTGGGGCCTTCGGGGAATTTGATGTGTACCCGTTCTTTTGCGCCTTCACCTTCGGTTTGCAAAATGGTGCCGATGCCAAATTTTTCATGTTTAACTTTTTGCCCGGCTTTAAAGCTATGGCCTTGTGTCAGCACCGCCGCTTTCGGCGCGACGCTGATAGCGGCGGCGGGGCGTTGTACTTGCGCCCGTTGCCGCACTTCCTGGAGGGTGTCAGCGGGAATTTCGCGTAGGAAACGCGATGGTCTGGGATAGCTTTCCCGTCCGTATAATTGCCGCGATTCGCTGTAGGTAATGTAAAGCTGTTGCATGGCGCGGGTGATGCCGACGTAGCAAAGGCGGCGTTCTTCTTCAAGCCGGGAGATGTCGTCAGCTGATTGTTGTGACGGGAACAGGCCTTCTTCCAGCCCGACCAGGAACACCAGCTTGAACTCTAAGCCTTTGGCGGAATGTAAGGTCATCAATTGTACGCAATCTTCAAAAGCTTCGGCCTGCATGTCGCCGGATTCCAGGGCGGCGTGGGACAGGAACCTATCGAGTTCCGAGAAATTGTCTTCATTATCCGGCACATTCGCGGTTTCAAAGTTACGGGCGGCGTTGACCAATTCCTGTAAGTTTTCAGCTTTCTCTTCGCCTTTGTCTTTGTCCTTTTCGTAAAAGTCTTTCAGGCCGCTGCTTTCAATGACGGTTTTGACTTTTTCATGTAGGGTGAATTCGGCGGTGTCGTCGCGCAGTTTTTTCAGCAGCAATAAGAAACCATTCAAGGCATTGGCGGCGCGGGCGGACAGTCGCCCGCTTTGCAGCAATAGTATGGCAGCTGACCAAAGTGATACGGCTTGTTCGCGGGCAACTCCCCGAATGTCGTCTAAGGTTTTCGCGCCGATGCCACGGGTGGGTGTGTTGATGACGCGTTCGAATGACGCATCGTCATGGCGGTTTGCCATCAGGCGCAAATAGGCGAGCGCGGTTTTGATTTCGGCCCGGTCAAAAAAGCGTAGGCCACCATAGACACGGTAGGGGATGGCGGCTTGCATCAAGCGTTCTTCAAATTGCCGCGATTGGGCGTTGGAGCGGTATAAAATCGCCACGTCACTGCGCATCCCGCCTTCGTTGACCCAAGCGCGGATGCGTTCGATGACAAAAAAGGCTTCGTCCTGTTCGTTGAACGCCACATAAAGCAAAATGGGTTCGCCCGTGCCGGATTCCGTCCACAACTCTTTGCCCATCCGCCCGCTGTTATTAGCGATGATTTTGTTGGCGGCGGCCAGGATATTGCCTGTTGAACGGTAGTTTTGTTCGAGTTTGATGACCTGGTGGCCGGGGTTGTCTTTTTGGAAGCGGTAGATGTTTTCGATTTTCGCGCCGCGCCAGCCGTAAATGGATTGGTCGTCATCACCGACCACAAATAGATTATTGGCATCTTGCGTCAATAAACGCAGCCAAGCGTATTGGATGGTGTTGGTGTCTTGGAATTCATCCACATGCACTTGCTGGAAGCGCCGCCGATAATGGGCGAGCACATCCGGGTTGTCGCGCAATAGTTCATGGGCGCGGAGCAACAATTCAGCAAAATCGACCAAGCCGGAACGTTCGCACAATTCCTCATAAGCCAAATAAATTTGCCGCATAGTGCGTTGGTAAGCGTTGCCGACATCGGCAGTGTGGCGGGCGCGGATGCCTTCATCTTTTTGGGCATTGATATGCCATTGCGCTTCTTTGGCCGGAAATTTGGCCTCGTCGAAATTAAGCGCGGCCAAAATCCGTTTGATGACGCGCAATTGGTCGGCGCTGTCCATGACTTGGAAAGTATCCGGCAAACGTGCTTCGGCGGTGTGGCGGCGCAGCAATCGGTGCGCAAGGCCGTGGAATGTGCCTATCCACATGCTTTGCGCCGACATGCCCAATAAGGTTTCGACCCGGCCCCGCATTTCCCGTGCGGCTTTATTGGTGAACGTGACGGCCAGCAGGCTGTGCGGCGATAAGTTTTCTACGGTGATTTGCCAAGCAATACGGTGTACCAGTACACGGGTTTTTCCGCTGCCGGCCCCCGCCAAAACGAGCATGGCTTGGGACGGAGCGGTGACGGCTTCGCGTTGCGCGTCGTTTAAAGGGTCAATAATTGCGGTTACATCCATAAAAATTATATCGCTTGCAGAATTTTGGGAGCTGTGTATATTTGTTTCGGCCCTTGCGGGCCCATAACCTATTGCTGGCAATAGATAATAACAACTATGTGTAGAGAGAGGATTTTAAGATGAGTTTTGATTTTAAACGTGCGCTCAAGTTTGAACACAATGTCGGTGAAAAAGAGAAAAAATACCGTTTGTATGGCGGCGCGGCTTTGTTGGTTGTCTCTGTGTTCACTGCCCAAATCGCTTTACTGTTGGTCGGTTTGGTGTTGGTCGGAACGGGCTTTTCTGGCTGGTGCCCGGCTTATTCCGGCATGAACAAAAACACTTGCGGCCCGGTTGATGCCGCCCCGGCTGCTAGTGAAGACGCCTCTGACGACACTTCAGCAAACAGCTAATTGCCAAAAACACTACAAGGACGTAGTTTTTTGGCCGTTTTAATCTTCTTTGCGGAATTCCCCTTCTAAGGCATCACGGCTTTCTGGTTTGCCTTTGCCAAAACCTCCGCTGACGGCCTGGATCAAGTGGTTTTCCAAGATATATTGGGCCAGCCCTCGGCGCAAAGAGGGGATCAGGCAAGCCAATCCGAGCAAGTCGGTCAAAAATCCAGGGGTCAGCAACAACGCCCCGCCCAATAAAATAATCGGGCCTTCGATCATTTCATAAGCTGGCACTTCGCCTTGCGCCAAACTGGCCTGAAAACGCTGGAAAGTGGCCAAACCTTGTTGTTTTAGCAGAATGCTGCCAAGCACGGCGGTCGCCACGACCAGTAAGATGGTCGGCAAAGCCCCGATCACCCCGCCGACCTGAAGCAACAGGTAGATTTCTATAAACGGCACAACCAGCACCACTAAAAACACTATTTGGATCATTTTCATTTAAATTCCCTTGTCATTTTTGACACTATTAATTTTCCCATAAGGTTTTGCACAGTATAGTTAAGGTACTGTTGGCAAGGGCTTATAGGAAAACCATCCAATAAGTCATTAAACAATTAATATAAGGGTAATCGCCGTTAATATCTAGGATAATATCCGTACTCAAGCTTTTAGTGGGATGCCAATATGTCTTCTGATTTTGAATTGATTCTCTGTACGTGCCCTGACAAAAATACGGCAAAAGAGCTTGCGCATTTGTTGGTCAGCAAAAAATTGGCCGCTTGTGTGAACATTTTGCCTGGAGTCACTTCCGTGTATAGCTGGGAAGGGAAGATAGAATCGGAGCAGGAACATTTGCTGTTAATCAAGTCCAGCAAGGCCCATTACAGCAACATTGAAATCACTTTGTTCAAGCACCACCCTTACGAGGTACCTGAGATCATTGCCTTACCGATTGAGCGCGGCTTACCTGAATATCTGGATTGGATCAGTACATGTCTTTCTTCAAACTAATTTTTTTCGCGTGGCTGGCGTTATCCGGCCCGCTGGCCATTGCGCTTGACGAGCAAGATTTGTTGCCGCCCGCCCAAGCGTTCCAGTTGTCAGCGCAGGCCTTGGATGCCGGGCAGTTACAACTTACTTGGACGATTGCCGAAGGTTATTCGGTATACCGCAATAATATGCGCTTGCAAGCCAAGACCGAAGGCGTAGAAGTGGGCCAGCCAGTTTATCCGCCTGGCAAAATCAAACATGATGAATTATTAGGTGATGTCGAGCATTATCACGACAGCTTGCAGGTGCAAGTCCCGTTAAAAAATCCAGCGGGTGTGCAGGCCATGCAGTTGTTTGTGCAATATCAGGCCTGTTCGGAAACGCGGGGCATTTGTTACCCCCCGCAAAAACAGACCCTTGATGTCGCATTGCTGCCCGTGAAACCGACCGTGGTTGCCAGTTCAACCAATCCGCTGGCACAGTTCGCAAAATCATTTTCCGGTTTCACACGCCCTGCCGAAGAATTGTTGCAGCCGGAACAAGCGTTCCAATTTTTTGCCTCCGTGAAAGATGCCAACACCTTGCAAGTCAATTGGCAGATTGCTGAAAACTATTACCTGTACCGCGAAAAAATCCAGCTGACTCTACAGCAAGCCGATGGCGTGCAATTGGCCAAATACAGTATTCCCAACGGCACACCTAAGCATGACGAAGCGTTTGGGCAAGTGGAAATTTTCCATAATGAACTGGCGTTTACTGTGCCGCTGTTACGCACCAATTTGGCGGCGCAAACGGTCACTTTAGAAGCTAAATACCAAGGCTGTGCTGACCGGGGCGTGTGTTATCCGCCGATGACCAAAAGCATTGCTTTGGAATTGCCTCACACGCAAGGCCTGAAAGCCGCCGAACCCGCTGTGACGCAAACCAAGCCTGCTTTGTCCGAGCAAGATGCGATAGCCCAAGCGTTGCACAAAGATAGTGCATTCATGACCTTGGCGAGTTTTTTTGGCTTTGGTTTGTTACTGGCGTTCACACCGTGCATTTTCCCGATGATACCTATCTTGTCGGGCATTATTATCGGGCATGGTGAGCATATTTCTACACTGCGGGCCTTTGTGCTGTCCTTAAGTTACGTGCTGGCTTCGGCTTGCATGTACACGGTGTTTGGCGTTTTGGCGGCAATGTTTGGCCATAATTTGCAGGCCACCTTCCAGCAGCCGTGGATTATTGTCTTGTTCAGCTTGGTATTTGTGTTGCTGTCGTTGTCGATGTTCGGTTTTTACCATTTGGAATTGCCAACATCCCTTCGCTCTAAACTACATGACTCCAGCGAAAAGCACCGCGATGGTTCAATTGTGGGCGCGGCGATGATGGGGGCTTTGTCATCGCTGATTGTCGGCCCCTGTGTAGCGGCCCCGTTGGCGGGCGCGTTGATTTTCATTAGCCAAACCGGAGATGCATTATTGGGCGGTGCGGCCTTGTTTTTCATGGGGCTGGGCATGGGTGTGCCGTTATTGGTCTTGGGTGCTTCGGCAAGAAAATTATTGCCCAAAGCCGGGGCGTGGCTGAATGCGACCAAGGCCGTGTTTGGCGTGATTATGTTGGCGGTGGCGGTCTGGATGCTGGATCGGGTTTTGCCTGCCCAAGTCAGTATGGTTTTATGGGCCATGCTGCTAATATTCCCGGCCATTTATTTAAATGCTTTAGACCCGTTACCCAGCAATTGTTCGGGATGGGGCAAGCTTTGGAAAGGCATGGGCGTGATGATGCTTGTGTACGGCTTGTTGTTGTTGGCAGGATTGGCGATGGGCAACAGCAATCCATTAAAGCCGTTGCAAGGTTTTGGTGCAAACACCGTGGCCGCCCAACCTACCGAAGCCGGGCTAAAATTCACCCGAATCCGCTCCTTGGCTGAGCTGGATGCCCATCTTGCCGAAGCGGCGGCGGCGCATAAGCCTGTGATGCTGGATTTTTATGCCGATTGGTGCATTTCTTGTAAGGAAATGGAGGCCTATACGTTTACCAACCCGAGCGTGAAACAGGCATTGGCTAATTATGTGCTATTACAAGCCGATGTCACTGAAAATAACGCTGATGACCAAGCCTTATTAGGGCAATTTGGGTTAATTGGCCCGCCTGCGATTTTGTTTTTCGACACCGGGCGTAATGAACAGTCCGGCCTGCGTGTCATTGGTTTCCAAGATGCCGATACGTTTTTGAAAACATTGGCTAATCTCACTATAAAATAGACTTTATTTCATGAAAAAATCCGGGCTTTATTTACTGGCTGGCTTATTCGCGCTGGCTTGCGGCATTTTCGCCAAACAAATGTGGACATCGTTTGAAAACACCCAGCCCGCCCCTATGCCAACCTTTAGCCTGCCGGATTTGGCGGGCAAACAACGTAGCAGCGATGAGTGGCAAGGGAAAATCCGCGTGATCAATTTTTGGGCGACTTGGTGTCCACCTTGCCGTAAAGAAATCCCACAATTTATGGCCTTGCAAACTGAATTGGCCGGGCAAGGCGTGGTGTTTTTGGGCGTGGCGATTGATGATGAAAAAGCCGTCAAAAATTATAATGAAGATTTACTGATAAATTATCCGTTGCTGATTGCCACCGATGCCGGGGTTGCGCTCGCCCGCCAATTTGGCGATGTCATGGATGCCGTGCCTTACACGGTGATTGTTAACCAACAAGGCCAGATTGTGTATAGGCAACCCGGTGAAGTTACTAAAGAGCAACTAATGTCCGTTATTTCACCGTTACTTAAGGTATAATAAAAATCCATTTAGGGCGTTTTTATTAATTTTTCATAACCCCCGTCCTGCTTCACTGACAATTTTTAACGCTTCAACTGGCCTAGCCCACGCTCCTTTACTTAAAAATCACCTGTCCCATCGCCCTTGTATCCATCGTTTTGGGGTTCCATTTTTGGTGAATAGTTACCTTGTTATGAAAAAAATAACTCTATATAGTGCGGTTAAGTTTGTTATCAGGGCAAAACTGCGCTTTTTCCGCCCACAACTTTCCTCTTCACCAATCGAAACCGATAGACTTGCCAGTTTTTTCAACCAGCCGTTCCGCACCCTCCATTTACTTACTTTAGAAAGGACAGATTCTTTAGGATGAATAACCGTGTTGCACTTATAGCTTATTCTGTACGTTTGCCAGGCACAGATACCAAGCATTTCTGGGATGATTTGCTTGCCAATAAAGATTTGGTCACTGAAGTCGATCCGTCCCGCTGGCCGCAAGAAACTTTTTGCCATCCTGACAAACGCCATCCAGGCACCAGTTACACGTTTGCTGCGGGCAGCATTGGCGATGTTTCCGGTTTCGACAGTGCGTTTTTTGGCATTTCCCCGCGCGAAGGGGCTTTGATTGACCCGCAACAACGGGTGTTGCTGGAATTGGCTTGGGAAACGTTTGAAAATGCCGGGATCGTCCCGTCTTCCATGCGCGGCAGTGATTGTGGGGTTTATATCGGCATCTCCAATGTCGACTATGCTTATCGCTTGGCGGATGATTTGGCGGCTATTGAATCGGCGGCTGCAACAGGCATTATCTCCAGTATTGCCGCCAACCGTATTTCTTATGTCTTTGATTTGCATGGCCCCAGCATTTCTATGGATACGGCCTGTTCATCATCGCTAGTGGCATTCCACCAAGCCTGCCAAGCGATCCGTTCCGGGGAAATCAGCCAAGCGTTGGCGGGCGGCATTAATCTGCATTTGCATCCTTACGGTTTTATCTCATTTTCTAAAGCCACCATGTTGTCAAAAACGGGCCGATGCCATGTCTTTGATGAATCAGGCGATGGCTATGTCCGTTCGGAAGGGGGCGGGCTGTTTTTACTGAAAAATTATGACCAGGCCGTTGCGGATGGCGACCCCATCCTGGCTATTGTCGCAGGCAGCGCCGTCAATACTGATGGCCATAAATCCGGTTTGACCATCCCTAACCCGCACTCACAAGCGGCCTTGATGACTTCCGTTTATGCGCAAGCAGGCATCAGCCCTGACGCGATTGATTATTTTGAGGCGCATGGCACAGGCACGGCGGTTGGCGACCCTATCGAAACCCATGCCATCGGTTTGGCATTAGGGCAAAAACGCGCCAAACCGTTATTGATCGGCTCAGTAAAAAGCAACTTAGGCCACTTGGAATCAGCATCAGGTGTCGCAGGTTTGGCAAAGGCCTTGAACTGTTTGCAACACCGCACTATCGCCGCTACGGCGGGCGTTAAAAATTTAAACCCTAATATTAAGTTTAAAGACTGGAACATTGAAGTTGTCACGGCCAACCAACCGTTAAAAGCTAAAGGCACGTTAACCATTGGCATCAATTCTTTTGGGTTTGGCGGCGCGAATGCCCATGTCATTTTGCAGTCACCCACGCCGTCACGGCAGCGGAAAATGCCCAAATCAGCCGGAGCGGCAGCGGTTTTGCCGTTGGTTTTATCCGCCAAAGACCTGCCCGCACTACAGCAATCGACCCAGGCATTGGCCGAGCATATTACAGAAAATGCAGATTTGCCTTTTTACGATGTGGCGCACACGGCATTTTTCCAACGCGAACGCCATCCTCAAGGTTTGGTTATATTCAGTGATACGACCGAACAAGCCATCACGCAACTTAAGCAATTCGCCAATCAACAGACTCCGCCTGACAAAACCCAGCCAACCACACACCGGGCATTTACGGGCGTGACGCTGGCCAATGCCCAAGGCCCAGCCTTTGTTTATTCGGGCAATGGTTGCCAATGGCAAGGTATGGGCAAACAATTGCTTGAGCAGTCGCCCGTATTCCTACGCACCGTCACGGAAATTGATGCTTTATTTAAGGTTTATGCTGATTTTTCCTTATTGGATGAATTGGCCGGACGAAATGGCGTAGGGCGTTACCAACGCACTGAAATCGCCCAACCTGCGCTATTTGCGTTACAGGTAGGCATCACTGAAATGTTGCGCGACTATGGCTTCCAGCCTGTTGCCGTGGTCGGCCATAGTGTCGGTGAAGTGGCGGCGGCTTGGGCGTGTGGCGCATTGTCTTTGGCATCGGCTGTTAAAGTCATTTATTACCGTAGCCATCATCAAGGCGAAACCAAAGGCTCAGGCGGTATGACCGCCGTTGGCATGAATGCCGACGATATGACTAAATTGCTGGCCCAAAGTGGCTTGGATAAGGTTTATTTGGCCGGCAGCAACAGCCATCGCGGTGTGACCATCGCCGGGGATGTGACCCAATTGGCCTTGATTGAAAACCAGTTGGCCGCCACCAACACGTTTTTTAAACGTTTGGATTTGGATTACGCCTTCCATAGCCCGGCGATGGATTGTATCGAAGCGGGTGTCCGTGAGGATTTGGCCGGGCTTGAAGTGAAAAAGCCCGCCATCCCATTTTTCTCGACCGTGACTGGCAAATTGCTACAGAAAGAAAAACTGGGTGCAGAATATTGGTGGCACAACATCCGTGAACCCGTGCAATTCGCCAATGCGGTCAATGCCTTGTTGGCAACGGGCATCAATACATTGGTTGAAGTGGGGGCGCATACCGTTTTGCAATCCTATTTGAACGATTGCCTGAAACAAGGCAGCTATTCGGGCGTGGTGATTCCAACCGTGACCCGCAACAATGACACCGCCGCGCAATTGCTCAACACGACCGGACAATTGATGCTGGCGGGTGTGCCGTTCGGGCAAAAACGCTGGTTTCCGGTGACGGGCCAGTTGGTGGGCTTGCCTAATTATCCCTGGCAACGGGAAAAATTGTGGCATCCGGTCACATCCGAATCACAAGGCCTTTTAGGCCGTTATAAACAGCATCCGCTATTAGGCTATCCTTTAAAGCAACATGCTTTGATTTGGGAAAACCAGCTCGACACCCAGATAGAACCGTTTTTGGCAGACCATAATGTCGGTGGCGCGGTGGTGTTTCCAGGAGCCGGATTTGTCGAATTGGCGCTGGCGGCGGCCCATCAAAACCAAGCCAGTGATTTTATCGAAATTGAAGACCTGGAAATCAGATCGCCCCTAATCCTTAGCCATGACCACAGCAAAGTCATCCGCTTTACCTTGGAAGCGGCGGATGGCCGTTTTCATATACAAAGCCGGGAATTGGGCAAAGACGCAGAGTGGCAACAACACAGTTTAGGGCGGGTTTTGGAAGATGCGACAGGCAGCCAACTGACCGTCATTGCGCCAGCCCTACCCACCCGTGAACCCGATTTTGACCAAACCAGCCATAACCAATTGACGGGCTATGTCGGCCTGGAATATGGCCCTGCATTCCAGACTATCCGCAGAGGTTGGGTCGATGGCGATAGCGCGTTGGGAGTTTTCACAATACCTGTCCCGATCATCATGGGATTTGACCGCTATTATTTGCATCCGTCTTTACTGGATTGTGCATTCCAACTGGTATTCCAAATCCTTAAAGAAGAATTGCGCCAGCATGAGGACATCGCGTTTGTGCCCGTGAAAATCGGCAAGCTTTATGTCCGCAGCAACCATGCCGTGCCTGTCTTGGCGCAAGCCATTTTGCTGCATCGCGGGCCGCATTCCTTAAAAGCCGAATTCCGTTTGTTTGACGGGCAAGGCCAAGCAATTGCCGTTATCAAAGAAGCCCGTTTCCGGGCAATCCGTTTGCATAAGGCGCAAACACAGCCTTTGCATTATCTGGATTATCACCTGACCGCCGCACCTTTGTCTGCCGCTGACAATCTGTTATCAAGCCCGCTGTGGCTTGACGGTGTCAAATCCGCCGATGCTGTGGCCGATGATGCTATTGGCCGTTATAGCAACGAAGTAGAACCCTTGTTGGATAGCTTGTGCCAGCATTTTGTCGCCGAAACCTTAGAAGGTTTTGCCGATGCCCAAGGTGTCATCACCGAAACAAGCTTGGTAGCCCATACCCAATCCCAACCAGAAACGGCTAAGTTGATGCGTAGCCTATTGGAAACGGCGACAGAAAATAATGCCTTGGTGTTTGTTGACAAACTGGGGTGGCAAATAAACCGCGATAGCGTGCAATTTGAGATTCCCGCCAAAGAGATTTGGAACACCCTTATCCAGCAATATCCCGATTATTTTTATCTGACCCATCTTGCGGGCCGGGTAGGTTTGCAGCTTGGGCGGCTGTTAGTTGGCGAAACCGATGCGGGAAGTTTGGGGATTAGCCAAGCCTTGTACGCGACCATCAATAGCCACATTTTTGAGCGTACTTGTAAAAAAACCTTGGCTGATACCGTTTTGGGCCTCTATACGGCTTGGATTAAGGAGACCTCTGTCGGCCAACGCTTGCGCATTTTGGAAATCAATGCCCACGCGCCAGAGTTTGCCCCGCTGTTATGCCCGCAATTTGATTTTAATCAGGCTGATTACTGTTTCGCCAGCCAATCCGAACATGCCCTGGATATGGCGGCTGGTTTGCATGAACATTATCCGTTTTTGCGCACCGTGCGTTTGGGCGCAGACCCGGAAGCCAACCGACAAGCGTTGGGGCCGGCGGCTAATTTTGCGATTGTCCATATCAATTCCGGTTCCGTACAAGACAGCCAGCAACTGCTGGCGCAATTGTCACAATGGCTGGTTCCTGGCTGCCCAGTTTGGATAGTCGGGCTGCATAATGCCCGTTGGATTGACAATGTGCTAGGTATTGATCCGGCATGGTGGCTGGCCGAAAGCGGCCCTGCGCTATTGTCGCCGCAACCGTCAGCAGCCGATGTGGCGGCACAATTGGCAACCTTAGGTTATACCGACATGGATACCACAGATTTTATGCCGGACAGTTTTTCCGGCATTTATCTGCTGACCACACGCACGCCTCTGGCTACAGCGGTTCCCGTTACCAGCAGGCCCCAACATTGCCTGATCTTAGCCGGATCGCCCGAACCTGAATCTGCTTTCGCCACCCAGCTTGCCGCACACTTGCAAAATGCCGGGCAACTTGTCAGCGTGATGCCGCCTGAACAAGGCATGTTGACCGACGTATTGGCAAACGCCCAAGCACAACAAAACCCTTATGACCATATCATCCACTTGGTCGGGTTCGGCCAAGCTGCCGCAAGTCAGGCCGGACGGTGCTGGTTGGCAGCGGAATTGGCCACAGCCTGTGAAAGCAGCCTGACGGCGGCGAAAGTTTGGCTATTGACCGGGCAGGTGGCCAGCTTGTTTGCCTGTGACCAAACCGGAGCCTTTGAAGATTCCATCCGTTCCGGGGAAATCGCCCATGATGCCGCATTATGGGGATTTGGCCGCAGCCTGATGAACGAGACGGCACATTGCCGAGTACAGCTTTTGGATATTAATGGCGATTGTCACTCATCGCCTGTGTTGGATGCGGTCGTCAACGAATTGCTATGCGGTGACAGCGAACAGGAAGTGTTGTTGAACCGTTTTGGCAAACGCTTTGTAAGCCGTTTGCGGCGTTCCGAAGCGTTGCCCGCATTGGTGTCTGCTGAGGAAGACTTGAAAACTGACGCGCCTGAGGTTGCCGGATTGTCACCGACCTTAAGCTTGTCATTCAAATTGCCCGGCCAGTTGCGTAATCTGCAATGGCAAGCCACAGTGGCGGTCACGCCTGCGGATGATGAGATTGAAATTGAGGTCAAAGCCACTGGGTTGAATTTCCGCGATGTCATGTACACATTGGGGTTGTTGTCTGATGAAGCGGTGGAAAATGGATTTGTCGGCCCGACGCTGGGATTGGAGTTTGCCGGGATTGTCACCCGTACCGGTACCAAAGTCAGTGCCTTTAAGGCGGGCGACAAGGTTCTAGGTTTAGGGCCGGCCAGTTTCAGCAACCGGGTACTGACCCAAGCCAATGCCATTACCTTAATGCCTGAGCATATGGGTTATGCCGCTGCCGCAACAATCCCCAGCACGTTTTTCACGGTTTATTACGCTTTGCACCATCAAGCCCGTTTGCAAGCGGGTGAAAAAGTCTTGATCCACGGAGCCGCAGGCGGGGTCGGCTTGGCTGCGATCCAAGTCGCCCAGTGGTTGGGTGCGGAAATTTATGCAACTGTCGGTTCCGAAGCAAAGCGCGACTATATGCACCTGCTGGGCATCAAGCATGTGTACGATTCCAGATCATTGGGCTTTGCTGAGGATATTCTCGCCGATACAGGGCAGCGGGGAGTTGATGTCGTGCTCAATTCTTTGGCGGGCGAAGCGATTAACCGCAATTTTCAGGTGTTGAAACCGTTTGGCCGTTTTTTGGAATTGGGCAAGCGCGATTTTTACGAGAACACCCATATCGGTTTGCGGCCATTCCGTAATAATATCAGCTACTTCGGTATCGATGCCGACCAACTGATGCAAGAACGCCCAGATTTGACCCGGCGTTTGTTTGCCGAAATGATGGTTTTGTTCCACGGTGGCATTTTGCATCCATTGCCTTATACGAAGTTTGATGCCAATCAAGTGGTCGATGCTTTCCGTTACATGCAGCAGGCCAAGCAAATCGGCAAAATTGTCGTGACTTATGGGCATGGCATTTCCGGGCATAAATTCCCTGGGCATAAAGCTGCAAAATCCCAAATGGAAAAATCCGCCCCACGTCCTCCGGTGCTTTTTTCATCAGACAAATGTTATTTTGTCACAGGCGGATTAGGGGGGTTCGGGTTAAGATCTGCCCAATGGTTGGTCGAAAAAGGTGCGAAGCACTTGATTTTGGTGGGCCGTAGCGGCGCAACATCACCTGAAGCACAAGCGGCATTGGCTGATTTTGCCGAACGCGGGGTTAATGTCCATGCAGCCGCAGTTGATGTCACGGATAAAACGGCGGTGGCCGATTTACTGGCGCATTGTGAAACGGTAATGCCACCGCTGGCGGGGATTATCCATGCGGCGGCGGTCATTGATGACGGGCTGGCGCGTAATTTGACAGAAGATCAGTTGCGCCGGGTCATGGAACCCAAAATACAGGGTGCATTGAACCTTCACGAGTTAAGCCTTGATAAACAACTGGATTGCTTTGTGCTGTATTCATCAGTGACGACTTTGTTCGGCAATCCAGGCCAGAGCAATTATGTGGCGGGCAATTTATGGCTGGAAGCCTTGGCCGCCGCCCGTAGGCAACAAGGCTTGCCGGCCACGTGCATCAACTGGGGCGCGATTGATGATGTGGGTTTTCTGGCCCGTAATGAAAAAATTAAAGACGCATTGGAAAATCGGGTGGGAGGCGCGGCCCTGCTGTCAGCGGTGGCATTGGCTGAATTGGATGGCATTTTGCAAAGCCATTCACCGACCATTGGCATCATGGCGTTTGATTGGCGCAATTTAAGCAGCTTTCTGCCAGCCGCCAAATCACCTAAATTCCGTGAGCTGGCGATCCATACCTCAAATGCCGACCATCATGATGAGCATGATACGGACATTAAGCAAATGCTTGCCGAACTGTCCGATGAGGCGTTGAAAGCCACGTTCATTGAGATGCTGAAAGAAGAATTGAGCCAAATTTTGCTGGTCAACAAGGACAAGATTGATGCCGAGCACTCCATGTACGACATGGGCTTGGATTCTTTGATGGGCGTGGAACTGATGATCGCCATTGAAACGCGCTTTCGGGTACAAATTCCGGTAATGGCCTTAAGCGAAGCGCCAAGCCTTAGCAAATTGGCGGATCGGTTAATCCTCCATTTAAGAGGCGACACGGATAATGACGCGCAGGGCAGTGAAACGGCGGCCAATATCCAAGATGTCTATAAAAGGCATGATGCCAGTGTCACCGTCGAACAAATGTCCGCCTTGACGCAAGCACTTGAAAACCCTAACACGAACAGGATAATCACTTAATCATGACTGGCAAAAGTCTTTCGGGACAACTTAAAGACAAACTGATACAACAAGCTTTGGAACATAAGCTCAAAAGTGCCGGGCAAGCTTCGAAAGGCTTTAACCCTTTGTCCAGCCGTGCCGACATACCTGAGGCTTGGAGCCGTTTTGACCAACTGCCTGGTTACAAACAAATCCAAATCATCCATAAAGGCAGCACCCAATTGGGGGTGGGCAATCCATTTTTCCGGCAACATGAAGGGATAGCCGGAGCCACCACCCGGATTGGCGGCCAGGATTATATCAATTATGCCAGTTACAACTATTTGGGCTTTTCTGGTGATGCGCGGGTTTCTCAAGCCGCCAAAGATGCGGTAGAACAATACGGCACATCGGTTTCCGCAAGCCGTCTAGTATCAGGTGAGCGACCCATCCACCGCCAATTGGAAACAGAAATTGCCCAAACTTATGGTGTTGATGATGCAGTGGTGATGGTCAGCGGTCACGCAACGAATGTGACCACAATAGGCTATTTGTTCGGCCCGAACGATTTGATCCTGCATGATGAACTGATCCACAACAGCTCCTTGGTCGGGGCGCAATTGTCAGGCAGTAAACGTCTGCCGTTCCCGCACAATGATTACGCGGCGTTGGACAAATTGCTCACCGAACAACGGCGGCATTATGAACGGGTGCTGATCGTCCTCGAAGGCTTATATAGCATGGACGGCGATTACCCGGATTTGCCCGAATTCATCGCCATCAAGCAAAAACATAAGGCCTTTTTGATGGTGGACGAGGCACATTCATTGGGCGTGATGGGCAAAACGGGCTTAGGGATACGCGAACATTTCAATATTGATGGCAAAGATGTGGACATTTGGATGGGCACGCTCAGCAAATCCTTGGCCGGGTGCGGTGGCTTCATTGCCGGGGAATCAGCTTTGGTTGAACATCTGAAATTCTTGGCTCCCGGCTTTTTATACAGTGTCGGTATGCCCGCGCAAGTCGCCGCCCCTGCCTTGGCGGCCCTGCAACTCATGAAACAGGAACCAGAACGGGTCAAGCGTTTACAGGCCTTATCCGGCTATTTTTTAACCCAGGCCAAAGCCGCCGGAATCAACACTGGCTTAAGCCGTGGCGTGGCGATCATTGCCGCGATAACGGGCAGCTCCCTGAGTGCAGGGCGGATGTCCGAAGCTTTGTTCAACAAAGGCATTAATGTACAACCGATTTTATATCCTGCTGTTCCAGAAAAAAGTGCGCGGTTGCGGTTTTTCATTTCCTGCGGACATACCGAACAACAGATAGACCAAACCATTCAGGCTTACTGTGAGGAATTTCCGTCATGATCTTCATCAAAGCGCAGGTTCACCGGAACACTGTCGTCAATACTGGCAAGCGTTCTTTTCTGTTTTTGCAAGGGCCTTGTTCGCCACTGTTTGCAAAATTGGCCGATCATCTGCATTCCTTAGGCCATGCCGTCCACAAAATCAATTTTACGGGTGGTGATGTCGCCTATTGGGCTCCCCGTAGCGCAACTTTGTTTCGTGGGTCGCTTGAGCAGTTGCCTGAGGTGTTGGAAGGCATCAGAAAAAAATACGGCATCACTGACCAAATCCTTTTTGGTGATTGTCGGCCTATCCATGTCACGGCCAAACAATACGCCGTAAAGCATGGCATCCGCACCCATGTGCTTGAAGAAGGTTATTTTCGCCCTTACTGGATGACCCTGGAACGGGAAGGGGTCAATGGCTATTCCATGTTGCCCAAAGACCCTGACTGGTATCGCGAAACCAGCAAATACGTACCATCCGCTGATGATCGGCAAACCTTCCATTCCCCTTTTCACGTTAGGGCAACCCATGATGTGGCTTATCATGTGGCAGGCTTAACCAATCCTTTTTTCTTCTGCCACTATAAAGGCCATGCACCAGATCCCGTGCCCTTAGAATACGCAGGGTATATCAACCGTTTTGTCCGTTGGCATTTGACCAAAAAACAAGATGGCGAAGATATTGAACATTTGTTGCGCAAAAAAATACCTTTTTATATTTTGCCCCTACAATTGAATAGCGACTCGCAAATCCAAGTCCATTCAACCTTCACTAACATGGTGGAAGTGATTGATTTAGTGATGCGCTCTTTCGCACAACATGCCCCGACCACGGCTTGGTTGGTCATTAAAACCCATCCCTTAGATGCCGGATTATTGAATTACGGCAAAATCATTGAAAAACAGGCGCGTTTATTGGGCTTAAGTGGACGTATCCTGTTTTTGCAATCTGGAAACCTTAACAATTTGGTGGCTCATGCCCGTGGCATGGTCACGGTCAACAGCACAGCAGGCGGTTTGGCTTTAGAATTGGATTGCCCTACCAAAACCCTTAACAGCCCCATTTACAGCTTGCCCGGCCTGACTTTCCAAGGCTCGCTGGATGATTTTTGGGTGCATAGCGAAAAGCCTGATAAAGAATTGTTCCGCTGTTTCCGCGACACCGTCATACACACCACACAAGTCAATGGCAGCCTGTATAGTAAGCCCGGCATTGATTTGGCCGTCAAAAACGCCACCCGATTCCTCGAAACGGACAAAGCCCCGCTCGAAGCCTTTTTATGAAGGCCGATTTACAAAGAACTATTCTGATTACAGGAGCAACGGGAGCAATCGGTGGCGCGTTAGCCAAACATTACGCAAGTCCAGGCAGGCATTTGATATTACAAGGCCGAAATGCCGCAGCCCTGAATGGCATAGCACAAATTTGCTCCGAAGCCGGCGCACAAGTTTCAACAAAAATACTCGATTTACGTGATATTAAAGCCTTGCAAGCGTGGCTTGATGGCCTTGCCAACACACCGGATTTGGTCATTGCCAATGCCGGAATGAATATCAACCACGGCCCTGATAATACAGGCGAACCCTGGCCGGACATGGATGCCTTGCTCGACCTTAACGTCAAATCCACCTTCGCGTTGGTCAATGCCTTAGTGCCAGCCATGCGCCAACGCCGTAGCGGACAAATTGCCCTGATCAGCTCATTGGCGGCTTACTACGGACTGCCTGTCACCCCCACGTATTGCGCCAGCAAAGCCGCCATCAAAGCGTATGGCGAAGCCATGCGCGGTTGGCTTAAACACGAAAATGTCCAAATCAATGTGGTGATGCCCGGCTATGTCGAATCCGACATGGCCCATGCCATGCCCGGCCCCAAACCGTTTTTTTGGACACCCGAACGGGCCGCCCGTACCATCGCCAAAGGTTTGGCGAAAAACCAAGCCCGCATCACCTTCCCTTTCCCTTTAGACGTAGGGACTTGGTTCCTGTCCGTATTTCCTCCGTCTTGGTCAGATTGGTTGCTTGCCAAGCTCCACTATGGCGGTTGATGTGACAATACTAGCGTTGCTGTTACCGCCTATTGTTGTCGGTTTACTGGTTTCCCTCCTGATCGAACAAGCCATCACTCCCAAACCTTTACCCATAGGGCGGCGCAGCTTCTTTACCCTGCCCTTGCATAGTGGCGTTTGGCTGGTTTTGTTTGCCATCGGTTTGATGCTTTGCCAACGCCCGTGGTTTATGGTGGTGTTGCTGTGGATATTCCAAGCCTTGCTGGTGCTGGTCAACCAAGCCAAATACGATTCCCTGCGCGAAGCGTTTATTTTCCAAGATTTTGAATACTTTACCGATGCCATTAAGCATCCACGCCTGTATCTGCCCTTTTTTGGCGTTGCCCGTACGTTTTTTGCCACTATGGGCTTTATTGGGGCCGTGGGCATCGGTATCTTATTGGAACCTCCCTTAACAGACACAGTGACGTGGATTGTATTGGATTTGTTGGGCGTTGCCATACTTGTGCTTGGCTTGCTGTTGTGTGCGTGGGGACATAAAAAAGCCCCGGTGGCAACGGAAAATCCAAACGATGACATCCGCGCATTAGGCCAAATCACCTTATTTTGGCGATACTGGCAAGCCGAACGCTTCAGTAAAGTCGATTTGTCCGCCACCCCGTTTAAAAACCTGCCAAAGCATACGCCGGGCCTTGATCTAGCTGATATGGTCGTGATCCAAAGCGAATCGTTTTTTGATCCACGCAGCCTTTTTGATGGCATCAACCCCAACGTTTTGGCGCATTTTGACCAAATCAAAACTGAATCCTGCCAACACGGACGTTTGCAAGTACCTGCCTGGGGCGCCAATACCGTCCGAACCGAATGTGCCTTTTTGACTGGTTTATCCGCCGGACAAATGGGCATACACCGCTTCAACCCTTACCGGACGTTGGCAGGCCAAAACATCCCAAATCTGGTCAGCTTTTTAAAACAAGCAGGCTACCGTACGGTTTGCATCCATCCTTACCATGCCAGCTTTTACTTACGCGACAAGGTCTTCCCGCGCTTGGGTTTTGACGAATTCATTGATCTTGGCCATTTTTCCGACGGCCAAAAATGCGGGCAATATATTGGCGATTTGGCCGTGGCCGACAAAATCCAAAGCTTGCTAGATGCCGGGCGTGACCAGCCCCTGTTCATTTTTGCCATAACAATGGAAAACCACGGCCCATTGCATCTGGAACAACCCGATGCCGCCCAACAAAGCCAATTGTTTAACACACCTCCGCCAGCTGATTGCAACGATCTAAGGGTGTATCTGCAACACCTAAAAAACGCTGATTTGATGATAAACCAGCTTAAATCCTGTTTACAGGCACACCACCGCGCTGGTGTCTTGTGCTGGTACGGCGACCATGTACCCATTATGCCGAGCGTTTATCAACGTTTTGGCGAACCACTGGCGGTGACGGATTATTTTGTGTGGCGGACAACCGGGGAAAATCCCTATGATTTGCAAGACAGCAAAGAACTGGCGGCACATGAATTGGCTTTTTTAGCGCTCAAACAAGCTGGTTTTTTACTTAACTGATGTTACGCAGACATTTTCTGCGAGTTGGAAATAAACGTAATCGTGTCGCTATCGCGACAGATTATTTAATGGGGTTCCCACCCGAAGGCGGGATTCATGCCCGCCGCCACACGCCCAGCACTACAAATTAAATACAGGCCACATCACGATGAAAACCGCCTATTTCCTGCTCTTAGCCGCCTTTTTAAGCACTCCAACCCAAGCTGAAACCCGCATTGCGGTTTTGGATTTTGAGTTGAACGATTTGACCATGAAGCCCCGCATCCCGGAAGAAATGGCGCGGACAGCCAGTATCAAACCCTTGCTGGAAAGGGAATTGCAAAGTGCGGGCTACCCCATCATTTCGGTGGCGGCAGAAAAGCAACAACAGGCGAGCAGCGGCTTTGGGTATTTGTTTGACCATGACGAAGTGGCGGCAGAATTAGGCAAAAGCGCGGGGGCGGATTATGTGCTGGTCGGGCGTTTGCATAAGCCCAGCTTTTTGTTTGCGTACTTGATGGGGCATTTGGTAAGGGTGAAAGATGGGCGGTTAATTGGCAATTACATTTCCGAATCTAAAGGCGGTGACAAGAAATTGACACGAAAAGCGGTTGAAAGCCTGACAGTGAAAATTGATGCCGATTTGGATAGACGCTATGCCCCGCCATTACCTGGGCAAAGCCATTGACATCGATTATCCGCGTTTCTTCAATGGGAAGATTTTTTAAGGAAGCGCTGAAAAAGCTTGGACAGACTCTCGGCAACTGATCTGTCCCTAGACCACCCTTGTGGTGACATCAAATACGCCCAATACGTCCTTAAAAAACCCATCCAGCATTGTCTGTAGGGATTTTGCCCTGCAACACCCCGCCCAAAAACCGAAAAATTGATGTTTAAATGTGCGTCACGCAGACACAGTGGATTTTTCCGCCGTGTCTTGCGTGCCGCATCATTTCAAACGGATGGGGGGGGTTATTTGAACTTGTTACGCATCACTCTACCGCCGGAAACCACCAGATCAGGATTTTCCAACAGTTTGAAGCGTTCAATCGCGTTGCCACGGACAGCGATCATGTCAGCAGGAGCCCCGGCTTGCAATGTGCCCAATTTATCAATGCCTAAATGGGCGCCGGCTTTAGATGTGGCGGCACGAAACACGTCCAGCACTTCGTTAAATTCTACCGATGTGCCGCTGGTCAAATGCAGCATCATGTGCATTTCTTCACCGTTAATTCCCCAAGGCACGTTGTCGTGGCCGATTTCAGAGCCGTATAACAATTGTGCGCATTGTCCAGGTGTCGCCACTTCACATTCGGCGATTTTGGCGGCCAATTGGGCGGTGTTGGAATGGATGCCCATGTGGGTGTTGGTGTCTACGCAAGAGCTTAACGTATCAACTGTGGTCACAAAAGTCAGGCCTTTGGTGGTGGCCGCTTGCGCCAACAGGTTGCTGTCAATCGGGGCGCAAGGCATGTGTGCCAATTCATCAACACCAGCATTCAGGGCGCGTTGGAAACCAACGTTTTCACCGACGTGGGCGATGACGCGCAGAGGCTTACGGCCTGCTTGCGGATTGTGGGCTTCATCAACAATTGCCTTGACGACAGCTTCCGGCAAGATGTCCCAAGGCGCTGGCGGCACAGGGTTTGCACCATGTGGTTGCATCCACGGTGCGCCGGTTTCCCCACCGGGTTCCAAGGCGATTTTGACGGCTGTGGCACCGTGATCGGCCAAATGTTGCACGGCAGTCCGGCCATCAAATTCAGTGTTGATTTCCAAACCAATTTCTTGATACGGGTCGGTGTCATGAGCAGGTTTTACATCAGCGCCCGCGTGTGTGTCAGATGTGCCAAAAATATTGATCGGATAACCGCCTGGAGCTTGCAGGATAGGGCCTACGCTTAATAAACGCAATTGGCCGACACCGCCTTCTGGGGGCATAAGCGGGCCGCCTGTGTCTTGTACGGTGGTGATGCCGTTGTCTAACACGGTATCTTTGCGGACATGTTGATACGTGACGTGGGCATGGGATTCAATAAAGCCCGGCAAAATGGTCGCATCGCCCAAATCTTGGTATTTGGCGCACGAACTGCTATTCAATTCTGCTTTAGGGGCGACTTGGGCGATAGTTTTGCCGACGATTTTGACAGCCATATCGAATTGCAGATTGTTACCGTCAAAAAGGCGGGCGGCGGCATAAATTTTACAGGCTGGGGCAGCCATGACCAAGTTGCTGGAGGCAGGTATTGCCAGTAATGTAAGTGCTAGTGTTTTGAGGGTAAAAAGCCCTTTTTTTTGTTTCATTTAAATGTCTCCAAAGTGTTGTTATTGTGATTGATAACGTCGTGCTGCCAAGGCGGTTGCTTACAGGGCAAGCAACGGTGACAATGGTCAAACCATTAAGGCGTGGTGATAGTAGCCACTAAACCGTCGGGTGACTACGCCGACACTTATGGAAAACGTACTATTTGTTATTGAAAATGAAGTATCCAAGGCGGGCGCATGACCGAAACAAAAACTATCCATTCCCGTTGGCACAGTATTGGCGTTGAAGATTTGCCCCAGCAGCGCGAATCCCGCCATTTGCAACAAACTTTGCCGGACAGTGTCGGTAACGGCCATTCACGTATCATTCAACTTGATAATGACCTTATTTTCATTGACACGGACTATACACCCACACGGGATTTGGCCGTATTAAGCCGGATGGAAAATCAGGAACCCCGTTTAGTGGTGACACTGGGCTTACAGGGTGAATCCCAATTCATCAGTAAGCGGGGTGAATCCGTGCCATTCACGTCGGGTTATTCGACCATCACCACTTTTTCGTCAAGCTTGGGGGAGCGGCGCTATAGTGCCGACACCCATGTCCGCCAATTGCGGTTTTCGGTCAGTCAGCGTTGGTTGGAACATTATTTGGGTGAAAACCCATTGGGTGGTTTGTTTGATAAAGCGGCGGTACATATCGCCAGCCACAGGCCGATTTCTGCACAAGCGGCCTTGATTGCCCGGCAATTGCTGCAAACTGATGTGACCAATGGATTGGGGAAGCTGGATTTGCACAGCAAAGTGTTGGCGATATTAGCGGCGGAATTGGCGCCATTGTGCCAAGGAGCGGCGGATGCCATGCCCTATAACCCAAAAGATGTGGCAATGGCAAACGCGGCCCGCGAGATTTTGTTACAAGAATACCCAAAACCGCCGTCAGGCAAGGAATTGGCTAGGCGTGTCGGCACAAACCAATTAAAAATCAAGCAATTGTTCCATCACTGTTTTAATACCACACCCTACCAAATGGTTCTGGATGTGCGTATGAAAACCGCTTACCAGATGCTGCAAAGCGGTACTTTTCAAGTCAGTGCAGTGGCTTTACACGTCGGTTACAAACACCCCGCCAATTTCAGCGCCGCATTTTCCGACTATTTCGGGTTTCCGCCGGGTGGCGTGGGGCATGCTGGGCCGCACGAAAACGGGCGTGACCTTGCGAAGCCTTAATTTTTAGAGCCCCACTGTGGATTTCAACGCCCCATACGTCTTATATACCCATCGCCTTTCAAGACACCGTATCGGTTAGTTACTAAGAAACTAATTTTTCAATGATTTTTAAAATATCAACCCGGTGTCTTCAAGTTGATTGGGTATATATACTCTGAACGGTCAAGTTTTCGGTTTTGGAGCTTAAGTCCCTTACCCCCAATCCCTAACGTTTTGAACCACTTAAACAGCACTAGGTTACCTACTAAACCACCAAAAAATCCCGCATCATCCCCATGTCTTCATGTTCCAAATTATGGCAATGGTACATGAACAGGCCTTTGAAATCTTGGAACGGCTTAATCAAGCGCACGGTTTCTCCGGGCATCACTAAAACCGTGTCTTTAAGGCCGCTGTCGATAAAACCGTCCCGCACGGTGTCGTAGCCACCTTCCATACCACTGGCGACGCTACGGCTGATAATCTGGAAAGATTGCCCGTGCATGTGGATAGGATGTGCCATCGCCATCATGCCTCCCCCCATACCGCCATGTTGCATCCCGCCCATACCCATACCCCGGCGGCCCATACCTCCCATCATACCCATACCGCCAGATGCCCCGTCATTTTGTTCAGAGCCGTGCCGTCCGTGTCCGCCGTGGGCATGGAAAATTTCCATCAACTGGATGGTATTGACCGGGATACGCTCAAACTCTTGGACATCGTTAAACGCATAAGAACGTCCGTTCAAGAGCATCGCCATAGGCCCCTCGCTAATGGCAATCGGCACAGGTTTGGACGGATTGGCGGTGTCGCTGACTTGATAGCGGCGGATGCTGGACAATGTACCGGGCAACTTGGGGCTATCGCTGACTTTACGGGTCACTTTGGCGGTAAAAATCGGATAATTGCTGCCGACAGGCAAACCACTGCGGCCCATCATCATACCCATACTCGGCAACACGCCACTAAATGGCAAACTACGCATCACCAACTGCGAACCTTCCTCGCGACCGCTGAAATCGACCCAGACATCCAAACGTTCACCCGGGGCGAGCATCATATAGGGTTTGGTTTCGGGTTTTTCCAGCAAACCACCATCGACACCTATCACCGTCAACGGTGTGCCATCATCCCACGCCAATTTATAAATCCGCGCCGTGGAGCCATTAAGGATACGCAAACGGTAAGCCCGGCTTTCCAGCTCTATCTGAAAATCCGCCTGACCATTCACTAAAATACGGTCGCCATAAAAACCCATCATGCGGTCGTGCATATTCCCGGCATAACGCCATTGGTTTTGGGCATCAAACTGGCGGTCTTGGATGACAATCGGCACTTCATAAGCCCCGGACGGCAATTCCAACGCGGCTTCTTCGGGATCATGCACAAACAACGCCCCAGCCAAACCGAAATACACCTGTTTGGCGGTCAGGTCGTGCGGATGCGGATGGTAAATGTTCATGCCCGCCCGGTTCAGCACCTCAAACTCATAAACCAAGCTTTCGCCCGGATTGATGGCGTATAAAGGATGACCATCCATTTCAGCGGGTACATGCAGGCCGTGCCAATGCGTCACGGTCATTTCAGACAAACCGTTATGCAAATGGATACGGACTTTTTGGCCTTTTTGCAAACGGATCAGCGGGCCTAAATAAGAGCCAGGAATGTTTGTGACGGTATTTTGCGGCCCATAGCGGAGGCTGGCAGTGTATTGCAACACCCGTGTCGGTTGGCCTTCTAAAATTTGCACCGCCGCAGGTTTGCAGAACAAGTCCAGTTCTACATCGGCTTTAAAATTTGGGTTCACTTGGCGGACAGGCATTTTGGGCATTTCGCCCATACCCTGCATGGCATTTAATAATCCGGGCATCCCGGCAAAAGCCAACAGCCCCACACCCGATTGGGCAAGGAAGCGGCGACGGGAACAAGGATTCTGGGTCATCATGAAAATCTCCTCAACGACAATGTCTTAGCCGAAACTGGACAGGCTGTCCAGTGATGAAGAGGATTCTATATTAGTAAATATTAATACTCAAGTTATTGGCCCGATACTTTTTTGATATGGGTCAAGACAACGCCAAATATTTTTTCTTGTCCACGAAAGGCACGAAAAAGCACGAACCAGATACTAGGTTCTGTTGACGTTTCATTAAGAAAAAATCAACAGGTTATCGTCATGCCGC
>CAYUQV010000045.1:0-30191 GCA_964446885.1 uncultured Methylocucumis sp.
GGATAATCAGTATTTGCTCCGGGTCATCGGGGTAATTTAAGCGCGATTGCCCTGCGTTGTTTGCCATTTTCCAGTAGCGGGATCATAAATCTCTGCCGTATTGGTTATTTTATTTTGAGTATTACTACCACCCGCAACAAGCACTTTACCGTTATTCAGTAAAACGGCAGAATGCACAGCACGTGCTTCATTCATGCCACCAGTCACTTCCCATGTGCCTACATCAGTAGCAACGGCAGGATTAATATAAAGAAGTATGTTAATCGTTAAAATGGCTTTTAGATATTGCTTATCCATTTTGAATTCTCCTGTTAATCCTCGGTGCTAGTTGGCAGTTATTTTCAATGTGACTAGACCTTAATATTGCTACAAGTCTATTTGCACGATCCTATATTTTTGTGTCTATGGCAATTCTCTATCCTGTTTATATCCAAAGCTTACGGTAGAAGGGGCTTTGGAGTATCAAGCGTTCTTTACCCTGCCCCTAAAATTTTATTGATTGCCGGCAGCTTGAAATGTTACCCGCTCAATTTGGAAATCCGCAAGGTAGCATTCCAGTTATCCAATCACCCCTTTAGCCTGCAAATCCGCATGGTAAGAAGACCTGACCAGCGGCGCACTGGCGACTTGTTTAAAGCCTAAGTCTTTGGCGATACGTCCGTATTCTTCGAATTGTTCCGGGGTCACATAATTTTGCACGGGCAAATGCGCTTTGCTGGGCTGTAGGTACTGCCCCAAGGTCAGCATGGAGCAGCCGTGTGCCCGTAAATCTTTCATCACGGCGACCACTTCTTCGGGTTCTTCGCCTAAGCCCATCATCAAGCCGGATTTGGTCGGGATGTGCGGCAGGGCTTCGTGATGGCGGCGCAACAATTCTAAAGAGCCTTGATAATCGGAACCGGGGCGGGCTTGTTTGTACAAGCGCGGCACGGTTTCTAGGTTGTGGTTGAAGACATCACAAGGTTGTTGTGCCAGGATGGCGATGGCTTTGTCCATGCGTCCGCGAAAATCCGGTACGAGGATTTCGATTTTGGTGGCGGGCGATTGCGCCCGGATGCCTGCGATGCAGGCGGCAAAATGCGCCGCGCCACCATCGCGCAAATCGTCACGGTCTACGGAAGTGATGACAACGTATTTTAAGGCCATCGCGTTGATGGCATCGGCGAGGTGTTGCGGCTCGTTGGGATCTAATGGATTCGGCTTGCCGTGCGCGACATCGCAGAACGGGCAGCGGCGAGTGCATAAGTCGCCCATAATCATGAACGTGGCTGTACCGTGCTGGAAACACTCGGCGAGGTTCGGGCAGGCGGCTTCTTCGCAGACGGTGTGCAGTTGGTGTTCCCGCAGCAATTGTTTGACGCGGGTGATTTCTTCGTTGGCGGTGACTTTGATGCGTATCCAATCGGGTTTGCGCAACAGGGTGTCCGGTTGCTCGACTTTGATGGGGATACGCGCCAGTTTTTCCGCACTCCGTTGGTGGGATTCGGGGGTGGTGCGTGAGGGTGCTTGATAATTCATGGGCTTTAGGAAGTCGTTTGGTGTTTATGACAAGGGCGGCAAATCTGCTGTGCCGTTTGGGCTTGGGTCATGATAACTGCAATGGTTTTTAATACGCAAACCCATCAGGCTGATTTTTTGCCTTGCAAAGCGTTTTTAAGTGTTTTATACCCTAACATTTTTCTCATAACCGGAACATCCTATGACTGAGCTCTACGGCGAACAGCATTTTTCTTTGCAGGATCAATTTGAGACCCGCGCTTTAGCTGAGCGGGTCGGGCAGTTTATTGTCCAGCCGGAGTTGGACGGTCAGCATAAAGGCTTTATTGAATCCCGCGATATGTTTTTTTTGACGACGGTTGACCATCGCGGTTATCCGACTTGCTCATATAAAGGCGGTGCGCCGGGATTTGTGAAGGTGTTGGACAGCAAGACGATTGTGTTTCCTAGCTACAATGGCAATGGCATGTTTTTGTCGATGGGCAATATGACCCTGAATGACAAAGTGGGGCTGTTGTTTATTGATTTTACGACCCCGCACCGTGTCCGGGTGCATGGCACGGCAACGGTTGACCGCAATGACCCGTTAATCGGCGAATTTCACGCAGCGGAATTGTTGGTGCGCGTGACAGTAACGGAAGTGTTCATGAATTGCCCGCGCTATATCCATCAATACGAGCGCGTGGCAACGTCCAAATACGCGCCCCAACCGGAATGCCCAACCCCCACGCCGCAATGGAAACGTATTGATGGCCTTCAGGACGTTCTACCGGATGCTGACAAGGCGATTGTGGATAATCTGGGCGTGATTACGATGGAAGAATACGGGGCGTTGTTGCAGCAAGGGAACGCGTGATTTGGGCGTGAAAAAGTGATTTTTTCACGCCTGCGCTTAACCCGCTAGCCGCTGTTGCCACAAAGCAATTTTTGTTTTCAGGCTGTCAACGTCTAAGTTTTGCAATTGCCGTTGTTTTAATAAGTGTTTGCCTGCCACCCAAACTTCGGTGACTTGTTCGCGGCTGGCGGCGTAGACTATTTGTGATACCGGATCATAAACGGGTTGGGTTGCCAACGCACTTAAATCAATGGCGATCACATCGGCGGCTTTGCCGATGGTCAACGAGCCGATTTCATCCGCCAAACCTAAGGCTTTCGCGCCGTTGAGGGTCGCCATTTGCAAAGCGGTCATAGCCGGGACTGCGCTGGCATCCTCGGCAACTGCTTTGGCCAACAACGCCGCCGTACGCATTTCGCCTAACATATCCAAATCATTATTGCTGGCCGCGCCATCCGTGCCTAAAGCCACATTGATGCCCGCCGCCAAACACTTGCCTACCGGACAAAAGCCGCTGGCCAGTTTTAAATTGGATTCGGGGCAATGCACGATATGCGTGCCTGTTTCGGCAAGTAGCGTGATTTCTTCATCCGTCAGTTGCGTCATGTGGACGGCAAGCAGGGCAGGGCTTAACAAACCCAATTCATGCAGGCGTTGCAAAGGGCGTTTGCCATTGTCGGCTTGTGCCGTTTCGACTTCGTGGCGGGTTTCGTGGACGTGGATATGGATAGGTTTATTGAGTTCATCTGACAAGCAGCGGATTTGCTGCAAAGGGCCGTCAGACACCGTGTAAGGGGCGTGTGGTGCGAAGGTGCTGGAGATTAATGCTTCGCCCTGTAAAGCATCGTGCAAGGCCAGGGCTTTGGCGATATAGGCATCGCTGTTTTCTGCCCAGGCGGTTGGGAAATCAAACACAATCAGGCCGATACTGGCACGTATGCCGTGGGCAATCGCTTGTTGGGCGGTGATGTCGGGGAAAAAATACATGTCATTGAAACACGTCGTGCCGCCCAAGAGCATTTCGGCAATCGCCAAATCCGTGCCATCTTTGACAAATTCTTCACCTACCCATTTACCTTCTAGTGGCCAGATATGGTTTTGCAGCCAATCCATCAGCGGCAAATCGTCGGCACGTCCGCGTAACAGGCTCATGGCGGCGTGGGTGTGGCTATTGATAAAACCCGGCAACAATGCGTGGTCGGTTAAATATTCTGTGTGTGTGCCTTGATAGCGCTGCTTTGCTGAGTCGGTTGGCAACAGGTCAATAATTCTGCCGTTATGGATGACCAGTGAGTGGTGTTCTAAGGTGATCGTCGGTTCAATGGGGATAATCCAACGGGCGTGGATGACGGTGTCGGCTTGCTGCATGATTAGGTGTCCTGCGAATAGAGAAAAAGGGAATGCGTGGTTAATCCCAAGGCGGTGCGTCGCCGTTATAGGCCACAAATTGTTGGTCGTCTGGATAAGTGGTAACGCCCGCTTTGCCGGATTTAGCTGCCGTGGCTTGTTTGGCGGTGTTGCTTGGTGCGGAAGGGATGTCCTGGCTTGTTTGCCATTTTGAGAACGGCACGAGGTCTTTGCCGTCCGGCACATACCATTTTTTGTTGGCGGCATCCCAGCGTGCGCCTAAAGCTTTTGCCGCGTCTTTTTCGGCATAAGGGACATTCAGATAAGTTTTTACGTCTGCCATTGGAGGATTACGGCCCGGTTGAAAATAGGCCGACATTGTAAACGATTGCCGATGCAGTTTGATGCTTGCTTTTACTGGATAATCGTTTTAAAACCACTGGCTAAATTCAAATAAGAGGGGATCAATGGATACGGAATCGGCTTTGTTATGGGGTGTGTTGTTCAGCTCGATAGGATTGGGTTTTTTTATGTATGGCAAGAAACAAGGCCAGCCTGTGCCGCTGGTGTGTGGTTTGGTGTTGATGGTGTATCCGTACTTTGTGCCAAATGTTTTGATGTTGGTTATAGTCGGTGTGGTGTTGGTGGCGTTGCCTTATTTTGTCCGTTTTTAAGATTGCATTTATGAACCCTTTTTTTGAACAACTGATTGTTTTTATTGCCTCGTTAATCGCCAACACGTTTTCTGCCCTGGCCGGGGGCGGTGCGGGCTTGATCCAATTCCCCGTGCTGATTTTTTTGGGGCTGTCATTTAGCGTCGCGTTGGCCACGCATAAAGTCGCTTCCGTGGCCTTGGGTGTGGGTGCAACGGTGCGGTATTTAAAAGAAGACATGGTTGAAAGGCGTTTTGCCTGGTTCATGTTCGCCTTTGGTGTGCCAGCGGTGATTTTAGGCTCGTTCGTGGTGGTCAACATCCCTGACAACATCGCCAAACTGGTATTGGGTTTGCTGACGGTTTCACTGGGCGTGTATTCTTATTTCCAAAGCCAATTCGGCCAGCAACATACGCCGCAGCACCGTGATTTGTCGGGTTTTTTGATCGGTGGTGGCCTGTTGTCCGTGGTGGGTTTTTTAAACGGGGCGATCGCCTCAGGCACAGGGCTGTTTGCAACCTTGATATTGATCCGCTGGTTTGGCATGGATTACAAACGGGCGGTGGCCTACACCTTAATTATTGTCGGGATGTTTTGGAACGGTTCGGGTGCGGTGGTGTTGGCCTTGATTGCCGAAGTCAAATGGAGCTGGATTCCGGTGTTGTTACTAGGGTCTTTTGTGGGCGGCTATTTAGGTGCGCATTTGGCGATTCTAAAAGGCAACAAATGGATCAAGCGCAGCTATGAAATCATTACCGTGTTGGTGGGTTTGAAGCTGTTGTTTTAAATAAGCCCCGCCGTATTGCGGTAAGCTTTTGTGGTTTTTTTCAATAATCCGCAACAGCCGTGTAGTAAAATTTACCTTTTCAACCCTTTTTCTACGATTGCTATGCTAAACCTGTCTGCGGCTTTAGAAGCCAAAATCAACCTTCTGGCTAAACATGCCAATGTGTCAGTGGCGGCGTTTTTGGAAAAATTGCTTGATGATTACCTGGAAGGCAACTTGGAAACCATTCAGCCGGAATATATCCATCAACATGACCATTCGTTTGTGGTCAATGTCGCCACCGCCGAAGGGATATGGTTCGCCCGTTGCGAGGCCTTAGGGCTAGTGGCGGAAGCGGATTCTTATGACGAATTGATTGAGCGCGTCTGGCAAGTCTTGCCGGAGTTGGCGGCGGCCAATGAACATCATCCTGATGACATCCGTTTGCATTTTTCCCAAGAATAAGTACGGGCTTAACCGCCTTGGTAAATCCCGTCAAATTCTCGGTGCGCCCGGATGTATTCGTTGGCGCATTCAATCCTGATGCTTTGGCTGGCAGGTGAATAGCAGCGTTCGGGCTTTTGATAAAATTGCTTGAAAGCCGCGTCCTTTTTTTGTTTGGCTTCGGTTTCCGCCTTTTGTGCCAGCCTGATCGATTCTAATTGCCGCGCCTTTTCCACGTCAATTTGCGCCCGTTCCCGGCGCATCCTCAGTTCCCGTTCATCGGCAATATTAAACATTTCCCTTACCGCCCCGGCGGCGACTTTGGAGGTGATTAACAGCCTATCTTCGAGCAATTCAATACGCTTTTCCGGGATGATCCACGCCGCAATCATCAGCAACACACTGCCGCCCAAGACAAGGCCAGCGGCAACTTTTAATACCAGCCCGAAAGTGCTGCCATGTTCCCGATAAACACCAAAATCATTGCCAAAATTATTACGGTATCTGCTCATTGTCCATTTCCCCTAGCAAATAAAAGCCCGATTCTATGAACAAATAAGGGGCTTTGCTATGAACTAGTTCACACTTGGCAAAATAATTGTCGTTTTAGCAGGCAGCATATGCCTGCCGTGGCACTAAAAAATTCCCTAGTCCGGCACTTAACGGTAGAATTGCCCAATTTTTTTTGTAAATGGAGCAATCAAGCAATGGGTAGAGCCTATCAAAACCGCAAAGTGTCTATGGCCAAAACGGCGGATGCCAAAGCCAAAGTCTATAGTAAATATGGCCGTGAAATTTATGTGTGCGCCAAATCAGGGGGCATAGACCCATCTGGGAACTTGGCCTTGCGCGGTTTGATTGACCGCGCCAAAAAAGACCAAGTCCCCAGCCACGTCATTGATAAGGCTTTAGACAAGGCTAAAGGCGCTGGTGGTGAAGATTTCTCGCCCGCCCGTTACGAAGGCTTTGGCCCCGGCGGCTGCATGGTGATTGTTGATTGTTTGACCGACAACCCTAACCGCACCTTTAACGACGTGCGCCAATGTTTCACAAAAACCAAAGCCAAAATCGGCATCCAAGGCGCGGTCAGCCACATGTTTGACCATACCGTGATTTTGGCTTTCAAAAACGACGATGAAGACGCGGTGCTAGAAGCCCTTTTAGGCGCGGATACTGACGTGACCGACGTGGAAAGCGAAGATGGCAAAATCACCGTGTTCACGCCGCCCGGCGATTATTTCAAAGCCAAACAAGCCCTGCTGGACGCATTCGGTGACATTGATTTTGAAGTCGATGAAATCCAATTTCTGCCCAAAAGCAGCACTACCATCACTGGCGACGACATCCCCTTATTTGAAAGGTTCTTGGACATGCTCAATGAGCTGGATGACGTGCAAAACATTTACCATGATGCGGAATTTTAATTAGGCAGGGCGCAACAAATGCGCCCGCGTTTGATTGGCGCGGTTTGCTGAGGCGACAAAAAAGGCACTGTCAAAGTGCCTTTTTTTGTGCCTTGGGAACAGAGGAGGCCAGGTTGATGGGCGCAAGGAAAATGGCCGTTCAGGAAACGGGCAGCTTGTTGAAAAGCGTATAAAAATTATGCGTGGACTGTTCGGCGATTTCTGTAAATGCCACGCCGCGCAATTCGGCGATATGTTCGGCGACATAGCGCACGTATAGCGGGTAATTGGGTTTGCCACGGAACGGTACAGGCGCCAAATAAGGTGAATCGGTTTCAATCAAAAAACGGTCGGACGGGATTCTTCGGGCGACATCTTTGATAGCCAGGGCATTATTGAAGGTGACAATCCCCGAAAAGGAAATGTAAAAATTCAAATCCATCGCCTTTTGCGCATAATCCCAATCTTCGGTAAAGCAGTGGATAATGCCGCCGACTTCCTCTGCGCCTTCTTCCTCCAAAATCGCCAAAGCATCTTGCCGGGCTTCACGAGTGTGGATAATCAAGGGCTTTTTTAACGCCTTCGCGGCTGCGATATGGTTGCGGAAACGTTGTTTTTGCCATGCCAAATCGCCTTCGCTACGGAAATAATCCAAGCCCGTTTCACCAATCGCGATCACTTTGTCGTTTTGTCCCAAAGCGATCAGCTCATCAACGCTAGGTTCATGACCTTCATGCTCGTTAGGATGCACGCCCACGCTCACAGAAATTTGCGGATAATCGGCCACCAAATCCAACATGGCCGGATAGGCTTCCAAATCAATGGCGATGCACAATAAATGCCCGATGTGGCTGTTTTCGACTTGGCGCATAAAGCAGCCAAAGTCATTGTCATAGGGTTTCAGGTCGATACGGTCAAGATGGCAATGGGAGTCAATCAGCATGGTGGTTTGTTTAAAGTAAAAAACGAAAACTGTAACAAGTTTTGGCGGTGTGTCCAGTCTTTAATCAGACTTTGTACCCAGAAAACGCCGCGATTTGGAGTTTATGATGGGCTTAACGGGCTTGGTTTGCAAAATGCACTTATACTTTTAACGCCCGACTTCTAAAATAGGCCATTGCCGACCGTTTAATAGTCCGGTGTTGTTGCCATCATGACCGTGTCAAAGGTGATTTAATATGAAAATACTGTTTGCATTTATTCTTGCTGCCTTAGTCGGTGCTTGTACGCAAGTGACCACTGAGCCAGGATACGAGACCGTCATCATCGACAATCCTTGGTTTTTTGGTCATGGCGGGGTGCGTGATGAGACGCAAAAGACGGGGCTATCTTGGTATTGGTGGTCTACCCGTGGGGTGGCCGTCGCGTTGACACCGATAAAATATAATGAGCCACTTGAGCATTTGGCGACTAAGGACAACAATTTTATCAACTACGCCAGCTACATTGTGTTGCAGTGGAAAAATCCGGCGGATTTGGTGAAAAAATTTGGTTATGAAAACTGGTATGAGCATAATCTGAAAGAGCAATACCGCACCATCGTCCGTGACGTGACGAAGAAATATCAAATGACCCCGATCATGACCGACCCGGACACGTTGGCCAGTATCGAAAAGGAGATTGCCGCGCAGTTTAGGGAGCACATCGAAAGGACAGGGCTGCATGTGTCGTTGATTAATGTGAACATGGGCAAGGCATTGCCTGATCCGGCGGTCATTGCTGAAATGAACAATACGGCGATCCAACAGCAGCGCGTCAAGACCGAAGGCCAGCGCAAATTGGCGGAAGATTCCAGGTATCAGGCCGAACAAAGCCGCGCCCACGCCGATAATGCTTACCGTGAGCAGATGAAGCTGGACGGTACTCAGTTTGTGCAATTGGAAGCCATCAAGCGGTATTCTGACGCGTGTCGGGAAAGTAAAAACTGCGTGATCGTGCAGGGTAATTCACCCGTATTGGTGAATCCGCGTTAGATGGCGGATGCCGTTAAGTTATTGCGGGTATGGACTTTGGGTTATTTGGGGCAGTAAGTTACAATGTTCAAAGTCGTGTTGGCTAAGTGCAATGGAGGGAAGGCTTTGTGCCATTGTCGGTTGCCATCATGCTTAAGCTTGAATTCCTAAAATAATCCAAAAAAATACGAGGACGTATCATGAAAAAAAGTTTGTTGTTGGCAATGGCGATGTTGTTTTCCGGTGCGGCATTGAGTGGGACTGACCATTATTTGTTGCGTGATGGCAATCATATCCAGCATTTGAAAATCGTTAAGATCAATGATGAAGTCACGGTCAGTGCCGATGTTGATTTTGAGCCGAATGCCAACGAAGAAGGCAAATATGCTTGTTCAACCGATGTCTCAGGCCCTGCCAAACAAGTCGCCGATAATGAATTGGTGATGAAAAAGCATTCTGAAAGTTCGGCCAAATACTGTGAATTGAAAATCAAATTGACCGCGACTGGTGCGGTGGTTGAGCAATCTGAAGGTTGCGGCGATTTTGCCGCTGGTTTATGCCATTTCTCCACCGATGGTAAAGAAATGGTGAAGTTTAAATAAAACTCGCCGGGCAGGATATTTTCACGCTTGCCCATTTCAAGGCTGTCATTTCTGTTTTGACGTTTTTACCACGAAGGTCACGAGGGGGGCGGGGATTTTTGATAAATCCCGTTTCTCTTCGTGGCCTTTTGGGTTTTAAGCAGCCGTCGATGGTTGTCCTGTCACAAACGCATCCGCGTAAATGTCTTTTAGCGATGCGCCTTTTAAATACGCCGTCCGCTGGGTTTGTTTGACCATTTCCGGGTGTCCGCATAGATAGACCCGCCAACCTTTCAACGTATTTTTGTCGGCCAATGCCAGGTCGTGCGCACGGCCTTGGGCATAACCCGAAACCCCACAATCGCTAGACAAGCAGGCTGTGTAGCTGAAATTGGCGTAATCATCGGCCAAGCAACGCAATTCTTTAGTCAAATAAAGCCCATCGGGTGCGCGGCTACCGTGGAACAGTTGGATAGGGCCGCTATGGCCGTGGTGCAAGGCATCGTTGAGGATGCCGTATAACGGGGCGAGGCCGCTGCCTGTGCCAATCAGCAGAAGGGGTTGCTGTTGGTTTTCGGGCAGATAGTGGCAATTGCCCTGGGCGTGTGACAATTTGAGGGTCTGGCCGATTTGTAAGCCGTCGTGTATCCAGTTGCTAAATTGCCCCTGCGGCAGGCGGCGGATATGAAACTCCAGCTCTTGTGCCGGATTGGGCCGATTGGCAATCGAGTAACTTCGGGTCAGGCCATCTTCGCGTTGCAAATTGATGAATTGTCCGGCGAAAAAATTCAAGGTAGTGTCGTAATGGACAGTGAGCCGTAAAATGTCAGGTGCAAGGTAGTGTTTGTCGGTGACGGTGGCTTGGCTTGAAAAACTGTTTTGGTTGGGCAGGGCAATGCACATGTCCTGTTCCGGGTAACAACGGCATGCCAAAAAATAGTTTTGTTGTTGCAGGGTGTTTTTTAGGCCAATTTGGGCATCATTAGGCGGGGTCGCATCTAGGCTGCGCACCATACAGGCTTGGCACACGCCCTGTCGGCATCCGAAAGGGATAGTGATGTTGGCTTGAAGCAGGCTTTCCAGCAGCGGGATGTCTTCGGGGGCGGTGAAGCTTTGTTCACCTAAGGTAATGCGGGGCATGGTTCACTCCGATGGCAAAGCGGGTCGGGCAATGGCCCACAGCCAGAACGCGGCCTATCCAGAGATGTGCTGTTTAGGATGCGGGGTTCTGGCGATGGGGCATCAAAACGGAAAGGCTTATTTGCCTAATACGTCGCTACGGGTGGTTTCTGCTAACGCGGCAACTTGGGCGATCAGGTTTTCAGGGACGTTCAGTTCCTGCAAAGTGGCGGTCAGGTTTTCCATGACGGCATCAAAATGGCTGTTATCTAGACCCATTTTAACCAAGCGGGCATGGGCGTTGCGCATGTCCTGGCCTGAGTAGTTGTTCGGGCCACCGAACGCCATAGTCAAAAAAGCTTTTTGTTTGGCGGCTTGCTGTGCCATATCAACGTTGTCAAAAAAACGGTAAATGCGGTAGTCCGCCAAGACTTTGCGGTAAAAAATATCAACGGCGATATCAACGGCGGCTGCGCCACCCAATTGTTCAAATAATGACGCGTTTGGTGTCGGTTCTTGGGCTTCGCTCATGGTCTTCTCCTCAGATGGTTTTTTATAATAGTGTCAGTAAGCACAGGCTTACGGCGAAAAAGTGTATAGCAATCTAAAATCTTATGCAATATTTAACTTTTAAAAGTTTTTTATGGCATAATCATTTCTGTTCAAATCAACAGGAAAATGGCAATGCCGCAAAAAATCAGTGCCCGCCAGCATGAAATTCTCTCCCAGTTGCTGGAAAACCGGGAAGGGCTGAGTGTTGACAATTTGGCGGTGGTTTTGGATATATCCCGTACGGCGGTGCAGCAGCATTTTTTGATGCTGGAAGGGGAGGGCTATATCCAAAAAATCACGCGTAACAAAACCGCCGGGCGGCCTGTGACGCTGTATGGCTTGACGGACAAAGGCATCAATTATTTCCCTAAACAATATGCTTGGTTTGCCGAATTGATGGTGGCGGATTTGCAGGAAGAGATGGGGGAAGCCGCTTTTACGGCCTATATGCAACGCTTAGGCGACAAGCTGGCGAAGCAGTTGGCTAGCCAATTTACAGGTAAAGATGCCGATGGGCGGTTGCGGCAATTGCTGGCGATTATGGGGGATTTGGGGTTTCAAGTGCAGCAGGTTATGGGCAGTGAGGGACAGCAGCCCGTCATTAAGGCCAGTAACTGCATTTACCATGATGTCGCCCGGCAATTTCCGGCCTTATGCCAGTTTGACCGTGCGCTGATGTCTGCGTTGTTGGAAATGCCAGTCCAACAAGAAAGCTGTATGGCGTTGGGGGATTGTGCGTGCCAGTTTAAGGTTGGCACAGATTTGGAAGGTTAGCTTTGTCCGCCAGGGAAATGTTTCCTGGCGGACAATAAGCGGTATTAAGGGTTGGAGCCTGTTTTCTTTTGTTCGGTTTCGTAAACCAAATATGGTTCAGAGTGACCCAAGACAACGCTTTCATCAACGACCACTTTGGAAATGTCATCAGCGGATGGCAATTCGTACATGGTGTTCAGCAGGATATTTTCAACAATGGTGCGCAAGCCCCGCGCCCCAGTTTTGCGCTCCATGGCTTTTTTGGCAATCGCGGACAAAGAATCTTCGCGGAATTCCAATTCTGTGCCTTCCATGTCAAACAAATGTTTGTATTGCTTGATTAAGGCATTTTTGGGTTCGGTGAGGATTTGGATCAGGGCTTGTTCATCGAGCTCTTCCAGGGTTGCGACAATGGGCAAACGTCCGACAAACTCAGGGATGAGGCCGTATTTGATTAAATCCTCAGCTTCCACGGTGGCAAATAATTCACCGACATTTTTGCTGTCATCTTTGCTTTTTACATCCGCAGAGAAACCGATGCCACCTTTTTCCGTGCGGGCTTTGATGACTCGATCCAAGCCGGCAAACGCGCCGCCGACAATAAACAGGATATTGGCGGTGTTGACGTGGACAAATTCTTGGTTGGGATGCTTACGGCCACCTTGGGGCGGAACGGAAGCTATGGTGCCTTCAATGAGTTTCAGCAACGCTTGCTGGACACCTTCACCGGAAACATCGCGGGTGATGGAGGGGTTTTCGGCTTTACGGGAAATTTTGTCGATTTCGTCGATGTAAACGATGCCTGTTTCGGCTTTTTCAACATCGTAATCGCATTTTTGTAGGATTTTTTGGATGATGTTTTCGACATCTTCACCGACATAACCCGCTTCGGTTAAGGTGGTCGCATCGGCGATGGTGAACGGCACATCCAATAAACGCGCCAGGGTTTCCGCCAGTAAGGTCTTGCCGGAACCTGTCGGGCCAATCAGCAAAATATTGCTTTTCGCCAATTCAACCGTGTCTTTTTTGTTTTGGTTGCGCAGGCGTTTGTAGTGGTTATAAACCGCCACTGACAAGATTTTTTTGGCTTTCTCTTGGCCGATAACGTAGCTGTCCAGCTCTTGTTTTAGCTCTTTGGGTTTAGGCAGTTCGGTATTGCCGGTGCCGGCGCCCGATTCGTCGGCGAGTTCGTCTTTGATGATGTCATTGCATAAGGCGACGCATTCATCACAAACATAGACTGATGGGCCGGCAATCAGTTTGCGGACTTCATGCTGGCTTTTGCCGCAAAAAGAGCAGTAAAGCAATTTGTCGTCATCTTTGTGGCTCATAATAGGCTCCTGCAAGTATCCAGGCGAAACACCCTGTTTCGCCTGGATACCAAAATTTACAGATCAGAGATACGGCTGGTCAGGACTTTGTCGATCAGGCCATAGCTTACGGCATCGGTGGCACTCAAGAAATTGTCCCGGTCAGTGTCTTGGGCAATTTTTTCTATCGGCTGTCCGGTGTGGTTGGAAAGGACTTTGTTGAGTTTGTCACGGATCAACAGGATTTCGCGGGCATGGATGTCTATGTCCGAGGCCTGGCCTTGATAGCCGCCTAGCGGTTGGTGGATCATCATTCTGGAATGGGGCAAACAAAAACGTTTGCCAGCCGCGCCGCCTGTCAACAATAACGCGCCCATGCTGGCCGCTTGGCCTATGCACATGGTGCTGACATCAGGCTTGATGAATTGCATAGTGTCATAAATCGACATGCCCGCCGTGACTGAGCCGCCGGGGGAATTGATGTACAGATGGATGTCTTTATCAGGGTTTTCTGATTCCAAGAACAGCAATTGGGCGACAACCAAATTGGCCATGTAATCTTCAACTTGACCAACCAAAAAGATGACACGTTCTTTGAGCAATCTGGAATAGATGTCAAACGAGCGTTCGCCACGGGCGGTTTGCTCGACAACAATCGGCACCAAACCGCCAGCCGCTTGGGTCATATTGACCAGTTCTTGTGCATAGTGTCTGTACATAATTGTTCCTTACCGTTGGTATTGTTCCATGACATCGCTAAATGGCAGGGTTTCTTCGGAGACTTGGCCGCCAGCAACCAACCATTCTACGGTTTGGTTTTCCAGTACCATTTGTTGGACATCGGAGAGGCGGCTTGGGTCGGCATAATACCAGTTGACCACTTCTTCTGGAGATTCATAGCTTTTTGCCATGTCTTCAATGGTCGTGCGGACTTTGTTTTCGTCCAGGGTCAGCGCATTTTTTTGGATGACTTCGCCTAAGATCAGGCCTAAAGCGACACGGCGTTTGGCGCGTTCTTCGAACACGTCACGTGGCAATTGCAAATCTTCGAGGCTCAATTTTTGCCGTTTAGCGGTTTCGACATACGGTTTCATCAAGTTTTCGATTTCTTCGTCAACCAAGGCCGTTGGCAAGGCGATTTGGACTTTTTCGTACAAGGCATCCATTGTGGAGTTTTTCAACCGGGCTTGCAGGGCGTTGCCCAACTCGCGTTCCATGTTGGTTTTGACATCGGCGCGGAAAGATTCAAACGTGCCTTCTTCTATGCCGTAGCTTTTAATGAATTCTTCATTGATTTCCGGCAACGTAGGTTCTTCAACCTTAACGGCTTCGACTGAAAACTCAGCCGTTTTGCCAGCCAGTTTAGTGTTGCCGTATTCTTCAGGGAAGGTGCTGCTGAAGGTTTTGCTGTCACCTGCTTGCAGGCCAATCAGGCTCTCTTCAAAACCAGGGATCATTTGTTTGGCGCCAATTTCAACGGTGTAATTTTCAACTTTACCGTTAGTGAAATTTTCATCGTCAGCGACACCGGAAAAATGGACGGTGATGCGGTCTTTTTCTTGGGCTGGGCGTTCAACCAGTGTCCAAGTCAATTTTTGGCTGCGCAATTTTTCGATCATGGCATCAACGTCGGCTTCTTCGACGGTTGCCAAGGTGCGGGTGATTTGCAGTTGATCTAAGCCATCCAGGACAATTTCTGGATACACTTCAAAAATGGCGGTGTATTTGAAGCCTTCGGTTTCATCAACAGAGTCGATAAAAGGACGGCCAGCAGGTTTCAGGTCTTGGTTTTGCAGGGCTTCGTAGTAAGTGGATTGGATCAAATCACCTGCGATTTCGCCACGGACACGGTCGCCGTATAATTTTTTTACAACGTGTGAAGGGACTTTGCCACGACGGAAGCCGTCAACTTTAACTTCGCGGGCCAATGATTTAAAGCGCGAAGCCATTTTTTCTTGGACGACTGATTCCGGCACGCTCACTGTCATTTTCCGGCTTAATTCTGATGTCTTCTCGACAGAAACTTGCATTTCTTTAACTCCACGCATTTATAAAGGGAACTTAAAGGCCGACAAAGGGCTGGCCCATAATATGAAAAATGGCCGGAAAAGGCCATTTTAATTGAATTTAAGTGGTGCGAACGGAGAGACTCGAACTCTCACAGGGCAACCTACTGGAACCTAAATCCAGCGCGTCTACCAATTTCGCCACGTTCGCACTTTGATTGAACCTAACATTATATAGATTCAGGAGGGACAATAACAAGCTAATATTTGCAAATACTTGTCATTTCTTCGTCAGATAAGCAATTATGTTATCCTTGGGAATTTTTAAACGCCCTGATTTATTACGCAAAGGTCATTATGGATATTGAAACTAAGCCACCTTTTCCGCCTTTTAACGTCGACACCGCACGGCAAAAAATCCGCGCCGCAGAAGATGCCTGGAACTCGCGGGATCCTGGACGTTGTGCGTTAGCGTATACGGTTGATTCGCAATGGCGTAACCGCAATGAATTCTTTACCGGGCGGGAGGCCATCAAAGCGTTTCTTGAGCGTAAATGGGCCACTGAATTGGAATACCGCTTGATTAAGGAATTATGGGCGTTCACCGATGACCGCATCGCCGTGCGTTTTGCTTATGAATGGCATGACACGGAAGGCCAATGGTTCCGCTCCTATGGCAATGAAAACTGGGAGTTTAACGGCCACGGGCTGATGCAACGCCGCTTGGCCAGCATCAATGACCTGCCCATTGCCGAAACGGAACGCCTGTTCCATTGGCCGCAAGGCCCGCGTCCTGAAGGTCACGCGTCTTTGTCCGATTTAGGATTGTAATCTGCTTGAAACACATAGAAACTGCATAACATGTCCAACGATTATATGTTCGATAGCGACGATTCCTTGGATTCGCTAAAAGTCCCGCCCCATTCCGTTCCCGCCGAACAGGCCGTATTAGGCGGCTTGATGCTCGATAACCAGACTTGGGATTCAGTGGCCGATAAAGTAGTCGAGAGCGATTTTTACCGCCGAGACCATCGTCTGATTTTTAAAGTGATAGAACAACTGGCCAACAAACAGTCCCCGTTCGATATTATCACCATCTCTGAAGCCTTAGGCGCAGTCGGCGAATTGGACGACGCGGGCGGCTTGGCCTATTTGGGCTGGTTGGCCAAAAACACCCCGAGTGCCGCCAATATTGTCACTTACGCGAATATTGTCCGTGACCGTTCAGTCTTGCGGCAATTGATTCATGTCGGTACGGGCATTGCCGATTCCGCATTCAATCCTGACGGGCGTGAAACCGCCGATTTACTGGAAAATGCCGAACGGGAAGTGTTCAAAATCGCCGAACAAAAACAACGCGGCCAAGGCGGCTTCATCCCCATCAAGACCTTGCTCGCCAAAGCGGTAGACCGTATTGAAACCTTGTTCGAACAAGACGGCAACATTACTGGCGCGGCCACAGGTTTTTCCGATTTCGACCAACTGACTTCCGGCCTGCAACCTGCTGATTTGATTATAGTTGCGGGTAGGCCTTCGATGGGCAAAACAACTATAGCGATGAACATGGCGGAAAACATCGCCATTAAAGGTGACAAGCCCGTGGCCGTGTTCAGTATGGAAATGCCCGGTGATGCGCTGGCGATGCGGATGATGTCGTCTTTGGGGCGTATCGACCAGCACAAAGTCCGCACCGGAAAACTGGAAGATGATGAATGGCCTAGGCTGACTTCGGCGATTAATATTTTGGCCGAACGGAAACTGTTCATTGATGACACTCCGGCCTTGACCCCGACCGAAGTGCGTTCGCGCGCCCGCCGTTTGGCCCGAGAACATGGCCAGTTGGGCCTGATTGTCTTGGATTATTTGCAATTGATGCAATCGCCATCCAGCGGCGACAACCGGGTGCAGCAGATTTCCGACATTTCACGCGGCCTGAAAGCCCTGGCAAAAGAGCTGAACGTCCCGGTCATTGCCTTGTCGCAGCTCAACCGTAATTTGGAACAACGCCCTAACAAACGTCCGGTGATGTCGGATTTACGTGAATGCGTGACGGGCGACACCTTGGTGATGTTGGCTGATGGCCAGCGTGTACCCATCCGTGATTTGGTCGGGCAAACGCCTGACGTGCTATCGGTGACACCCCAAGGCCAAGTGCAGGTTGCCTCCACCGATTTGGTTTGGCCCGTCGGTGAAAAAGAATTGGTGAAAATCAGTTTTGCCAGTGGCCGCAGTTTGCGTTGCACCCAACAACACCGCCTGCGTGGTTTGTGGGATTGGCAAACTGCCGGGGAATTGCAGCCTGGCGATAGGCTAGCCTTGGCGCGGCAAATCCCGGAACCCGTCCAGCCTGAGCAATGGCCTGAACACGAGCTGATCTTATTGGCGCATTTAGTCGGCGATGGCAGTTACGTCAAACATCAGCCTTTGCGTTATACCACCGCTTCCGAGGCGAACAGCCGTGCCGTCACCGAAGCCGCCCAGGCTATGGGAAGTATCGTCAAACGCCAGCCAGGGCGCGGGCAATGGCACCAGTTGGTCATCAGCGGCAATGGCAACCGTTGGCATCCGCAAGGCGTGGGGCGGTGGCTGAAAGTCCTAGGTTTATTTGGGCAGCGTTCGCGTGACAAACACTTACCTGCGGCATTATTTAAATTGTCCAATACCCAAGTGGCGTTATTTTTGCGCCATTTATGGGCGACAGATGGTTGCATTTATCCGGGTTCGGCCACCAACAAGCCCCGCATTTATTTTGCGACCGCTAGCGAAATGCTCATCCGTGATGTTGCCGCCCTGTTGTTACGCTTTGGCATTATAGCCAGGATCAAGCACGTCATCACTGCCAACACCGGGGGCTGGTTCACCGCCGACATTTCTGGGGGGGCGCAACAACGCTTGTTTTTGGAGGCGATTGGCGTGTTTGGCGACAAGGCCACGATGGCAAAACAATTGTTGGCGAATTTGGCGATCCGGTCTGACAACACGAATGTCGATACCTTGCCGAATGAGGTTTTTGCCTACATCCGCGAACAAATGCAAGCATCCGGTATCAGCCATCGGCAAATGTCAGGCTTGCGTGGTACGGCTTATGGCGGTAGTGCCCATTTTAAATTTGCCCCTTCACGCAAAACGCTTCAGGATTATGCCGATATTCTTGATGATAGCCGTTTGCAAACTTTGGTTAATGACCACTTGTTTTGGGACAGGGTTGTCGCCGTTGAGCCAGCGGGTACGGAAGAAGTGTTTGATTTGACTGTGCCGGGCAATGCCTGTTGGTTGGCGGATGGCATTGTCAGCCATAATTCTGGCGCAATTGAACAGGATGCAGATTTGATCGTGTTTGTGTACCGCGATGAAGTGTACAACGAAGACAGCCCGGACAAAGGCATCGCCGAAGTGATTATCGGCAAGCAGCGTAACGGGCCTTTAGGGACGGTGCGTTTGACCTTTTTGGGGCAATATACCCGTTTTGAAAATTTTACCGGGCATTACAGTTCGGAGGATTATGAATGACACCTGCCGCTTATGCCGTGCTTGATTTGAACGCCTTACAGCACAATTTGCAAAAAGTCCGCGCTCTTGCGCCGGATGCCAAAATTATGGCGGTCATTAAGGCCAATGGTTATGGCCACGGTTTGGTGCGGGTCGCCGAAACCTTGGCGGGGGCCGATGCCTTTGCCGTGGCGCGGGTACAAGAAGGCATCCGGTTGCGTAAGGCAGGTTTACAAAACCGTATTGCGGTGTTGGAAGGCTTCACTTGCTCGGAAGAGCTGGATGATTTGTTGGCCTATCGCTTGGATGCGGTGGTGCATTCTTTTGCCCAATTGGCAATGTTGGAACAACGGTCAGGGCAGGGCGAGATTGCGGTTTGGCTGAAATTGGACACGGGCATGAACCGTCTAGGCTTCCATCCGAAACAATTTACCGAAGTCCATCAGCGCCTTAGCGATTGCGCCGTGATCCGCCAGCCTGTCAATCTAATGACGCATTTGGCGAACGCCGATGATTTGCAAGATGCCATGACCCCCAAACAACTCAAGTTATTTAAAGACACTGTCGGGGCCGCGCCGGGTGAGCGCAGCATCGCCAATTCGGCGGGCATTTTGGGCTGGCCCAACGCGCTTACCGATTGGGTACGCCCAGGCGTGATGCTGTATGGCATTTCGCCGTTCCCGGACAGCACGGGCGGGCAATTGTCCTTAAAACCTATCATGAGTTTGCATTCACGCTTGATCGCCGTCAAACCCTTGGCGAAAGGCGAAACCGTCGGTTACGGTTGCCGTTGGGTCTGTCCGCAAGACACCACGATGGGCGTGGTGGCGATCGGTTACGGTGACGGTTATCCCCGGTACGCCAAACCCGGTACGCCTGTGCTGGTCAATGGCCAGCGTGTGCCGCTGATCGGGCGTGTCTCTATGGATATGATTACCGTGGATTTGGCCACCCAGCCCGATGCCAAACCCGGCGATGCCGTGACCTTATGGGGTGCGGGGTTGCCTGTCGAAGAAATTGCCTTAGCTGCCGACACCATCCCTTATACCTTGGTGTGCGGCGTGACCCAGCGGGTGCGTTTGGTGGAAGTCGACTAAGGTTGCCGCGCAGGACTGCTCGTCCTCTCAGGACGCGCAGTCCTATCCTCATGCTGGACGGAGTTGCGAAATCTCACGCCGGACGGGGCATGTTGCCCTGTCTGCAACATTTCATGACATTCAAAAATAGCGGTAGCTTTGAAATGTTAGGGACGGGGTTACAAAACCCCGTCCCGCTCACTTGGTCAATCGAGGCTTGCGTTGCGTAAGGTTTCCAAGGCCGCTTCATAATCAAATTTGTCCATTTGCGAAGTAAACACCGCATAGCGTTCGCCCAGATAAATTTTTAGCGACTGGCTATGTTCGTGTGCCAATTGGCTGGCTTGTGCGTTATTCTCAGTCAGCAAATCCACTAGCTCCCCGACAATCCGGCTTAGTTGTTCCGGTTCATGGCCAATAGGGTCATGCGGGTCAGGCTTTTCAGGGAGATTTTCAATGTTTTCAGCCAATTGCCGCAGTTGTTTGTCGCATAAACGGACGAGCACCGAGCATTCGCTTAGCGGTGGGTTTTGCCGCAGTGCGTTGTCCAGTTGTTCCACTAATTCGGTAATATGGGTTGCGCCCAACGTTGCCGCCGCGCCTTTCAGGCTATGCGCCAGGGCTTGCGCTTGCTGGTAATCGCCGCAATCCAAGTGCGCTTGTATTTGGCGCATATCTTCAGTGTGGAAATGGCTGAACATTTTTAAAAGTTCGTGGTATTTCCCTATATTGCCCCGCACGATCATCAGCCCCCGGTTGCTGTCCAAGCCTGGGATCGCGGACAATTTTGCCAAAAGAGAGCCATCCGTTGCGGTTTGCAGAGAATCAGGATTGGCGTTGGCCGTGTCTATAAGGGACGGCGGCTGTTCGGGTTTAGTGCGCTGTAACCAAAGCAATAATGCGCTGTAAAGCACGGCTGGCACGACGGGTTTGGCGACAAAGTCATCCATGCCTGCTTCCAAGCAATAACTGCGGTCTTCGGCGAAGGCATTGGCGGTCATCGCCAAAATGGGCAATGCGCTCGTATTGGGCAATTTACGGATTAGCTTCGTGGCGGTCAGGCCGTCCATTTCCGGCATTTGCATATCCATCAGCACCACGTCATAACGGTTGTTGCGGACTTTTTCGACCGCAATCGTGCCGTTTTCGGCGGTGTCAACCGCCAAACCCACTTTGTGCAGCAATTCCAATGACACTTCCAGGTTAATGGGATTATCTTCCACTAACAGCACCGATGCGCCAGTATAGCGGCTTTGCAAGAGGCTTTCGGCATCTAGGCGTTGGCCTTGCGGGGGCGGGGTGGCTTGTACCTTGTGCGCGTGTTGCAAGCAAGCCGTAAACCAAAAAGTGCTGCCTACGCCTACCGTGCTTTCCACGCCTGTTTCCCCGCCCATGAGCGTCGCCAAGCGTTTGGTGATGGCAAGCCCCAAACCTGTACCGCCATACTTACGTGTGGTTGACGCATCGGCCTGAGTGAACGCATCAAATAGTTGGTTTAAGTATTCCGGGGCGATGCCGATGCCGGAATCTTGGACTTCAAAACGCACCAATAAATCTTGGCCGTTTTCGGACAGCAACTTGGCGCGTAGCCAAATAGTGCCTTGTTCGGTGAATTTGACGGCATTTCCGGCAAAGTTAATGATGGCTTGGCGCAAACGGGTCGGGTCGCCGTGCAGGTTATGCGGCACACCCGTGCTCTCGACGATGATGTTGAGGCCTTTGTTTTTGGCCATCGCGGAAATCATGGATTGGACATGATCCAGTATCGAAGCCAAGGAAAAATCGGTTTGTTCCAATTCCAAACGGTCTGCATCAATCTTTGATAAATCCAATATGTCATTGATGATGGACAATAAATGTTGCGCGGCATCAGCCGATGCCCGTGCCGCTTCCAATTCCGCAGTCCGAATGGCCACCAGTTCTTCCAAATGATTCCGGTGCCGCTCCAGTTCTTCAATGAGCAGCTTCTTTTCGGTGATGTCTTGTTTTACGCCCAAATAATGGCTAATCCGTCCGTCTTGTTGGCGTATCGGCGAAATGGTCGCCAGTTCGACATAATGGCTGCCATCCTTACGGCTGTTGTACAGCTCGCCTTGCCATGTGCCGCCTTGGGTTAGGGTGTCCCACATCACGCCATAGTTTTCTGGCGGGGTCGCCCCTGATTGCAGGATACGCGGATTTTTCCCCAACAATTCTGCTTGGGCGTAGCCTGTGTTTTTCAGGAAGGCTTGGTTGATGTACTCGATTTCGGCATTCAAGTTGGTGATGACGATGCTGTCCGGGCTTTGTTCGACCGCTTGGGCGAGCTTGGTCAATTGTTCTTCCGTTTGTTTGCGCAGGGTAATATCACGCAAGACACCTGCACCGTGCCATTTGCCGCCAATTTGTATCGCCGACAGCGATATTTCGATAGGAAATTCCTCACCGTTGCGGCGTACGGCGGAGAGTTCCAATGTACGGCCTACCGCCATACCATCGCCTGTCAGGGCAAAATGGCCCAAACCTGCGGTGGCGGCTTCGTGAAAGCGGGTGGGGGTAATTAATGGGTGGACAGCTTGGCCTATGGCTTCTTCTTTGCTGTAACCGAACATAGTGGAGGCTGCCGGGTTCCATAAGATGATTTTACCGTCGCTATCCACTACGATAAACGCATCGCGGAGATTTTCCGTGGCAATCCGAAAGCGTTCCTCGCTGTCACGCAACTGTTGTTCCATTTGCATACGGACGGTGACATCATTGGCCAATACGAGTTCGGAGCGGCGGTCACCAAAATTGATGACATGCGAGGTGATTTCCACCAGGATCATGCTGCCGTCTTTGCGTAGATGCCGCCAAAAACCCGCATTGTCGATGCCTTCGGTGACTCGTGCGACATTATCCAAGAGCCGGGGGATGTCTTCGGCGGGGCGGATGTCTTTGATGGTCATGGCGAGGAATTCCTCGCGGCTATAGCCATAATGATTGATGGCGGCATCGTTGATGGTCAAAAATGCCAAGGTTTCCAAATCATAAACCCACATCGGTTGCGGGTTGCTTTCAAAAAGTATCCGGTAGCGTTCTTCGCTTTCCCGTAAGGCCCTATTGGTCGTTTCGGCGTGGTTGCGGGCCGCCACGGCATCTTCGATCAGGTTCATCGCCGCCAAACTGGCTTGGCGTTGGGCATCCTGCGCGGCTTTTTGGTTTTCGAGCAATTGCTGTTCTGTGGTTTGGCGGGCGCGGCGTTCTTTGGTTTCTTCCAATGTCCTGACAATCGAGGGGCCTAAACGGATCAGGTTATCTTTAAGGACAAAATCACTGATCCCGGAGCGGAGCAAATCTATTGCCATTTCTTCGCCAATGCTGCCTGACACTAAAATGACAGGCAAATCAGGGCGCACACTTAAGATGCGCTGTAACGTTGTCCGAAAATCCATGCCCGGCACGTTGTAGTCTGACAGTACGAGATCCCATTCATCGGCCAATGCCTTGTCCAATTCCGCCGCGCTGTCTACGCAATGGCATTCCGAAATTAGGCCAGATTGGCGCAAATGCCACTGCAACAACATAAAATCAGCAGTGCTGTCTTCAATAATGAGGAATCTTAAGGGTTTGTCCATCGTTTTAGTGTTCTGTTGGCGGTTCGTTGGTGGCTAACCCATACATGCCCAAGCGGGCGACAGTTTCGGCAAATTATTAAAAATCAACGGGTTTGCGGACGCGGTACTGATTAGCCCGCCCAGACGGGCGCTGAAAAACACTGTCGGGAAAAATAAGAACCCAACAAATGGCGACAGCCAAGGCCATAACAGCCACTGTAACGCTAAAGCCAAAAAGGGTAGCAGGATAGCTAGCACCCGGTATCTGTTCATGGGCAGCCGCTTTCGGAAGGTGGTTTTAGGGCATCAAGAAACGCTAAGGGGTAAGGCGGTTTTTTGCCGAGTTCTTGGCACAAGGCATTGACCTCCTTTTTCAAGTCGATCATGACCAATTCACGGCCTACCATCGCGGTGTTAAAGCGTAGCAATTCGGCGTTGCGTTCGGCCAGTTTTAGGGTTTGTTGGTACAGCTCGGCTTCGGCTGCTTTGCGTTCGGTGATGTCGCGTGAAACGACGATAAAACGTTGGAGGCTGGCTTCCGTGCTGGCTTTGCGGGCGACGGACAATTCAAAGCACCGCGTCCCGGTCGGTAAATCTAAGATGATGGTGCGGCCATAATCGGTGCCGTTTTGGCTGGCTACCGTGAGCGAGTCCATGACGGTTTGTGCGGCATCGGGCGGCAATATTTCGTTGACGGTATGGCCTAGTAGCTCTGATGAAGGCACCGCCAATAAGGCTTCTTGGGTTGTTTTGACTTTAATGTAACGTCCCATTGCATCGACTTCAAACAGTAAATCAGGGATGGCCTGGAGCGTCGCGGCCATGTCCTCGGTGAGCTGGCCTAAGGCGTTTTCGGACTGTTTGCGGAGCGTGATGTCGGTATGCGCAATCACCACACCTTGCTGTTGTTCGCCTTCCAATGGCGTGACCGCCATGCTGAACCAACGTTGTTGGTTTGGAGAATGGCAGGCGTATTCATGGGTGAAAGTCGCCAATGTCCCTTCCAGTACACCCTGGATGCCATTGGCGGCCTCCAAGGCATCTTCTGAAAACGGCCCGATGCAGTGTTGGCAAATTTCCAGGTAATTTGCGCCGATACCGATATGGTCAGTACATTGGTTCAAAGCGAGGCCATTTTGTTCGGCAAAGGCGATCCAGGGCTGATTGACTGCAATAATCGTCCCTTGCTGGTCAAGCACGGCGATATGGGCGTTGACCGAATTCAAAATGGCGCGTGTCAGGGCTTCGTTATGGCGCAAGGCCAATTCAGTGCGTTTGCGTTCGGTGACGTTGTCGAACAGGATCACGAATTGAGAGGGTTTGGGGCTGTACACCGAAATTGAAAACCACATGTCCAGCGTTTTGACGTAGCTTTCAAATTGTTGTGGTTCGCCGGAAGTCGCCGTTTTGTTGAAACGGGCCAATAACTCCGGTTCCGTTTCTAGGAACCCCGGAATGACCTTACCAATTGTTTGGCCAACGACATTTTTGAGTCCGGTTAAGGTTTCAAAGGCTGGGTTGACGTTCAGATAAATATAATCTTGCGGTACGCCATTGTCATAGAGCATTTGGCAATGCGCATAGCCATTAAGTATGTTTTCAAATAATGAACGGTAGCCTTGCTCACTGGAAATAAGGGCCGCTTCTGCTTGTCTTTGTTCGGTCACGTCGCGGGAAATCCCAAATATGCCAATGGCCTGACCTTGGGCATTGCGTAATAGCCCTTTGGTGGCTGAAAAAATGCGTTGACCATAAACGGTTGTCAGCTTTTCTTCGTCAGTTTTGGTTTGGTTTTCGGCAATGACCTGTTGGGTGATGGCCATCAGGTGGCGGGCTTCATCTTCTGGGAAAATGTGGCGGTCATCTTTGCCTAAAACCTCTTCAGCAGATTTTCCGACAAAGCGGCTGGCGGCGTTGTTGAACAAGATATATCGTCCATCCAAATCTTTGGCGAAAATGGCATCATTTGAGGCTTCTGAAATGGCGGCGAGCAAATTTAGGGCATTAAGGCGTTCTGCCTGCGCTTCTTGGACTCGATTGGCAAACACTAACTGTTGATGTTGGTGGAACAGAAAAAAAATGCCTTCAGATAGTAATAACAGCAGCAAACCTATAAAACCTATCCAAGCCGTCTCATCGCGTGCGGCCATGTACAGCTCGGTTTGGTCTATTTTCGCGAGCAAGAACCAATCAGCCCCGCTAATTGCCCGGACGACCCCAATAGCCGGAATTCCTCGGTAGTCTATGCCCTCAACCGGGCTTCCCAGTTCCGTTTCGCCGCGTAATACTTGTGCGGACAGTAATTTTTCGGTGGATAAGGGCAGGCGTAGTTTGGCGGCGCTATCTTCCTGGTGGCGAAGTTCATTAGTCTATGCCCTCAACCGGGCTTCCCAGTTCCGTTTCGCCGCGTAATACTTGTGCGGACAGTAATTTTTCGGTGGATAAGGGCAGGCGTAGTTTGGCGGCGCTATCTTCCTGGTGGCGAAGTTCATTGAGGAAAACTATTTGATCCCCGTCACGCCGGAATAACACCATTTCACCGCTAGCACTAGGGACAGGCCAAGTTTTTAGTGAGGGTATCAGCCAATCGGCCAAATCAACATGCAGGACAACGAAGGGATAAGGTGCGGGTCTGGCTACCAACGGGGTGATAATATCGAACCGTAGATTGCCCCTGACTCCCCGATAAGGGCCAACCGTGAGGATTGTTTGATTTTTTATGGCCGCGTCGATACCTGATTGCAATGCCGGGGCAAATATGGGAGGGCTTTTGGTGCTGCCCCAGCGTTTTTCGCCATTGGCATCAAGTAATGTAATGGCGTTGAAGTGCTTGTTTTGGTTGAATTGATCCAAACGGTTTTTTAGCTGCTCACCGCTTCGCATGTTGTGAAGATTTTGCCAAGCGTGGTATTGGTCGGCGAGAAAGTCGTTGTTTTTGACGAACTCAGCATTTTCATGCCGTTCTTGTAGCCAATCGTTAATTTGTCGGGTTTTTAGGTCGGTGATGGCTTGAAGGCGGGCAAGTTCGGTTTGTTTATGCTGGTTGATAGTGCGGCTTATTGCTATGCCGGTCAGGGCAATGACGATCAGTGCTAGCAAAATAAATGGCAGTCGCCAACGCATTATAGGCATTGTTTGGGTCGGTTGCCTACTATCGCTCTCTACCCAGCGGCGCATGAGGTTATAAAGCAATAATGACGAGACCCCGACAAACAGCCAGCCTTTGAGCATACTGGCGAGGATGATTTGTTCGGGTGAACTGAACAAAAATTGCACCAGCTTATCTGACAGTAAAATCCATAGCCCGGCAAATATGGCGTAAATCAAGACAATTGCCAGAATATTGTTGCCGTTAATGGTTTTTGGGAGGGATGTTGACATGGCGGTGTGTCGTCGGTTGAAAAGGCTTTAATAGCGGGCGTTAAATCCTGGGTCGTGGCCACTTTTTTGTAAATAATGGCTGTAAAAATGTCAGCCGGGACGCCCGTCCTCCAAGGACGCTCAGTCCTGGCTATCGCCTTTTTGACACCATCAATTTATATCGGATTGGCTATATGTACTCTACGCTTTTTTTGATGAAAGGTCTGAGATAAACCCTGTTCGGGTAATGCGTTGTAGCACATACGGGTCAAGATTTTTCCAGGATTGGATCACCATACCGATCAACGATTGCACAAAAGTCATCAAAATGGGCAAGGAATACGTCTGCCATGTCCGGGTCAAAATGTTGGTTGCGCCCTTGTTGGATAATGCTTTGCACCTGATCGCGGGGCATGGCGTTTTTATAGACCCGTTTGGAAATTAACGCGTCGAACACATCCGCCAAAGCCATGATGCGGGCTGATACGGGGATGGCATCGCCTAAAAGGCCGTCAGGATAGCCACTGCCATCCCATTTCTCATGATGCCAATGGGCAATTTCTTTCGCCAAGGTCAGAAATTCCAATTGCAGGCAGGCATCTTTTTCCGCCATTTCAATCGCTTCACTGCCCAGTTGGGCGTGGGTTTTCATGATTTTCCATTCCTCCGGTGTCAATGGCCCTGGTTTTTGTAAAATCGCATCAGGGATGCCGACTTTGCCAATGTCATGTAGGGGGGCGGAATGGGCGAGCATTTTGATGTAGCGGTCGGTCAGTATCTCGGCAAAACGGGGCAGGTTGCGCAGTTTTAACGCGAGCTCTTGGACATAGAGCTGGGTGCGCAGGATATGGTTGCCGGTTTCTGGGTCACGGGTTTCGGCAAGCCGTGCCAACGCCCGGATGCTGATTTCTTGGATCAGCTCGTTTTCAGCAACGCGCTTGGCTATTTCGGTTTCAAGATAGTTGTTTTGGTCGCGGAGCCTGTCGCGGGCTTGTTTGAGCTCCAGGTGGGTGCGGACGCGGGAGATGACGATGGGCGGGACGATAGGTTTGGTGATGTAATCGACCGCCCCCATTTCCAAACCATGCAATTCAGATTCGGCGCTGTCCATGGCGGTGACAAAGATGACCGGAATGTCGCGGGTGACTGGGTCGGCGTGCAATTGCTCCAGAACCTGATAGCCATCGAGTTCCGGCATCATCACATCTAATAGGATAAGGTCGGGGTAAGGTTCGGTTTTGGCTATCCGCAGGGCTTTGGCCCCGGAATTGGCGACACGGATGCGGTAGAACGGTTGCAATAAGCCGCTTAGGACTGCCAAATTTTCAGGCGAATCATCAATGGCCAGTATCGTTTGTGTGTTTGCCTCAGCCATCGCTATTTCCGTGGGTTGCGGGATAGGTTTGTCTGTGGCGGTCCAATAATGTTGCAGCTATCCGCCGGGCAAGTGGCAAATCGGCTGCTTTATTAAATTCGATCCTGACAAACGTGTTCCGGGAGTGGTGTTGAAGTGGGCATAGTATCGCTAACTGTTAGGCTTTGGTAAATATTCTGTTCTCAATTTGTGTGCTAGGGCTAAAAATGGGCTGTGTTTGGAGGGGCGTATGGCAGGGTTTAACGGTGCAACAGCAGTTCCAACACAAATTTGCTGCCAAAATAGGCCAGTAATAACAGGACGAAACCGCATATCGTCCATTGGATGGCGGTTTTTCCTCGCCAACCGTAGAGGCTGCGGCCTATCAGCAGGCTGGAAAATATTAGCCACGCCAGTATCGACAACACGGTTTTATGGACGAGGTGTTGGGCGAACAAGTCTTCAATGAACGCAAAGCCGCTGGCTAAGGATAAGGTCAGGAACAACAGCCCGGCGGCAATCATTTGGAACAGCAGCGATTCCATGGTCTGGAGCGGGGGCAGGGATTGGATGAACCGTTTGGGGGGGTGGCTTTTTAGTTGCTGGTCTTGCAAATACAGCAACACAGCTTGCAATGCCGCGATATTGAGCAGGCTATAGGCGATGATGGAGGTGAGGATATGGGTGTTCATGGCCCAGCCATATTCCGTCAAATGTTGGGCATGGTCATCAAAACACGCATCCATGCCAAACATGACCGCAGCAATCGGGAACAGCGCAACCCCCAGTTTTATCACGGGTTTGTTAAAGGCGGCAATCAACAGCAACAACACGACAATGCCCGCGACCAATGATGCCGTGCTGAAAAAATTAAAATTAAACGCTTGATATTCATCAAATTGTAAGCCCATTGCCAAGATGTGCCCGGTGACTGCCAGCCATGCCCAATACATTGGCGCACGTGGCAATGGGCTTTGGTTCAAGTGCCGGATGAGGGAAATGGCACTGGCCAAATACGAGCAAATGGTGATGATGGCGAGCGGGAAAGAAATCATTGGCTTTATCGTAGGCGTGGACGACGGGACGGTGGTGCGGGACGGTTTGGCAATGACGGCGATGTGCAAAGGTCTTAAACGGTATGTTAATATATCAGGTTAAATAGTCCTAGCGCATTTATGCCCCAGGCCCGCCCTACCTTAAGAATAATAAAAGAGCCTATATGTTTGATAATTTAACCGACCGTTTAAGCGACACGCTTAAAAAACTGAAAGGCCAGGGTCGCCTGACCGAAGACAATATCAAGGACACTTTGCGTGATGTGCGCATGGCTTTGCTGGAAGCGGATGTTGCGTTGCCTGTGGTGACCGCTTTTATTGAGCAAGTCAAGATAGGTGCGTTAGGTCAAGATGTGCAGTCTAGCCTGACACCTGGCCAAGCCATGGTCAAATTGGTGCAAGCCGAGTTGGTCAAAGTGATGGGGGATGCCAATGAAGCCTTGAACCTTCGTGCCGTACCGCCAGCCATCATTTTAATGGCCGGTTTGCAAGGGGCGGGTAAAACCACCACCGTCGCCAAATTGGGGCGTTGGCTGAAAGAAAACCAAAAGAAAAAAGTCGGTGTGGTCAGTGCGGACGTGTACCGTCCGGCGGCGATCAAACAGTTGGAAACGCTGGCGAATGATCTGTCATTAGAGTTTTTCCCTAGCGACATTACCCAGAATCCCGTTGATATTGCCAAAAATGCCATAGAGGCCGCCAAGAGAAAATTCTTGGATGTGGTGATTGTCGATACCGCAGGCCGTTTGCATATCGACGATGAAATGATGACAGAGATCAAAGCCTTGCATGCGGCGATCAACCCGATTGAAACCTTGTTCGTGGTCGATAGCATGACCGGACAAGATGCGGCGATAACCGCCAAAGCGTTTAATGATGCTTTGCCGTTGACAGGTGTCATCCTCACCAAAGCCGATGGCGATGCCCGTGGCGGTGCCGCCCTGTCTATCCGCCATATCACTGGCAAACCGATCAAATTTATCGGTGTTGGTGAAAAGACATCCGAGCTCATGCACGCGTCACCCGACTATATCGCCGGCTTCGTGCAGTTCGACAACGGTGTG
>CAYUQV010000046.1:0-29478 GCA_964446885.1 uncultured Methylocucumis sp.
TATTTTATTACCCCTGTTACGTCAAGCTGGAGAAATAGCGCGATTGCCCTGGCAGATACTTGCCTTTTTTAATGCCTGGCGAAAAATGTATTATTTCAAAGTCGCCATGATTTTGCTGACAATTTTGGCAGGCAATGGGATATAACCGTCTTTGATGACCACTTTTTGGCCTGCTTTCGAAAGCACCATTTTAATAAATTCATTTTCTAATGGCGGCAACGATTCATTTGGCTTTTTGTTGACGTAAACATACAAATAACGGGTTAATGGATAGCTGCCGTTAATCGCATTTTCTGGCGTGGCTTCTACGAAAGGTTGGCCTGCTTTTTTCGCCAAAGGCACCATCCTTACGCCTGATGTTGAGTAACCCATACCCGAATAACCGACACCATTCGTCGAGGTGGTTACAGACTGCACAACGGAGGCAGAACCTGGCTGTTCGTTGACATTATTTTTAAAATCCCCTTTGCATAAGGCGTGTTCCTTAAAATAACCGTAAGTGCCTGAAACCGAGTTACGTCCGTATAACTGGATAGTTTTGCTTCCCCAAGCCGCAACCCCTGCATCGCCCCATGTGGCAATGTCTTTTTCATAACCACATTTGAGGGTTGTTGAAAAAATGGCATCCACCTGATCAATCGACAAGCCTTTGATGGGGTTGTCCTTATTGACCAATACCGCCAACGCGTCAATCGCAACCGGAATCGCCGTCGGTTTATAACCAAACTTGTCTTCAAACGCTTCCAATTCGTCTTCCTTCATTTCCCGGCTCATCGGGCCAAGATTGGCAGTCCCTTCTGTCAAGGCTGGTGGTGCGGTGGAAGAACCCGCCGCTTGGATTTGGATATTTACGTTAGGATATTCACGGTTAAACTCTTCCGCCCATAGCGTCATTAAGTTAGCCAAGGTGTCCGAACCGACACTGGACAAATTACCGGAAACCCCAGTGGCTTTTTTATAATCCGGCAAGGCCTCATCTACCGTTTGGACTGTTGCCGCATTTGCGCCCATCAATCCGAAATACCCTAAACCTAATGCCAAAACCACTGATTTTATTTTAAAAAATGATGTCATTATTGCCTCTCAACAAACAATTTAATTGTGAATTACGGCGTGAAGGATAAGTCCTCAATATGACAAAATAATGACAGACTTTTAATATCATTTAAAAAGTTAACTATAAATTTATAATTTTCAATAAAAACAAAAACTTGAGAAATATATAATTACATATTAAATTTTTTTATTTACATTGTCATAAAACTGTCATTTTTCTAGCTTACTCTTCGCCAAATTTTATTATTTCCGAGAAGAGCTATGAAACTTACCAAAATGGCATCGGCAATCGCCACCACACTTTTGATTGCGGCATCATCCAATGCCTGTGCACTCGACCTTTATGTCGATAACAAAACCAAACAAATTTTTGCCGAACCTGGCCCTGACCGGACAAAACTAGGCTCGTTCGTGCAAGTCGAACAGACCGTCAAACAACAAGCCGATCTAAACGCCAAACAACAAGCGGATTTAAATGCAATCCAACAAGATTTGGAACTAAAATCCAATGAACTGAAAGCACTTGAAGAACATGTAGTGGCTAACCGTGAAGATAAAGCCAAAAATGATGAAAAATGGTTCAACAAAATCAGCCTGCGCGGCTACACCCAAATGCGCTATAACCAAAGTTTATCCGGCGACCGTGTGGCTGGCGACCCTGAGCTAAGGTCGGTCGGTGACGGCTCCATCAAAAACAACAGCAATTTTTCTTTCCGCCGGGTGCGTTTGGTGTTTTCCGGTGACGTGAATGAATACGTGTCGTTTTACTTACAACCTGACTTCGCTTCCACCAGCGGTGATTTGCACTTTGCTCAGTTGCGCGATGCGTATGCTGATTTGGCATTCGACAAACCCCATGAATACCGCATTCGAGCCGGGCAATCAAAAGTCCCCTTCGGTTGGGAAAACTTGCAATCCTCACAAAACCGTTTGACCTTAGACCGGGCTGATGCCCTAAACAGTGCCGTGCCAAGTGAGCGCGACTTAGGCTTGTTTGCGTATTGGTCGCCCACGGACACCCAAAAACTATGGAAAACCTTGAGCAAAAAAGGCCTGAAAACGTCCGGGGATTATGGCGTATTAGGTCTTGGCGCGTATAACGGCCAAGGGGTGAATAAGTCAGAAGCGAATGATGATTTTTATTTTGTCGCCCATTCGACTTATCCGTTTGACTTAGGCTTTATGGGTTTACGAGGGCAAGTTTTGGAAGTCGGTGCCGATGCCATATCAGGCCGTTTCAACACCTCCAATTCAGATACCTGTTCCTTCAAAGACGGCCAAACGGCTTCTTGTTTTGCCTATACCTATGAAGGCACCAAATACGGCAAACCGTTCGTCACCACTGACGGCAACAGTGAAGACCGTGTTGCTGTCCATGCCATCTTGTTCCCGCAACCGTTTGGCTTACAATCAGAATGGAATTGGGGCAAAGGCCCAACACTCAACCCTGTAACTGGCACGGTTGAACGGCAAGACCTCAACGGCGGTTATGTCCAAGCCATGTATAAAATTGACAATGTGTTCGGGACGCAAGGCTCTATGATGCCTTATGTCAAATGGCAAACTTATGATGGTGCTTGGAAAGGCGCGTCATTCGCCCCTAGAGTCAGTGTCGAGGAAGTCGAAGCGGGTGTCGAATACCAACTCAACAAAGCCTTGGAAATCACCTTGGCCTATGCCACGATGAACCGCACCAATATCGCCGACCCAACCAAGAGCGATTATTTAAGGCAAGCCAACGGGGATTTGTTGCGCACCCAATTGCAATTTAACTACTAACCGGACACGGAGGTTGTCAGCGATGACAACCTCCTAAACACAAAAGCCGCCGTTTTATTCTGTTTGGCTTAACAGATAAAACGGCGGCTTTTGTGTTGCAGTAAACACGGCGGGAGATTAACCCGCCACTTACAAAAAACATCAGCTTTTCATTTTTTGCTCTAATTCATGTTGGCTCAAATGCCGGACGGCTTCGCCTCTTATCATAAAGATCAAATGCTCACAGATATAGCAGGCATGATCCCCAATACGCTCCATTGCCCGTACTGTCCACAACACATTTAACGTCCGTGTGATGTTTCTGGGGTCTTCCATCATGTGGGTGATCAATTGCCGGACAATGCTGGCATATTCACGGTCAACGGCATCATCACGCCCGGTGATGGTCGTTATGTCATCAATTGACATACGGGCAAACGCATCCAAGGCTCCGTGCAACATATCCTTGACCAAGTCGGACATATGCTGGATTTCATAATACTGGTCATTTTTGCCGTCGCCATCAGACAACTGCAAAGAGATTTTAGCAATCCGTTCGGCAAGGTCACCAACAATTTCCAGCTCGTTAATGATTTTGATGACCGTCAACAAAAGGCGCAAATCAAAGGCCGTTGGTTGGCGTAATGCCAAAATCTGAGTGCATTCCAAATCAATTTCCACTTCCATGGTGTCAACTTGGTTATCCTGCTTGATAACCAATTCCGCCATTTCTACATCATTGGTCGTAAAAGCCTGTATTGCCAAATCAATTTGTTGCTCGACCAAGCCGCCCATGGTCAGGACTTTGTTACGGATGTCCTCCAATTCCCTGTTAAATTGGCCTGATATATGGTGACCGATTTTATTGTTGTCCATTGTCGCGCTCCTGATCAGCCGTAGCGGCCTGTAATATAATCTTCTGTCTGTTTCTTTTTAGGGTTGGTGAAAAGCTCACTGGTCGTGCCCATTTCAATCAACTCCCCCATGTACATAAACGCCGTATAATCAGATACCCGTGCGGCTTGCTGCATATTGTGCGTTACGATGACAATAGTATACTTTTCTTTCAGCTCGTTAATCAGCTCTTCAATTTTTAAGGTTGAAATCGGATCCAATGCAGAAGCCGGTTCGTCCAACAACAACACTTCAGGCTCAATCGCAATCGCCCTGGCAATCACCAAACGCTGCTGCTGGCCACCTGACATGCCCAAGGCGTTGTCGTTAAGGCGGTCTTTCATTTCATCCCACAAAGCCGCGCCACGCAACGCATTTTCAACCGTTTCTTCCAAAACCCGCTTGTCGTTGATGCCTTGGATACGCAAGCCATAAGCGACGTTTTCAAAAATGGATTTGGGGAATGGGTTAGGCTTTTGGAACACCATCCCGACCCGTCTGCGCAAGGCGGCGACGTTGACACTTTTGTCGTAAATGTTTTCATCATCCAATAATATCTTGCCTTCAATCGTGACATTATCGACCAAATCATTCATGCGGTTGATGCACCGCAACAAAGTCGATTTTCCACAACCACTAGGGCCAATATAAGCCGTCACTTTTTGCTTCGGCATTTCCATATTAATCCCGTGCAACGCCTGCTTTTCGCCATAAAAAAGCTTAAGGTTTTCGACTTTAATGCTGATTTCATGGTTTTCATGATGCTTCGTCCTGTTGTTCAAGACCGAATTCATATCTATCGCATGGGTGCGGGGGGCGTTTTGTACTGTCATGTTTGTTATCCTTCCAATGCCCGATATTTTTCGCGCAAATGATTTCTAATGAGAATAGCTGATAAGTTAAGGCCTAAAATCACCACCACCAACAATAGCGAGGTCGCATAAACCAAAGGCCGCGCCGCTTCGACGTTGGGGCTTTGAAAGCCGACATCATAGATATGGAATCCTAAGTGCATGAACTTTCTGTCCAAATGCAAAAACGGGAAACTGCCATCTAATGGCAAAGTCGGGGCCATTTTGACCACACCCACCAACATCAACGGAGCGACCTCTCCCGCTGCACGGGCAACCGCCAAAATCAGCCCCGTCATCATGGCAGGGCTGGCCATCGGCAATACGGTCAGCCATAAGGTTTCCAGCTTAGTCGCGCCTAAGGCCAAGCTGCCTTCGCGTATGGATTTTGGGATACGCGACAGACCTTCTTCTGTAGAAACGATCACCACTGGCAAGGTCAACAAGGCCAAGGTAATGGATGACCACAATAAGCCGGGCGTACCAAACACGGGTGCAGGGGCGGCTTCAGGGAAAAACAATTGGTCAATGTTGCCGCCCAAAATATAGACAAAAAAACCTAAGCCAAACACGCCATAAACAATCGAAGGCACACCCGCCAAATTATTGACGGCAATCCTAATCAACTGGGTCACAAAACCTTGCTTGGCATATTCACGCAAATACACGGCAGCAATAACCCCAAACGGCGTGACCATCACCGACATCATCAACACCATCATGACCGTACCGAAAATGGCCGGAAAAATCCCGCCTTCGGTATTCGCTTCACGCGGATCATCGGTCAAAAACTCAATAAATTTAGTCCCATAATGGCCGAGCTTCTCGAAAACACCCATGCTGTTGGGCTGATAAATGCGCACCACTTTAGCCAAGGAAATTTCCGTTTCACTGCCGTTATCGGCTTTGACAACTAAACTAAATTGGCGGATTTGTTGGTTCAGTTCGCGTAACTTGGCCTGAAAAGATTGGTATTGGCTGTTATAAACCGCCATTTCGGCAGCCAAGTCTTTTTCAGCTTGGGCATCCCACTGTTTTTTCAGTTGCAAACTTTTTTGTTTAAGCCTTAAGCGTTCCAATTCATAATTGGCCGCGCCGATTTCCTTTTTTTCAATATGGTTGATTTCTTGGAAAATCGCCAACGCCGAATCCAATTTTTGCATGGCCACAGGCAGGGCGTTGTCACCGGATACAATCACTTGGCCGTTGTCTTTAACCGCCACCAATTGCCCGTAAAAATTGCCCCATTCGCGCCGCTCAACCACCAGCAAGCCGCTTGGCGTGTCTTGTTGCTTAATGCGCCGCTCCTGTATCCAACGGAAATCCGCCCCAGTAATGTCCCGGTTGCCTGTCTTGACCAGATATTGCACCAGCGCATCTTCTTTTTCGTCCATTTTATAGCCAGCAGCTTTCGCCATGGCAGAGGGTGTCACACTGCTATCGACATGCTCGCCAATAATCGTCTGCAACGCACCGTCATCGTCCTGATAGTTGAACTGGACGACTTGCGCAGGCCAAAAATGGCTGCCGCCGCGTACGGCAATCAACCCCAACACGGAAATAATCATAATAAGACAGACACTAACGGCGGCGGCGTTCAGCCACACCCAGGGAGCCCCTGATTTAACCCATTCTTTCATCATAATGAACTGTATTTTTTGCGTAAGTGCTGGCGGACAACTTCTGCAAGCGTATTAAAGATAAAGGTAAAAGCAAACAAAACCAAAGCCGCCAAAAACAACACCCGGTAGTGGGAGCTGTCCACTTCGGATTCAGGCATTTCAACCGCTATATTGGCTGCCAATGTGCGCATTCCTTGGAAAACGCTCAAATCCATGACCGGGGTGTTGCCTGTGGACATGAGCACAATCATCGTTTCGCCCACCGCACGTCCAAAACCGATCATCACCGCCGAGAAAATGCCTGGGCTGGCGGTCAGCAGAACTACTTTGGATAAGGTTTGCCAAGGTGTCGCACCTAAGGCCAAAGAACCTACGGTCAAATGTTTGGGGACACTGAAAATCGCATCTTCGGCAATTGAGAAAATGGTCGGGATGACGGCAAAACCCATCGCCACACCCACTACTAAAGCGTTGCGCTGGTCATAACCAATGCCCAGTTCATTTTTAAACCAATCACGCAAAGAACCGTGAAAAATGGCCGCTTCGAGAGGCACACTGATTGAAAGCGCGAAGGCTCCGGCCAACAAAATGACGGGGATCAACAAGGCGGCATCCAAGCCATCAGGCAGCTTTTCACGGACAACGGGGGGCACAAATTGCCAACCATATGCAAACACCATGACCGCAACCGGCACCACCATCAGCATCGAGAAAAATCCTGCAAGATGCTCTTCAATAAACGGCGCCAACCACAAACCTGCCAAAAAGCCCAAAATCACTGTAGGCAAAGCCCCCATTAATTCAATAGTAGGCTTGACGTATTGGCGCATCACCGGATTCATGAAGTAAGCCGTGTAAATCGCCCCCATCAAGGACAGCGGCATGGCCACCAACATCGCATAAAACGCGGCTTTTAGCGTACCAAAAACTAGCGGAATCAAGCTGTATTTAGGCTCAAAATCGTTGTTGGAAGCAGAAGATTGCCAAATATAATCCGGTTTTGGATAACTTTCGTACCAGACTTTTTGCCACAAGGCTTTGAAAGACACGTCAGGATGCTCGTTTTCCACATTCCAGACATGAATTTTGCCGTCACCCGATTGCATGACCAACGCGTTGGCGCGGGGCGATAAGGCGATAGATGCGAGTGAACTGCTGACGTTTTGGTTAATCAGCTTTTTTTCTGACGTTGAGTGGTAAATTCCCATATTGCCAGCTGCGTCAACGGCGACAAAGCCTTTGCGGCGTTGCTCAGATTTTATCGCGGTAATGGCTTTGTCAGACACGTTAAATGCCCGGATTTTTTGCATCGCCGGACGGTTGTTGGCATCCCTGACCATCGTCCATTGCGAAACCACCCCGCTGGAATCACCTACCATTAAAGAGAGATCGGCATTCAAAAAGGCAATGCTCGTTATTTCCAGGCCTGCCTCAACAATATTTTGGGCTTGTTTCAATATCGGCGTGGCTTTATCACTAATATCGTAAAAATCTAATCGCCCAGTAGAGCTAAGAAAATAAGCGTTATTGCCATCTTTATCAATAAGGACTTCTTTTACGCCACTCGTTGGCAGGGTTAATGCCGCATCCGTCCGAGTCAGGGTCGCTTCATCAGCAAACAAGGCTTGTTCTTTTCCAAAACTGGTCAAACGGATTTTTTTTGCCGTTTTAGCGATAACCGTTGTCGAACCATCACTGACTTGAACGGCAATATTTTCTAAGGGAGCATGGTCTTCATCAATCAACAAAGGCTTCTCGCCCATTGGATAATCTAATGAAGGTGTAATGGCTTTGACATTATTGGCATAAGCCACTTTATACTCATGTTTGACAATCACACTAGTGCCATCAGACAAGCCATAAATGACGACACCCGCATTCAGTGGTGTGCCTTGGGCAAAGCTGACAATTTGCACTCCGGCAGGAATGGCAACGGTTTCGTTAGCGATGAGCTTTCCGGTCGGCACGTCAAAAAACACGACATGGCCTGTATCCGTAAATCGGGCGGCAATTTGGTTTTGTTCTTCGACATCCAACAACAGTGTCTTGCCAACGGCTTTTTCAGGTAAATCATATTGGCCGACGGGTTCGACCGTCGCGGACAAAAACAGCGGGAATACGACGTACAGCAAATAAAAAAAGATCATGACCACGGCAACAATCACCCCCATGCCACCCGCGATTACCCCGTAACGCGCCATATTGTCTTTAATTAAACGCCACTGCTGGTAATAAGGACTGGATGATTTGTGCATAACGGAAGCGGGAGATTTTGGAATGGTTTCGGACATGTCGGACGAGTATAGAAACTAAATGTGACAATGATATAACAAAACGCCTTAAAAAAACGGCTGGAGTTCATCCAGCCGTCGATGATCTGTGCTTGTTTTTATCAATCGGACATTATTTCGATAACATCATCCTATTGATTTTAAAGCACTCAGATTCAAGAGGATACAATCGGGTGTCATTTGATGGCCGCCAAGGCTTTTTTGATGATTTTGGCAGGTAAAGGAATGTAACCGTCTTTAATGACCACTTCTTGGCCCGATTTGGATAAGACCATTTTCATGAATTCGTTTTCCAAAGGCGCCAACGGTTGGTTAGGTTTTTTATTGACGTAAACATATAAAAAACGCGCCAACGGGTATTTTCCGGCCAAGGCATTTTCAGGTGTGGCGGCAACAAAATCCTTACCACCCTTTTTGGCCAGCGGAACCGCCTTAACGCCTGAAGTCACGTAGCCTAAACCCGCATAACCCACACCGTTCACCGATGTCGTCACCGATTGCACAACCGATGCGGAACCAGGCTGTTCATTGACATTGTTCTTGAAATCACCTTTACATAAAGCGTGTTCCTTAAAATAGCCGTAAGTGCCGGACACTGAATTGCGCCCGTACAATTGGATACTTTTGTCTTTCCATTTATCAACGCCGACATCGCCCCAATTCAGGACTTCTGTCGCGTAACCGCATTTGCGGGTTGACGAAAAAATCGCGTCCACTTGGTCAATCGACAAGCCTTTTACGGGGTTATCCTTGTTCACAAACACCGCCAAGGCATCCACGGCAACCGGAATGGCCGTCGGCTTATAACCAAATTTTTTCTCAAACGCTTCCAACTCGTCATCTTTCATTTCCCGGCTCATAGGGCCTAGGTTTGACGTGCCTTCGGTCAAGGCCGGTGGCGCGGTTGAAGAACCTGCCGCTTGGATTTGGATATTGACGTTCGGGTAAAAACGGTTGAACGCCTCAGCCCACAAGGTCATTTGGTTAGCCAAGGTGTCAGAGCCGACACTGGACAAATTGCCCGATATACCGCTGGCTTTTTGATATTCAGGGATACCTGCATCAACTTTTTGCACGGCATGGCCGCTAGGGCTAAGCAATAAAGCGGCGGAACAACCCAGCGCCACCCACAGCGATTTGGCATTACATGATAAATTCATCGTCAACTCTCTAGTTAAAATAGTATGCGGCAATAATGATAAAACTAAGCCAGCTTATGGCCTGTACATGACAAGATTATGACTTAGGCCGCATTACAACGGATCAATGACCGTATCCAAACGGGCGCAACCCGAAGGCAAAGCCTGCCAATCATCAGGCATGGCAAGTCGGGCCATGCTTGCCGTCGCCAACCTCACATGGTTTACGCCAGCCAAATCATTCGCCAATTGTTCAAAATCTGGATTATGCCCCACCAACAACACCCGATGTGCGGTTTGCGGCAACTCCGCCAACACCTGCTTTAACGCATCAATCCCATGAAAATACAAGCGGCCATCTTGTTGCCAATGCACGTCTGGCACAATTAAGGTCTCCGCAATGATACGTGCCGTGCTATAAGCCCTAACCGCTGGTGAAGAGACCATTATATCTGGAATCAAGCCCTGCCGTTGCAAGCAAAAGCCCTGCTGTAACACTTCTTGTTCGCCACGTTTCTGCAAACGACGGTCACTGTCCGCCATCCCTTCGCCAGACTCGGCTTTGCCATGCCTCAACAACCATAATTCGCGGCTCATTTGCGCCCCCGTTCGGCTTCAAACTCGGCAATCAAGGCCGCAGTCGGCGGCCTGATGCCGCGCCAGACAAAAAACGCCTCGGCGGCCTGTTCAATTAACATACCCAAGCCATCTACGCTCAATGCCGCACCGTTGGCCTCGCCCCAACGCACAAACGCGGTTGGTTCGTTCCCATAAGCCAAATCGTAACAAACCCCTTGCCTAGCCAACACGCCTTGCGGCAACGGCGGCAAGTCACCACTTAAACTGGCGGAGGTGGCGTTTAAGATCAGCCCAAACGCTTGCCCGGCCAAGTCGGCAAAACCGCAGCCTGTCACGTTGGCATCAGCGAATTCTTCAGCCAAACCAACAGCCTTATCGACCGTGCGGTTGGCGATGACGATTCTATTAGGGGATTGGGCCAATAACGGCAAAATAATACCGCGTGTCGCCCCACCCGCACCCAGCACCAGAATGTCCTGCCCTGCCAAAACCAAACCATGATTTTCCTGCAAATCCGTGACCAAACCGCAGCCATCCGTATTGTCACCCAATACCGAACCATCCGCTTGCAAAGCCAAGGTGTTGACCGCTTTGGCCCGTTGCGCCCGCAACGTGGTTTGGCCTGCAAAAGCAAACGCCACTTCCTTCAATGGCACAGTACAATTCAGCCCCAAATAACCGTTATTGAACAATTCTTTAACCGTCCCAGCAAACTGTTCCGGCGCAACCTCCTGGGCGTTATAACTTAAATCTTGCCCAGTTTGGGCCGCAAAAAACTGGTGGATGCGCGGCGATTTGCTATGGCTAATGGGCTTGCCTAGCACCGCATAATAATCGGTCATGATTGCGCATCCTTCAGCCATTGCGCGGCGGCTTTGGCGAAATACGTCAAAATCGCATCACTACCCGCCCGTTTGAAGGCCAGCAACGATTCCATCACCACCGCCTGTTCATCCAGCCAACCGTTCATGGCGGCGGCTTTGAGCATCGCGTATTCGCCGCTGACCTGATAAGCCAAGGTCGGCACGCCATAGGTTTCTTTGACGCGGCGGATAATGTCCAAATACGGCATCCCTGGCTTGACCATGACCATATCCGCGCCTTCTTGCAAATCCAATTCAATTTCCCGCAACGCCTCATCAGTATTTGCCGGATCCATCTGATAACTGTACTTGTTACCTTTGCCCAGATTACCCGCCGAACCGACCGCATCACGGAACGGTCCGTAAAAAGCCGACGCATATTTGGCCGAATACGCCAAAATCAAGGTATTGATATGTCCGGCTTCCTCTAAGGCCTGCCGGATTGCGCCAATACGCCCGTCCATCATATCCGACGGGGCCACCACATCCGCGCCCGCTTCGGCATGGGACAAGGCTTGCTTGACCAGCACAGCGACGGTTTCATCATTGACCACATAACCTTGAGCGTTCAGCAAACCATCCTGGCCGTGGATGGTAAACGGGTCTAACGCCACATCCGTAATGATGCCCAAGCCCGGCACGGCCTGTTTCAACGCCCGGACACTGCGTTGCACCAAACCGTCAGGATTATAAGCTTCCGCCGCATCCAAGGATTTTTTGTCCGCCGTCACCACCGGAAACAAAGCGATGGCCGGAATACCCAACGCATAAACCGCTTGCGCTTCCTGCACCAGCACATCCAACGACACCCGCTCCACCCCCGGCATCGAAGCCACCGCCTCGCGCAGCTGTTCGCCTTCGGTGACAAACATCGGATAAATCAAATCATCAGCAGTCAATCGGTGTTCGCGCATCAAACGTCTGGAAAAATCGTGGTAACGCATTCTTCGCATACGGGTGGGTATTGTAATGTTATGATAGGTCATCTGATCCGTAGCCCCTTGGGGTTAAATATTAATTGTTGAATGGGTATTACAATCCCATAAATTTTTACACGGTATTAATAAAAGGTGCTGTGCAAAAACTTACGGGATTGTAATACCAAGAAACTAAATTCATTTTAAATTGACTTAAAAGCTCACGCTGCATTTTAGAGGATTTTATGAAGGCTAAACACACACTATTACTGACATTTTTGGCATTGTTCCTGACTGTTGCGCCCCTAAACAGAGGAATGGCATCTGATTTGGCAGCACCGCAACAAGCGATAGAGGCGGCATCCGTCCAGTTGCAGGCGCAAATGCAAGAAAAAGATTTCACCACAGATTTCAGTAAAATCAACCAGTTTGTCAACCAAACCATTTACCCACGGGTCGATTTTGACCGGATTGCCGCCCTGGTATTGGGTAAATTATGGAAAACCGCCACCCTTGAAGAACGTGGCCGTTTCAAACAAGAATTCCAAACCTTATTGGTGCGCACTTACTCACGCGCCTTTATAGAATTCAAAGAATGGACTGTACGCTTCTTGCCAATGGAAATGGAACCCGGCGCTACAAAGGTCATCGTCAAAACCGAAGTCTTGCAACCCGGCAAGCAACCCGTGGCGATTGACTACCGCATGGCCTTAAACGATGGCCAATGGAAAGCCTATGACATCATGATTGAAGGCGTTAGCTTAGTGACCAACTACCGCACCACCTTCAACAACGAAATGCAAACCAAAGGCTCGTTAAACGCGGTCATCGACAGCTTGGCAAAACGCAACGCCGAAGCCTTATCAGGCAAAGTCGAAAAAAATTCTTAATCAACGACATCCCCAAAACCAAACACCCCTATTTCCAGCCATCGGAAATAGGGGTGTTTGGCGTTTAAGCCCCGCGCTTTTAATAAATTTGTTAAATACCCCCCTCTCCCCGTGGGAGAGGGCCGGGGTGAGGGCTCTTGAATTTTTGCTGATAAATTCGTAAATCCTATGCCTAACGACCCAAACCTATTCGAGCAGCTGATTGCTAACAACGCAGAAGCCTGGGCGCAAGCCTTGCCCAACCAACTCGCCGAAGCCTTTGACCCCAGCAAACACGGTGATTTACCCAAATGGCAGGCCGCCATTGACGCACTCCCCAAACTAAACCCCAGCACTATCCAAATCAACCAAGATACCGTCCAAATCGGCAGCTTTGGCGACTTACACGCCGACCAACACCCAACTTTTGCCAACCATCTGCAAACCCTACACCCCTGGCGCAAAGGCCCTTACCAATTATTTGGCACTCACATCGACACCGAATGGCGCTCCGATTGGAAATGGCAACGTCTGCAAGACCACATCGCCCCCCTCACCTATCGCCGCGTCTTAGATGTCGGTTGCGGCAACGGCTACCATTGTTGGCGGATACTGGGCGCAGGGGCAAAGCTGGTGATCGGCATCGACCCGATGTTGCTCAATGTCATGCAATTTAAGCTCATCAAAACCCTGCACGGCCCGGCCCCCATCTATGTGTTGCCTTTAGGCATAGAAGACATACCGCGTGATTTACAATGCTTTGACACCGTATTTTCGATGGGCGTGCTCTACCACCGCCGCTCACCCATCGACCATTTGTTAGAGCTAAAAGGCTGCCTGCAAACAGGCGGCGAACTGGTCTTGGAAACACTCGTGATAGACGGGGAATTAGGTGACACGTTATTACCCAAAGACCGCTACGCCAAAATGCGCAACGTCTGGTTCCTGCCCAGCCCCGCCACCTTAGTCAGCTGGCTAGAACGGTGCGGGTTCATTAACGTCCGCGTCGTCGATGTCACCATCACCAGCACCGAAGAACAACGCAGCACCCCTTGGATGCGCTTCCATTCACTACCGGATTTTCTCGACCCTGAAAACCCAACATTAACCCTCGAAGGTTTGCCCGCACCCAAACGGGCGATTATTATTGCCAACAATCCGTAACAACGGCTGTATTATCAAGACATGCAACCCTGCATTAACGTCACCAGACTTAAGGAGCCAACCATGTACCCAACCCTCAGCTACGCCGCCCATAGCAACACCTCGCCACTCGTGCCTTTCCGCTTTGAACGCCGCGCCTTGTTGCCGACCGATGTGCATATCAAAATCCTGTTTTGCGGGGTGTGCCATTCGGATATTCACCAAGCCCGCAACGAATGGGGCAACGCTTCGTTCCCGATGGTTCCGGGGCATGAAATTGTCGGCAAAGTCATCAAAGTCGGCAGCGCGGTCACTGCTTTTAAAGCAGGCGATTCGGTGGGCGTGGGCTGTTTGGTCGGCTCGTGCCGCACTTGCCCAGAATGCCAAGACGATTTGGAACAATACTGCAACCACCCTGTTTTCACCTATAACAGCCCCGACCCGCACGGCAGCGGCAACACCTATGGCGGCTATTCCGACAATATCGTCGTTGATGAGCATTTTGTCCTAAAAATCGCCGATTCATTGGACTTAGCCGCCGCCGCACCCTTGTTATGCGCTGGCATCACCACCTATTCGCCGTTACGGCATTGGCAAGTGGGCGCAGGCGATAAAGTCGGGATCGTCGGCTTGGGTGGATTAGGCCATATGGGTTTGAAATTTGCCAAAGCGATGGGGGCGGAAGTGGTTTTGTTCACCACCTCACCGGACAAAATCGCCGATGCCAAACGTTTGGGCGCAGATAGCGTGGTCGTGTCAAAAAATGCCAATGAAATGGCACAACACACGTTAAGTTTCGATTTCATCCTCAACACCGTCGCCGCCCCGCATAATTTGGACGCATACACGGCCTTACTAAAACGTGACGGTACGCTGTGCCTGGTCGGTGTGCCAGACCAGCCGCACCCATCACCCGCAGTCGGCAATCTGATTTTCAAACGCCGCAACATCGCCGGCTCTCTAATCGGCGGCATCAAAGAAACCCAAGAAATGCTCGACTTTTGCGCCGAACACAACATCACCTCGGATATTGAAATCATCCCCATCCAACAAATCAATGCCGCGTATGAACGGGTGTTGAAAAGTGATGTGAAATATCGGTTTGTGATTGACTTGGCGAGTTTGGTGGAGGGTTAATTTGGGCAAGCTTATAGCTTGTATAGGCAGGACTAAACAGCTAATCTGAAAAAATACCTTTCAGGTTTTAAAAACCTGAAAGGTACGATCACAACCTTCACCCTTCACAAACCAAGCCATCCACTCGCTGGAAACCTCTTGGCAGCGGTGATCCGCGATGGGCACGTTTGCCCGAATATTGGGCAATATCGGCGGATTTGAGGGTCAAAAACTGTTTGCCGGACAACACTTTTAAGGCCGCGCCTTGCGGTATTACTACAGCCGCGACAACGCTGTCCTTGCCTGCTTGCACTTCGCTGGTGGTCAATTGGATCAGTTTGTTGCCTTTGCCACGCGCCAGGGCGGGCAATTCGGCGACGGGGTAAATCAACAGCCGCCCTTGCTGGGTCGCCACGGCCACTAAATCGGCCTCATCATTGTAAAACACGGGCTTAAGTAATTTCGCGCCATCGGCCAAGGCAATCACCGATTTTCCGGCTTTGTTCTTGGTCAAAATATCTTGCAATTGCACTTTAAACCCTAAGCCTAAGTGCGTTGCCAAAATCACCCAATCGTCCGGGTTGCCTGCCAGAATATGCGTAAACACGGCCCCGCCCGGCGGATTGAGCCGCGCTGTCAAAGGCTCACCTTGAGTACGGGCGGACGGCAAATCATGGGCGGAGGTGGTATAGGCACGGCCTGTGGAATCAAACAGGTACACAGGCTGGGTGGAGCGGCATTTGACCGCGTCCAAAAACGCATCGCCGGAGCGGTAATTCAGACTAGCGACATCAATGTCGTGGCCTTTCGCGGAACGTATCCAGCCTTTTTCCGACAAAATCACCGTCACAGGCTCGTTGCTGATAAGGGCGACTGCATCTAGGGCTTGTGACGCTTCGCGCTCGACGATGGGCGAGCGGCGGGCATCGCCGTATTTTTCAGCGTCACTTTGCAGTTCTTTTTTGATGAGGCGGTTCAACAGGCGTTCGGAGCCTAAGGTTTTTTCCAGGCTGTCGCGCTCTTTCGCCAATTCGTCCTGTTCGCCGCGTATTTTCATTTCTTCTAATTTCGCCAAATGGCGCAATTTCAGTTCCAAAATGGCTTCTGTCTGCAAATCGCTCAGGCCAAAACGTGCCATCAGCACGGGTTTTGGCTTATCTTCATTGCGGATAATGGCGATCACTTCATCAATGTTGAGATAGGCAATCAGCAAGCCATCGAGAATATGCAAACGCGCCAGCACTTTATCCAATCTAAATTGCAGACGGCGGCGCACGGTTTGGGTACGGAACGCCAACCATTCAACTAAGATTTCGTGCAGGTTTTTCACCAATGGCCTGCCATCCAAACCAATCATGTTCAGGTTGATACGGTAGCTTTTTTCCAAATCGGTGGTGGCGAACAGATGCGACATGACAGCCTCAACATCCAGGCCGCGTTTGGTTTTGGGGATAATCAGCAAGCGGGTTGGATTTTCGTGGTCGGACTCATCGCGCAAATCCTCGATCATGGGCAGTTTTTTCGCCAACATTTGCGCGGCGATTTGTTCCATCAATTTCGCACCGGAGACTTGATGCGGCAAGGCGGTGATGACGATCACGCCATCTTCCAATTCATATTTGGCACGCATTTTTACCGAACCGCCACCTGTGCTGTAAATTTTGCGCATGTCCGCCGCCGAGGTGATGATTTCGGCATCGGTCGGATAATCAGGGCCTTTGACGTGGCTCAGGACGTGTTCCAAGGTGCTTTCAGGATCATCCAACAAGGCGACACAAGCATCCGCGACTTCGCGTAAATTATGCGGCGGGATGTCGGTGGCCATGCCCACGGCAATGCCCATAGTGCCATTGAGCAAAATGTTTGGGAGCCGCGCCGATAACAGCGCGGGTTCTTTTAGCGTGCCGTCAAAATTGTCCGTCCAATCGACTGTGCCTTGTTCCAATTCGCTCAATAAGGTGTTGGCATAGCCCGTCAGGCGTGATTCGGTGTAACGCATCGCCGCGAACGATTTCGGATCATCCGGTGAACCCCAGTTGCCTTGCCCGTCAATGAGCGGGTAGCGGTAGGAAAAATCCTGCGCCATCAAGACCATCGCCTCGTAACAGGCCGAATCGCCGTGCGGATGGTATTTACCCAACACGTCCCCGACGGTACGCGCTGATTTTTTGTATTTTGCCGTTGCGGTCAGACCCAGCTCGGACATAGCGTAAACGATACGCCGCTGTACAGGTTTTAGGCCGTCGGCGATATGCGGCAAGGCGCGGTCTAAAATGACGTACATGGAATAATCCAAATACGCCTTTTCGGCAAAGTCCTTTAACGGCAGTTGTTCAAAATTCTCTTGTAAAGCCACTTAGTCTTCATCCTCGCTGTCATTCATTAACGCACGGCTCCGTTCCAAACTTTCCTGGCGCAGTTTTTTGCGCATTTCCGCTGCCGCATACAGACATTTTTCTTCATCGGTTTCCAGTTGCAAACGCGGCACTTCCACGGATTTGCCGTGTTCATCTATCGCCACCATCGTAAAAAAACACGAGGTCGTATGGCGTTTTTCGTAGGTGTGCAAATGTTCGGCGACCACTTTCACGCCAATTTCCATAGACGAGCGACCCACATGGTTAACCCGTGCATAAAATGTCACTAATTCGCCGACATTCACTTGTTGTTTGAAAAACACTTGGTCTAAGGCGGCGGTGACAACATATTGCTTACAATATTTGGCGGCGCAGGCATAAGCCACCTGATCCAATAATTTCAGCAACGAACCGCCATGCACATTGCCGGAAAAATTCGCCATGTCCGGTGTCATCAACACCGTCATGGTCAGGGTTTTTTCTTGTTTACTCATGAGTTATGACTGGATTGGAAAAAAATCGGTTGGCCTGGCGTGATTGCCAGTATGGAAGAAGCGGATTTTTAGTGGAATATTACCTGACTGTGATGTTACGCACACCCTGCATTTTTGTCCACGAAATGCACGAAAAAACACGAAAAGGGGGGAATCGTACTAACTGACAGGATTAAGTAATTGTGCAAAAGTTTTTTAACAATAGCGGTTGCTGCAATGCCTTGATGCGGGAGTCCAAAACATGTTTTGGACTCCAACAAAAATGTTAAAGAACTTATGCACGACTACTTAAGGTACAGGACTGCGCGGCCTTAAATGGCCCGCGCCACGAAACCCTCAAGTGCAAAAAGTTAAATAGTAAAATCAAGTTGTTATATAAAATACTGCTTTTTTCGTGTTGTTTCGTGCTGTTCGTGGACAAAAAATTTTGGCGGGGCGGTGTTTTTATGTTCCAAAGGGTATCCGTGGGTCACTTTAACAGGCTTTAATGTCACTGCAAAAGGCCAACTTGGCAAATGTTTTAATTTTTGATGGAGCCTACGATGAAAACGCCCTGCCGCCACACCCTGCCCGATGCCGGGCAATACGCGCAATTGTTCTTGCACTTGGCACATTTGGAAAACTCAGGGATTCCTGCCGCCGAAGCTTTTACGATGATCGCCAAGACCCAGCAGGGCTTACCTAAGGGATTGAAAACCATGCCAAACCGCCTGAAAGCAGGCCAAGCTATTGCCGAAGCGGGCTTTAAGGCCGGGCTGTTTGACAGCAACCACCGCGCCCTAGTGGCCGCCGCTGAACAAGGCGGCAAGCTCGCGCCGTTGTACAGGCAATTGGCAGGGCATTACGGCAATAGAGCCAAACGCCAGAAAAAAATGCGCTCACGTTTGTCTTTGCCTGGGTTTGTGTTGGCTGCATCGCTGTTTATCCAACCGTTACCTGCCCTCATTACCACGAAAATCAGTTTAGGCGAGTACCTGTTTGCCAGTGCCGGAAGCCTGCTGATTTTGGCGGCGGGTATCAGTTTATTGATCCGTCTGCCACATATTTTGGCAGCGTTGGGTTTGACGGCACAATGGCATAATGTGCAATGCTTGTTGCCGCCTGTCGCCAAATGGCTCACTCAGCGCCAGCTTAACCATTTTTTCTTTTTGCTGGCGATGCTCTTAGAGGCCGGGATGGATTTTGCCAACGCGCTGCCTAATGCCGTAGCCAGCATCAGCAATACGCCGCTTAGGGGACAATTTGCCCCAGCGTTAGCGAGGATGAAAACCGGGGCGAGTGCCGCGCAAGTATTAGGCTGTGTGCCGAGCATTCCTGCCAGCACACTACAGATCATCAATAGCGGCGAACAGAGCGGGCGGCTGGCAGACACGTTGCGGCATTTCACTGAAATAGATGCCAGTACCTTGGCCTTGCAAGATGAAGCCTTAGCCGAATGGGTGCCTAGGTTGGTTTATACCGCGATAGGCTTATGGATGGGCTACGGGATACTCAGCCAAGGCTTGCCATTACCATCCATTTAACAACTTGCAAGGCTTTACTATTTTTTGACCTGTGTCCGCCACAATTGAACGATTTCTTCGACATCCAGATCATGCGCACCGCCGCGCCAATTTTCGTAATAATCCACGTCATTACTTCTGGGTTCTGGATTAGGGCGGTAGATTTGCACACGGGTAGGCAACGGGGCGGCTTCACCCAAGACCAAGGCTTCACCACGCCCCAAAGAACTGAGCATATCCGCCAAATCGCCTTCCGCTTCGGGCATCAAGCCTTTGATATACGCCTGGTCTTCCGGGTTGGACGTGCGCAAGCAAATGAACGAGCTACATTGCGCCAGCATGGTTTCGGACAATTCGGTAGGCCGCTGGCTGACCACGCCAATCGACACGCCATATTTACGGCCTTCTTTGGCAATACGCTCCATCACCTTCTTAGTACCGTCATATTGGCCACCTTTTTCCCTAGGGATATAAGCGTGTGCTTCTTCACAAATCAGCGTGATCGGAAACTCGCGCCGCTTAGGGTTCCAGTAGTTAAATTCATAAACCAACCGCCCGACTTGCGCCGAAATGGCGGGGCGTATGTCAGTCGGGACGGAGCTTAAATCGACAATGTTGATGTTGGCCTTGTGTTGGCCCAAACCCACAAACTGGCGCAACAATGCCGCCATGCTTTCTGAGGAATTGCGGATTTTAGGTTTGAGCAAAAAGTCATAGCGCACGTCGTTGAAACGGCTTTGCATCCGTATCAAAAACTCATCAAATTGCCCGAACAACGCGCCTTGCACCTTACCGAACTCGCGCCGTTCCTCGTTCGCCGACTTAAAGTGCATGTACATTTCCGCCAAAGAAAAATAAATCGGCGTATCGACCGTGACCGTTGATAAACCAATGTTTTTGGCCTCTTTGCGTTTGAGCTGCTGTATCACTTCCCGCATGTACGACATTTGCATGGTCGCGCTTTTGTCTTCGCGGTCAATGAACAAGTCCACCAATTCGGAGTAGCTCATCATCCAATACGGCATTTCCATTTCGGTGGCATCCACATAATTCACCAAATGGCTAGGAAATGCCGATTTGACCAGGCCATTCTCGGATTTCCAACAGTATTCACCATGTAAATCCAACATAATCATGTGGCTGTTGGGCATCGCGGTGATGGTACTCTGGATAAGGCTGGCGACCGTCCACGATTTACCGGAACCGGACTGGCCGATAATGGCAAAGTGGCGGCTAAAGAACGCTTTGGGGTCTAAACTGACTTGATAATCGCGGTGGGAGGCCAATTGCCCGATATAAAATCCATAACTCCTAAACCTTGCAAAAATGGCGTTGATTTCACTGATCCCCACCGCAAACACTTTTGCGCCGGGTGTCGGGTAATGGCGCACGCCACGGACAAATCCCCCATCCTCCTGAAGCTCGCCGACTGGGATCAATGAAATAAATCGGTCAGTTTGGCGATCATTTTGGTTATCAAAACGGTCTTCTTCCCAAATCTTAAAAACCAAGGCCATCACGGCAATTGAAGACTGGCGAACCACCACATACGAGCCGACATGACCAGCCAAAATGAGTTCATCGTCAATTTTAATCAAGGGCATATCATTGGTATGCTCAGGAACGACCCGCGCATCCATGCCGTTACCGCGCACTTCTGTTAAATAGGCCAATAAATGATCTGATCGTAGTTCGGACATTGCGTTAACCAAAATTGCAAAGCTGATTAGCTTAACTCAAATTTTAACTTGCTTATAGTTTTAGTGAAGACTAAAGCTAGGTAGGGATAGTGGCGGAAAAGGAGTTGGTAATTCCAATAGGCTTTAGGACGGTTACAGGCGTAAAATAGTCGAAATGAACCTAAATTGACAGGTTCATGACAGCAGTTTTCGCCAAAAGACTGCCGCCGCCATCAGAAAAAACCATAACAAATTGAATTTAATGACATTTAATCATTAATTCATGATGGCGCGTAAATAGCTTGAAGGATACGCAAGTAAGCAACATTACTTTGTTATATAAAAATAACCATAAAACAGCCCAGCAAAGTGACCGCCATGAAAAAATATTTCAACAAAATCGCCACCTATACCGCATTTATTGTCATTTCCGCTCAACCCATATCCACTAAGGCCTTCGCCTCTGAAAAAGAGCACAAACCGAGCATTTCAATCACAGAAGACAGCGACTATTTTTCCCAACCGTCGCCCCTCAATAAGCCCGCGTTCAACGATGACACGGCAAGCCTTGCCGAAAACCATCATGCCTTAAATCCATTCGGGCCAATCAGACATTTATCGGAAAAATTGGCACAAATCGTCGCGTGGGTGAACACCGACATAGAAGCCGATTTGCATTAATTTGCCGTCCACAATAAAGCCCCGGCAAGGCTAAATACTTGCCGGGACTTCCTAAATCATGGCACACCGTTTAAGCGTGCGCCGTATCCAACATCCCAGCCTCAATAATAAAGGCCTCAATATCCGCAAGCCCCGCACCTGTTTTTAAATTACTGAACACAAACGGGCGCTCACCACGCATTTTCTTGGCATCCCGATCCATCACCTCCAAGGACGCGCCCACATACGGAGCCAAATCAATTTTGTTAATGACCAACAAATCCGAACGGGTAATGCCAGGGCCACCTTTGCGCGGGATTTTATCCCCCGCCGACACGTCTATCACGTAAATCGTCAAATCCGCCAATTCCGGGCTAAAGGTCGCGCTGAGATTGTCGCCGCCGCTTTCCACCATGATGAAATCCAAATTTTCCCAGCGTTCAATCAGCTCATCCACCGCCGCCAAATTCATCGACGCATCTTCGCGGATCGCCGTATGCGGGCAACCGCCGGTTTCCACGCCCATAATGCGCTCTTCGGGCAAGGCTTGGCTACGGATCAAAAACTGTTGGTCTTCGCGGGTGTAAATGTCATTCGTGACCACGGCGATTTCAAAATGGTCACGCATCCGTTTGCACAACGCATCCACCAACGCAGTCTTACCAGACCCCACCGGGCCACCGATTCCCACTCTTAATACAGGTTTGTCATTCATGTTATTTCCTTTTGTAGGGTGGGCAAGCTGTTCTGCCCACCATTTGTAACAGGCAAAGGTGGGCAAACGGAAAAGCGGTTTGCCCGCCCTACTTTACTACAGAAAATGCGCTGCTTACCAATGCGCCTTACGTGAGCTAACCCGCAAGGAGTGCGGGCGCATCCCGCCCGCAACTGCCAACCTGCCATACGGGCGACACGGGCGGGCAAGATGCCTTTATGCCCCAGAGGATACGCACTCCGGTTATTGCACGGTTTCAAGCAGCAGCAAAATTTCGGCAGCCATGCTGTAATTCAAATCATCGGCAGCGGCGAGGCTGGGGTCGTGAAAGCCGTTTAGGACGGCGATGAGGGCGTTTAGGTAGGTGTGAAAAGCCTGCCATTTGGAATCAACTAGAAAAGCTTCAAGCAAGGCAATGACGGCGGTTGTGCCATCGGAGCTGAGAGTTTGGCGGACGGCGTGGGCGATGCGGCCTGCATTGGTGTGGTTTTCGCCGCCGTCGCGCCGATAGGCCAGATAAGCGGCTATGGCTTTTTGTTTGGCGGTACTAGCGGCTACCAGATTGCCGCAGTCGGTTTCGATGTTGGCGAGGATGTGCCAAGCTATCCAAGGTTCGGCGGCATAACCGAATTCGGCATTGCAGGTGATGGCGTGTTGGATGGCGGCGCGGGCTGGGTCATAACAACGGAGTTTGCGTAAGGTGTCGGCGAGGTTGTTCATCACCCGGCCTTCTTTCTCCTTATCGCCGAATTGGTTGAAGATGTCCGCCGCTTGCTTAAAAAAGCGAGTGGCTTCTTCTGAGCGGTTAAGGACATCGCTATACAAAATGCCCAGTTGGCCTAAAGTGCTGGCTAGTCGAACGGCATCGCCCAATTGCACCTCAAGTCGGTAGGCTTCCTGATAAGCCGCTTCTGCCGCTTCCGGCTGGCCTGCGGCCTGATGAGTCCTGCCGATTTGATGCCATGCAGTGGCGACCATCCCCAATTCTTGCAGTTTGGCAAACTGGTCGCGGGCTTGTTCGTGGACATCCAAGGCATGTAGGTAACGGCGTTGAAAAAAATAAACTGTGCCTAGCTGGCCTTTGCCTACCGCGACTTGGCGTTCGTCTTCTAATTGCTCAGCCAATCTTATGCTCTCTTCGTAAGCCTTAGCCGCCTCATCAAAGCGTCCTAACTGTCTTAGGCAATCCCCTTGCACAGCGAGACACTTGGCAGCCATCCTTGCCGCCGCTTTGTCACCTTGTGCCGCTGCAATCTTGGTAAAACCTTTTCTAGCTTCTTTCAAAAGCGGCAAGGCGGGGGCGGAGTTGCTCGTCTTCATCAACACCAGTGCCAGCAGCCAACACGCCATCGCACTGTCATAAGCCTGCGCTCCTGCTGTCCGTGCTTGCTGCAACAAGGCAGTCGCCGCGTTAAGTGCGGCGGAAGATTGCCCGTCTGCCAGCAGTTGTTCGATGCGGGTACGTTGAGCCTGAAACTGGGCGTGATTCCAGCTTGCACCCAAGTGTTTGGCGGCGGCATCGCGCACTTGCCCGACTTTTGCCAACAGGCGTGGTTTGCCCAAGTTTTGCAATAAGCGGTAGAGAGCGGTGGCAAGGTCTATGGTTGCCGCCGCATCATCGGCTTGCTGGCTGTATTCCAGTAGCGCGAACAGATTGGAGAGTTCCAGCAAGGTCAGCGTGGCGGCGATTTCGGGTTTTTGGTTGGCTTGTTCGACAAGGAAGTTCACATAGTCACGCATTTCCGCTGCCCAACGGGTTTGTAATTCAGCGAAAGTCTGAGGCAGGACTGGTGCTTGTCCTAAATTGCCCATGTCTACCGTTGTCAATTGCTCACGCAAATAGGGGCAAAGCGCAGGGTCTAGGTTGATATGGAAGGAGGGATTTGCCGTTGCCAAGCCAGTGTTGATGAGTTCCAGCGCCAAGTCACTTACATCTTCCTGTTCCCATTCCGTCATCCACATCAACACATTCAAATCCACACTGCCATGAAACACCGCCAACGCCTGCACCCGCTGCTGGTTGTCCGGCGACAAGCGGCGCAAGGACAGTGCCACGCTGGCGTATAAGGATTGCTCGCGGTTGCCGGGGAAGCGTTTATCCATGTCCGCCAGCAAATCCACCAAGGCCACGCGGGTGGCGGTGATTCCGCGTTGGCGGATGGGTTCTGCCAGCAAGGCCAAGCTGCGGGCGTGGCAGTTGACGGCTTTAACTAAATCTTCAATGTCCTCCAATTGGCTGCGGCGTGCGGCTGCGCCTGTTTCGACTCCTCCTAAGACTTTTTCCACCAATTCGACGGCATCGTTTAAGGCCAAGTGCTTGAGTTCGCGCAGGTGCTGGGTGTTGGCGAAAGGCGCGGGCAAGGCTTGGCGGCTGGTGCACAACAGGCGGGTGTCGCCGATGGCGTTTAATTTATGGCACAGGTCGAGGATGGCTTGCAGTTCCCGCGCCGCGTCTTCGTTTAAGGCATCGGGCGTGGTGGCGGCAAGATAGGGCGGCAGCAACACGCTTTCCATGTTGTCGATGACCAGCAGCGTGGCTTGTTCTGTCAAAGCCCGTTCCAAGGCTTGCAGGGCTTTGTTGGCATCGGTGAGCGTGGCGCTGTCGTTGATGTGCAGTTGTTGACACAAGGCGAAACGCACGGCGGCAGCGTTGCCGTTGGTTTCCACCGAGACAAAAGCCACGCGCTGGATTTGCTGCGAGCGCACCAGCCAGCGGGCAAATTCCACCGCCAGCGCGGTTTTGCCTTCGCCGCCTTGGCCACGGATGACCGCGTAACGCGGGCCGTTGCTGGCTCCGCACAGCAGGCGTTCCAAAGCCAGCAAATCACGGCTGCGGCCTATAAAACCCGTGTCCGGTGCGGGCGGCAATGCGCCCATGCGGTTGTTGAGCGCGGTTTTCACATCGGCTTGGGTTTGCAGGCTGGGAATGGCGCGGAACAATTGCGGGTCGGCTTTTTCTTGGAACAGTACGGACACAAACCAATCGTGCAGGTGCAATTCGCCTTTGCCAAACACATGCCCCCGAAAGCTGTCGTCTTTGAGTTTACGTTGCCCCGCCAGCATAGCATCGCCAACGCGCCCGCCATCCGCCAAGCTGGCGTAAAAGGCGGCGACAAACACGCTGGCGGTTTTGACTAATACGCTATGGCTCATCGCCACCACCGAAGCCACGCCGACTTTCAGCAATTCGGACGCAACCGATTCCGAAGCTTGTTCGGCTTGTGCGGTTTGGCAGGCTTCCAGAAACACCAGCGGGATACGGTGTTGGTTCAACAATGGCCCTAGTTGGTTGGTGTAAATGGTTTGGTGGCGTCGTTGATCGAGTTTGTCGCTGTCTTGCGGGTGTTCAAAACACAAGCCGCCTAAGCCACATTGGCGGTCAAACACGCCATGACCATCGAAATGGACGACGTGGTAAGGCTGGCGCTGGTCGCGGGCGCGGTCAAGTTCTGCGCTTAAGGAGGGCAAAGTCGGAGGATTGAGCAAGCGCAATTCCACCAAGCCGCCGAGTTGTTCCATCGCATCCACTAAGGGCAAGGCACTGGCTCGGTGGTTAATGTAGTCGCAGGATGCGTCTTCTGGGCGGGCGGTAATCAGCAAAATGCGGATGGGCGGGGCGACGACGGGTACATCCAGCACTTGGGTGCTAGGCAAGCGGCGGCGCACCCGCGTGGGTTTTGCGCCTTGGAACAAGAAATTGTTGCCGTCGTGCAGCAATTCCCAAGGCAAGCCCAACAATAAGGTGGCGGCTTCGCGGGCGGTTTCGGCGGCTGCGGGTTCTAGGTCATCGTCTGGTGTGGTATCGAGGTACACCGAAAACCGCCGATTGGCGTGGCTGGCAATTTTTGCCCAGGCTTGCAGGACGTTGTTGGTTTTCGCTAGCGGCATCGCGGCTTCGTAGAGTTGCTTGCCCCATTCGATCAAGTCTTGCTCGACTTTTTTGGCGCGGGGCTGGAAATGGTCGCCAGGCCATTGCGGGAATTTTTCCAGATACCAACGGATTTCGTCGCTTTCGATAGGGCCGATGGGTGCGATGAATGACCAGCGTTTGAGGCTGTAGGTTTTTTCTTGCCCCGGCGTGGCGGGTTCGTAAACCAAGCGGGCTTTTGCCGAGGCGCGGCGGCTGTTGTCTGAATCGTGGAGTTTTAGGTCGGTGAGTTCCAGCACTAGCTCTTCTAAGGGTTCAGCTTTGGGCTGGGGCGTGGGCTGAGGGTCAGAAGGCAAGCGTTTGCCAAGGGCGACTAGGATGGCGTTAATTGCTTTGTCTAGGCCGCCAGCTTCGCTGTTGATGGGGATGTACAACGACTCGTCATCAAAAAACTCTTCCAATACGCCAAGTTGGGTTTGGTTCAGAGAAAAAGGGATGACAGGGTAATTGTCCCTGCCGCGTTGGGTTTGTACCGATAGGGCATGACGCAATTCTTTGCCGACCCATTTTGACTGCAAGCCATCCGGGCTAACTAACACCGCATAGGCATCAGCCTGTTCTATCGCACGTTGGATGTCAGGCCAGAGCAAATCACCGCCTTTCAGTTCGCGGGAGTCTATCCAAACCTCTTGGCTCATATTGGCAAGGGTTTGTTGTAGGGCGCGGACGAGATTGTCATCTTTGGAGCTATGCGATAGGAAGAGTTTGCTCATGATTTTTGTGCGTGGCGAGTGGGCGACATGAACTGTTAGGTTATCATGCGCCCTGCAATTGTTGGTAGGGTACGCTGCACCCCTTTGCATTGCATGGCGATTACTTCGCCTTGTTTACCGTATAATCGCCACTAAAACACAGGACAACTCATGGGCGACAAAGACATCATTTCTAAACGCATCCTAAAGAACATCGTGCGCGATTTTGCGGTGCATTTGTTTGGCTTGTCCGTGGACGAGGTGGAGCTGCTGGACACGGAAAGCCAGCGCGTTGAGGAACGCCGGGCGGACTTGTTGGCGCGGGTATCGGGTGCTGAAAGCGGCCATTTCATTCTGCATATCGAAATCCAGAACAGTAACGAACAGCACATGCCCGTGCGGATGCTACGCTATTTGAGCGATGTGTTGCTTGAGCATCCGGGCTTTCCAGTCCGGCAATATTTGGTGTACATTGGCAAGGACAAACTACGGATGGCGGATGGTTTCGACATGCCCATTTTCAGCTACCGTTACGACATTATTGACATGCACAGGGTGGCCTTGGCGGATTTGCTGGACAAGGATTCGCCCGATGCGTGGGTGCTGGCGATTTTGTGTGACTTTCAGGAGCGCTTGCCGCGTGAGGTCGTCCACACTATCCTGATGCAACTGAGCAACAAATTTTCCGACAACCTGCCGCGCTTGCGCGACTATGTGGATATGCTGGACATCCTGGCAACCAACCGTGATTTAAATTTAGATATTCGAGAGGAACTGGCAATGCTGACGATTGAAGTGGAAAAACTGGCGACTTATCAAATGGGCATGGAAAAAGGTCTAGAAAAAGGCTTAGAAAAGGGTTTGGAAAAAGGCATGGAAAAAGGTTTACGGAAAGGCGCCCAAGCACAAAGCGTGGCGATTGCCAGAAACTTGTTGGCTTGCGGTACGACGATTGAGGTGATTGTGTCGGCAACGGGGCTTTCGTTGGCCGAAGTTGAAGCGTTGCGCCGTGGCAACCAAAACTGAACGCCAATCCTTTTCTAAGCAGGCTATTTGGGTAAACTCAAGACCGAAACAACCGCGAATACTGCATTTCATGGCGGCTGCTCGCCAAGGCCAAACCAAACGCGCTGCCGCCAATGCCATCATCATCCAACAAAGCCGCCGCATCGACTTGGGCGGGGATTTGTGCCGCCAAGCTTTGCAACAATTGCTGTCCAGCGACTTGCCCCAAAGGCACAAGCTTGACGGCGCATAAGACTTGGTTTTCCAACCAGCCCCAAACATAGCCAATGGCGGCTTGGCGCGACCCTATGCCCCAACGCACGGCGGCCAGGCTAAACAACGTTGCCAAGGTCGCTTCCGATTGACGTTGCCAGGCTTCGGCTTCCGGCATGGCCAATTTCACCAGCAATTTCGCCAAGGCTTGTCCGGTTTGGCGGTCTTCGGCGCGCAGTTCGCTGGTTTCGCGGCAGGCAGTTAGGGTTTGGCTCCAGCGTTTTACTGCCGCGTGGTCTTGGTTTTGCCATGCGTTAAACAAGCGCAACAACACAGGCACATCCACCCGCGCCATGCCATTTTGCAACACGCCGTCTATCCATTCGTGCGCTTGGGCGGCATTAGTGACCCAGCCATCGTCCACCGCCCGCTCCAAGCCTTGCGAATAGCTGTACATACCTATCGGTAAGCCGGGGCTGACCAATTGCAAAAGGCGTAACAGCGCAAGATCAGCCATGATGATGATAAGCCCCCGCTTCCGGCTCGAATGGCAACTCTTCGTGCGTGACCGTCAACCCTAAGCCTTCCACCATATGATCCAGCACATGGTCGCTTTGGTAACGCAACTCGCCCGGCAAAATTTGCAAGGCCATATGGCGATTGCCGAGGTGGTAACACGTCCTGGCAAACAGCAAGGCATCATCGGTGCGCACCACGGACAAAGTTTCCGGCGCGGCCTTAATCATGACCTTAAATTTTTCAGTCCCCGTCAGCACCGCCCCGGAGCGTAAAGACTGCCCACGTTGCAAAAATACCCCAATTTTGACCCCTCCATCCGTACAAGCAGGCAAACGGCTTTTTTGCCGGGCTTCAAAAGGCAAGGTCAGGCTATCATCCGCCTGAGTGTCAGCGGGGGCGAGTTCAGTGAGTTTTAGCATAGTCAGTTGATGTCAATTAAAATCAGTCATTAGTCAAAACCTGTTTTTGGCATTTAAGGTTTCTCCGCATTAAAACCAACAGCCATAAAAAAGGCCGGGGTTTACACGCCAGCCTTTTTCCTACCTATTAACGCTAAACCTTACCTGAGTTCGACATAAAAGAGCGGCCTATTGAAAAACCTGAAAGAATGGAAGTT
>CAYUQV010000047.1:0-28225 GCA_964446885.1 uncultured Methylocucumis sp.
CCGTAAATTTCGCCGCCGCCCAACACGTTAAAATCACCGCCATTGACAACCGCCGCTGAAGAAGAACTGACCGCATACATGGCAAGCTTTGCCGCGTTATCGAAAATAGGCATTGAATACGTGCCGACCATGACATCGACTTCGTCACTTTCTTCGGGTGACACTTGGTAGGTGAATGACGCACTGTGGAATTTTTGCCATAAGTTATCGTAGTGCAAGGTGGACACCAGCCTTAACAAACTGGTGGATGCGGTGTTACGGCCATTGAGAGCCAAGCTGCCGTGCAGGGGCAGTTCGTCTTTGACTTTCAAATCGACATCGACCGTTCCCGGCGTTTCGCCAGGACGCAACACGGGCGTGATTTTGCGGTCGCCGCTTTGCCCATCCAACACGGCAAGCTGCTCTTGCATTTTGGGCATGTTCGGCACATGGCCTTCCGCCAATTCCGGTACGCCTGCCTTGATGCTGCCCAAAGAAAAATATTTCGAATCCTTGACCCGCAAACGCGACACTTTGCCTTCGACCACCTGTAAATAGACCACACCGTTTTGCACGTTCTGTTCAGGGATGTCCACACCTACGGTTTGGTAGCCGTTGGCATGGTAGAGCTTTTCTAGGGCATCACGGGCTTTTTCGACCGTATCAATGTCTTTTTGTGGGCCTAAAAACGGATAGACCGTTTTCTCTAACACGCTTCGCTCCAACAAGGTGTTGCCTTTGACGCGCAATTCAAACAAATCAAAACGTGGCTGCTGCTCTTGCGCCGCATCGGCGGCACTGGCCACAGGCGAAGCAACGGTGACAAACAGGCACAATAGGGCTGACGTGAACAGCGGCCCCCGCTGAATTTCAAGTAAAGGCATTGTAATGATGTATGAGGTGGTTGGATACGGGACGGATAATGGCCAAACCTTGGCGCAATGCGCTAAGTGGCGTGATTCAAGGGATTTTATGAAGCTTTTATTACTTTTTGATGACAAGCCGGAAAGCCGCCTGCAAAGACCCGACCGGAAATCGGCAAGGATTATGGTTTAGTGGGCCAACTGGCTATCAGTGGCGACGGGCTAACTCTGTGATTTTTTAATGCTTAGGGATTTGGCAAACGCCAATTTGTAAGATTCCCTTTTCGTTGCTAAGTCCTTGCCATTAAGGATATTTACCGTATATATAAAGTTGTAAGCAGTTAACATTTACTATAAAAACCAGGAGCCAACAATGAACATCAAACTATTTTATAATTTTCTGATTGCGGTCTCAGGCCTATTTGCCCTCTACTCGATCTCAGTGTTCATGCCGATGTTTTTCACTTACCTTTCCGAAGGTGATGTGCGTGCCCCTAGCGGTGACGAAGCGGGCGCCGGGCAATCTGTGAGCCAATTGCATAAACAAAAATATGCGTTAAACAGTGACAATTAAACGCCAAAAAGCCAACCGTCCTAAGACGGTTGGCCTGTTTTAGACAAACGCTTACTATCAGATGATATTAAGGTTTCAATTGCAGACCCTGGGTGTTGTTGGCAGGGTTGTTTGAATAGATGATAGGGTTACGGCAATCGTTGGTGGCGTTACCCGCTGTTGCAGGGAACAACGCATGGCTCAGTGGGTTAACAGGTGAGGCAAGGTTAACAAAGCCATTGGCAGGGGCTGGATGGGTCGAGTTAGGGATCGCCAAGAAGCCAGTAGTACCAAAAGTCTGGGTTCCTGCACTGGTGTTGACGAAGCTAATGACTGAAGGCGTACCAAATGAGCTAATCATTTCGACAACCAATGCTTTCAAAGAAGCATCTTTCAAGACGTTGACGTTATATTGGAACGTGCCTTCAACCCAATCAGGATACAAACCTGCCGCAACGTTTTCTAACGTTGGCGAAACACCGTCAATTTTAACAAAACGGTAGCCTGCACTTAAGCTGGAGTTTTTGTCCAAAGAGTTATAACCAATGGCCCAACGCACCGCTGTTGCACCGGGTGCACCATAAGCACTACCTGGCGCAAAAGAACCCGCCGTGTTGGCCGCGCCGCTGTTCAATTCATCCATACATTCGCTGTTGCCGCCGCCTGATGCCATGGCATGGACCATTGGCCTCATTTTTCCTTCAGGATTGGCGATAGGGCCTGCTAAGAAAAAGGATTGGCCGACTTCACCAATCGCACTGTGGTCGGCATGGCTAACCATTTTAGCGCCGTTCGCTGAACAGACTGTGTTCAGGAATTTGACACCAAATTGTGCTTTCGTGCCTGAACCTTGGGTACGGCTGCAAATATGGACTTTAGCATTGGCTGGTTTGTTGGCAGCAATAGTTTGGGTAAACAAGTCAGTGGATGGGCCTGTTTTGATTTGTGTCCATTGGTGGATTTTACCCGCGCCAAAAGCGGGTGCGCTGACACCAGCGACCAATGGGGAAGCAGGCGCTGGATAAGCGGCAAAAATCGCGGCGATCATGTCTGAATTCAGGTTAGGCATACAGCCTTCGGAATCAGCAGTATCAGCAGCAGTGCCTGCCAAATCAGTGTAACCAGCATTGACTGGGTTACAAGCGCTAGTTGAAGGGAATTGGGCTTGTTGCAAGGCATTACGCAATTTGGTAGTAACGGTCACACCGAATACTTGCGCTGGGCCTGGAATGATTTGATAAGTCGTTGGTGATGGGTTTGGAGGCGTAGCAGGTTTTGTGCTGGCAGGCGCGTTTTCACCACCGACAGTAAAGATTTGTGGGTTTACGTCAGATACACCAAACGTTGGGGTTGCCAGCGTGCGGTTAGTGTCTTTGTTGTAAGCGCAAGTTCTTGTGGAGGCAAACAAACCAGGGGTGGTAGCAATACAGCCTGAGCCATTGGTAGTGACATCCAAGAATGCGATTTGCGCTGGGGTTACGATTTGGTAAACGCCTGGGCCTGAACCGCCTTCGTCACGTTTATAGAACAACAGGTTAGACCTGCCTAAGTTAGGGATGTTGGTGTTAGGCGTGGTGCTGCCATTAGCTGCCGTGTTCAATTCGCACAAATACGCTTTTTGGTTGCTGCCTGATGGAGGATCCATGAATTTATGGACAGTGCCTTTTTTACAGATACTTTCTTTAGTGCCATCTAACAAAGCGCGGTCAAACAACTCTGCTTGGGCTGATGCACCCGCCAAAAATACCACGGTGCTATCCGCTAAAGTGGCCGCTGTTGGCATGCCGTTACCACCAAATTCGATAGCTGCATGAGCTACATTGCCAAACAATGCAGCAGAAACTGCCGCGCCTAATATCAATTTTTTCATGTTATCCTCGTCAACTAAAAATAAAAACAGCAAAACCGCTGGCAGTATGGCGGGTATCTTTAAACAACCCATCTTTCACCGTTTACCCAAAGCCCTATCACTTTAAGCAGCGGCGCAAGCTTGTTTGTTTATGCAACACACCTGAATAAGCTAGCCTTGCGGCCTGATGCTTATTGCCTTACTTCAACTCGATGTTATTTTTTCATAGTTAATACGAGCAAATCGTTACAGGAACGTGAAAGTTCTGTGTAATGTAATACAATTGTAGTCCAATTTTTTGCATTCTTCCCCGCTGTAGTATTTCTGTAACATTTATCTTCTATCTTAAATGCGACATTGATTACCCAAGGCTCCGAGGGAGTTGCATTTTGAACGAACTGAACCAAATCATTTCCTTAAGGCTGGTCGAAAGTGACCGTGCCGCCGTACAGGCCATTGCAGCAAGGCTTTTTGTCAGGGAATCTGATGTTTACCGTTTTGCCATCAATTATTTATTGAACCGTTTCAATTGCTTGTTTGATGACGCTTACACGGGCAGTGACTTGTTGCCTGCCATGTTGGAAATACGCGCTGAAATCAACCATAGCTTAGGCCTGAAAAGGAACCAGTTAGAGAAAATCATCAATGGCAACAACCTCAATCCTGACAAATATGTCGCAATGAGTGACATTGAACTGTTACTGATGCCTCCCCATTTGCTCAGACAACGCTTAGTCAAACTGGATGATGCCGCCAAAAATCAAACGGACGTGGAAACTTGGCTAAAAGATTATTTGACCGAAAAATACCAATTAATGGCCATTGAAAACAAACGGGTCTTTGATGATTTTGTCAGCCCCACTAAAAAAACCCGTTAATCGTCACAGTGCCCGCCTCCTTAAGCAGAATCTTTAAGTTCCCGTACCCCATCTTAGCGGCAATCTTGGCTGCATTACTGTTAACCGCTGTGATGGCAAACGGTTTATTACACAAACAACCATCGCCAACGGCATTTGATGCACCGTCGGCTACCGATCAAAGCCAGACTGCCGCTGATTACTCCCAACTTGGCAGTTGGCATCTGTTTGGAGAACCGCAAACCGCCTTGGCCACGGATGGCAGTGCAGACGCACCTGCCGAACTGAAACTGCGTGGTGTGTTTTATTTGGGTGGCCATAAAGCCCGTGCGATAATCGAAACGGCCGGGCAACCGCAAAAAACCTACCAAATCAACGACACGCTGGCAGGTGGCGGCATCGTCCAAGACATCGCGCCGGACAAGGTGGTTTTACGGATTGATAACCAACTGAGCACCCTGCCATTAAGCCGCCCTGAACCTGAGCCAGACTCTGCCCCAGCCGAGCCAACGCCATAACACGCCTTTTTATTTTTGAAATTTTGCCCATCATGCCATTGCGTTTTTTGCTCGCCACCCTGCTCCTGACCGTCTGCCTTAATGCCAGGGCCGAAAAGGACGAATTCACCTTAAATCTGAACGAAGTGGACATGCGGGTCATGATCGACACCGTGGCGGACATCACCGGGAAAAACTTCATCGTTGACCCGCATGTCGCCGGAAAGGTGAGCGTCGTCACTGCCAAACCGATGCGGGCGGGGCAAATTTACGAGATATTCCTGTCCATCCTGAAAGTGCATGGCTTTGCTGCCGTGGCGGACGGCAATCTGGTCAAAATCGTCCAGAACGTCAACGCCAAACAAGAACTGAACCAACCCGGCAAGCTATCCGGTATGGACGAGCTGATGACCCGCGTCATCCAAGTCCACCATGTCGATGCCGTGCAACTTGAACAAGTCCTGTTGCCGCTGATGCCTCAACATGCCTTCATGTCGGCGTTCCCGGACAGCAACACCATCATCCTTTCCGACACCTACGGCAACGTCAGCCGCCTCGCGCAAATGATTGAGCAGATAGACCGCCAAGGGAACTTAAAAATTGATGTTATCCGTCTCGAACAAGCCAATGCCGCTGAAGCCGTAAAAACCCTGACATCACTGATCGCCAGCAAAAACGCCGGAAAAAATGGCGCATTCATCCCGGCCTTAGTGGCGGACGAACGTACTAACACCATCTTAATGAGCGGCGACCCGGCGGCACGGGCCGAAGTGCGGGCATTGCTGGAGGAATTGGATCATCCGGTCGCCAATAACGGCGACACCGAAGTCATTTACCTGCATTATGCGTTGGCCAAAGACATGGTAGAAACGTTAACAGGCATCAAACAAAAGACCAAAGGCGACATCAACGCGCCCGCGAAAACCGAAGCCGCGACGCAAAAAGAAGTCGACATCCGCGCCGATGAAGCCACCAACGCCCTGGTCATTACCGCCCCCGCCGACAAAATGCGCTCCTTAAAAGCTGTGGTCGAACGCCTGGACATCCGCCGCGCCCAAGTCCATATCGAAGCCATCATTGCCGAAGTCAATTACAAAAAAGACCAAAAAATCGGTGTCGATTGGAGTAGCGAAGCCAAAAATGGCCTGGTCAGCAACGTCAACACCTCCGGCAACACCGTCACCAGCTTGAGCGATTTCATCAGCAGCGCGGGCAAAGGCTTGAGCGTCGGATATTTTATCGGCGGCGAACTGCGGGCGTTATTGTCGGCCTTTGCCGAAGACAATAACGTCAACATCCTGTCCACGCCGTCCTTGGTGACTTTAGATAATGAAGAAGCGAGCATTTTGGTCGGGCAAAACATCGGTATCAAAACGGGCAGCTTCACCACCAACACCAGCGGCGCGACCAACCCATTCACCACCTTGCAACGCCAAGATGTCGGCATCAAATTGATGGTCACGCCACAAATCAACGAAGGCAACGTCATCAAACTGAAAGTCCAACAAGAAGTGTCCAGCGTCGATAAGACCACCGCCGATTCCGAAAATGGCGTGACCATCGACACCCGCAAAATCGACACCTCCGTGTTGGTCGATGACCGGAAAATCCTGGTGCTGGGTGGCCTGATTCAAGACGATGTCCAAGACACCATCACCAAAGTGCCGCTGTTGGGCGACATCCCGTATCTGGGCCGGCTGTTCCAATACGACAACACCGCCGTCAACAAAAAGAACCTGATGGTGTTTTTGCGTCCGCAAATCCTGCGTAACCCAGAAACGGCAACCGCCTTATCCAACAGCAAATACAACGATATGCGCGGCAAAGAACAACAAGCGGGCAAGAACGGCATTTTCCTGATGCCGCAAGAACACAGCCCGGTCTTGCCCAAACTTGCCCCCAATTTGCCCAAAGCCTTACCCCGCTGATGTCCGCGATGATTGACGATACCGCCGCACCTGAGGCGAAATTGCCCGCGTACAGCTTCGCCAAACGCCACGGCATCCTCGTGCGAACCGAGGCTTCGGTTTGCCGGGTGCTGTATTTGGATAGGACACCGAGTCTGGCCTTGTTTGAAACCCGGCGTTTCCTGAACCAAGCCGCCACTTACCAAAAAATCAGCGAAACCGAATTCGAGCAAACACTGCAAAGCCTTTACGAACAAAAGGCCGGACACGCCCAGCAAATGGTCGAAAACTTAAGCGATAGCCTGGACTTGGCCGACATGGCGCAGCATTTGCCAACGCCCGAAGATTTGATGGAAAGCGAAGACGAAGCACCGATCATCCGCCTCATCAACGCCCTGCTCACCGAAGCCATCAAAGAAAACGCCTCGGACATCCACATTGAATCCTACGAAAAACGCATGGTTGTGCGGTTCCGTGTCGATGGCATTTTGCGCGAGATTATCGAACCGCAACGCGAATTCGCGTCTATGGTGATTTCGCGTTTGAAAGTCATGGCAAAACTGGACATCGCCGAAAAACGCCTGCCGCAGGACGGACGCATCTCCTTAATGATAGGCGGCCGCACCGTAGACCTACGTGTTTCCACCCTGCCCTCCGGCTATGGCGAGCGCGTGGTGTTACGCATACTAGACAAACAAGCCAACCAACTCAGCCTGAAGCAATTGGGCATGAACCCGGATGAGCTGGACACCATCCAGCACATGATTAGCCGCCCGCACGGCATTATTTTAGTGACGGGCCCGACAGGTTCCGGCAAAACCACCAGCTTGTACGCAGTGCTGAACCAGCTTAATGAGCGCAGCCGCAATATTTTGACGGTCGAAGACCCGATTGAATTTTACCTGGACGGCATCGGCCAAACCCAAGTCAACAACAAAGTCGAAATGACTTTTGCCAAAGGCTTACGCGCCATCTTGCGCCAAGACCCTGATATAGTCATGGTCGGTGAAATCCGTGACAAAGAAACCGCCGAAATCTCCGTACAAGCCAGTTTGACCGGACATTTGGTGTTATCGACTTTGCACACCAACACCGCCGTCGGCGCAATCACCCGTTTGCGCGACATGGGCGTAGAACCGTTTTTATTGGCATCCAGCTTGGTGGGTGTCATCGCCCAACGGCTATTGCGTAAACTTTGCCCTGTCTGTAAAAAAATTGAGCGGGTTCCGGCACAAGATTTGTCCGGTTTGGGTTATCCGGCACAAACAGACGAATGGATAGAAATTTACCAGCCCGAAGGTTGTGACAAATGCAAACACAGCGGTTTTAAAGGCCGTGCCGGGATATTTGAATTGATCGCCATTGATTCGGCTATGCGCAATATGATTAACGGTCAAGTCGGTGAACAGGAATTGGAACAACACGCCCGATTGGCTTCAAGGAGCATTCAGCAAAGTGCGTTGGCGAAAGTGTTGGCTGGGGAGACCAGCTTGGATGAGGCGATACGGATTACTCAGAAGGAATGATGTTCATGACAAGAAAGCACAGAACTTTATAAATGAATGCTTACAATCAAATACAAAATCCTTATCCCCCATTAAAAGATGTGCCTGATGAATTAATAAACTTAGCTGGTCCGTGTGGCCCAATTTCGGTATGGTTAGTTCTCCAACGCCATGGAATATATGTTCCTCCCAATGAGATCATCAATAGATGCCGATATACTGAGGATGGATGTTTTTTAGTGTGCATGGCAGATGCGCTGAGGCAGTTCGAACTTGATGTGAGCTTCCATTCCGATACTGACTTAGATATTAATCAAGTTGAGCTGGAATCATACACACGAATTTTACCAAGCCCACCGTTATCTTTGGCAAAATTGCTAAATGCAGTAAATGAGGGAGCTAGTGTGATCGTTAGCTATTTAGCATACGGTGGCGAAGGACACTTTTCACCATTAGCGGGATCAAAAGCAAACAAATTATTGCTGCCTTATAGCATTGAAGGTGAAATGCTCAAATCAGAATTTAACAAACGCTGGAGATCAAATGGAATTCTTAGACAATCTATCATCGTTTCGTAATACTCTTAGCTCATAGAATTCGTAGGTTGGGTTAGCAATAGCGTAACCCGACCTACGATTAACATGAATTATAAAAACAAAGCGAAGCTTAATTTTGGGATTGTGGACTAAAATTTCGTGCTTTTCACTTCGTGCTGAATGAGCCGTGTCTTTCGTGGACAAAACTCAATACCTATAAATAACACCAGCGACTCCTAAACCATGCCAGCCTTCGAATACCAAGCCGTCAACGCTAAAGGCCAAACCCAAAAAGGCGTGTTCGAGAGCGACACGGTCAAATTGGCGCGGCAACAACTGCGTAGCCAAGGTTTAACGCTGCTGGAACTGCACGAAGTCCAGAAAAAAGAACATAAAACCCAAAGCAGTTTTTTCGCCCCACGCATCAGCTTGCGGCAAATGGCGCACATCACGCGGCAATTGTCGGCCTTGTTGCGCTCCGGTTTGGCGATAGACGAGGCTTTGGGGATTATCGCCAAACAATTGGAATCGGCGGGGACGCGGCGGATTTTGTTAGGAGTCAGGACACGCATCCTTGAAGGCCAAAGCTTTGCCCAGGCTTTGGGCGCATTCCCCAGCACTTTTCCACCGTTGTACCGCGCCACGGCGGCGGCGGGCGAGTCGTCCGGCAAGCTCGACCAAGTGCTGGAACGGCTCGCCGATTACCTGAGCGACAAAGGCCAAATCCATAGTAAATTGCAAATGGCGATGATTTATCCGGTGATGCTCACGGGCGTGTCGATTTTGGTGGTGATCGGTTTACTGACGTATGTCGTGCCTGAAATCACCAGCGTTTTCGACAAAATGGATCAACAATTGCCCGCGCTGACGATGGGCTTAATTGCTTGCAGCGACTTTTTTAAAGCTTATGGTTTGTATCTATTAATAGGTATCGCCACGGCAGCGGCCATCAGCAAAGCCATTTTGCGCAACCCTAAACCACGCTTGGCTTACCATCGCTTTTTGCTCACCGCGCCCGTGATTTCGCGCTTCACCAAAGGCATCAACACCGCCCGCTTCACCCGCACGCTGGCGATTTTGACCAATAGCGGCGTGGAATTGCTGGAAGCCTTGAAAATCTCCAGCCAAGTATTGGCCAACAACGCGATGGAAAAAGCCGTCGAAAACACCGCCCTGCGGGTGCGCGAAGGCCAAAGCCTGAACAAAGCCCTAGAAAAATGCGGCTTCTTCCCGCCCGTGACCATCCATTTGATTGCCAGCGGTGAAGCCAGCGGACAATTGCCGCGTATGCTAGCCAACGCCGCCGATGACCAAGAACGCGATATGGAAGCCCTGACCGAACTGACCATGGGCTTATTTGAACCCGCGTTGATTTTGTTTATGGGGCTGGTGGTGCTAACGATAGTGCTGGCGATCTTGTTGCCGATTTTTGAGATGAACCAGTTGATTCGGTGATAATGATTTTTCTTTTATAAATTAGTCAGTTGTATTATATGCATTTATGTAAGTTTTCTGGGAGATAAATATGAAAATCACAGAATCACAAATTTCTGCATCTTGCCAAATTGCAAGCCAAGTTTATTCAGGACAGTTTACTGCGACTGACGGAATCACATTGTTAGCAGATAAGCATGGCTTGAATAACAGTTCCGCACGTGGATTTATATACATGTACAAATTCTTAATGGAAGGCAGATTACTTAAGCGTAATACTAGCGCATATGCAATGAACCACTTTATTGAGCAAATTTATATTGAGCACGGGACACAAGGATTATCTCAGGCACTAACTTCATTACGTGCCTATATAGACTATAAAAATGTACACAATGCTCAAGTAAACAATTTCCAAGCAATTCTAAAAGCTTTGGAAGCTCGTCTACCATAAAAACATATTTTTTATCGTTCCCATGCTCTGCGTGGGAATGCAGCCAGTAACGCTCCGGCGTTACACAACGCGGGAGCGTTGCAAATATGCGTTCCCATTTATGCCCTTGAGGGTACGCTGAGCGTGGGAACGATGAAACATTTTCGTTGAACATTATGGAAACCACCATGAACAGAAAAAAACTCTCCGGCTTCACTTTAATAGAAGTCATGATTGTCGTTGTCATCTTAGGCATTTTGGCCTCGATCATCGTGCCAAAAATTATGGGCCGGCCTGATGAAGCCCGCGCCACCAAAGCCAAGCAGGACATCCGCGCCATCACCGCCGCGCTGGATTTATACCGCCTCGACAATTACAGCTACCCGACCACGGAACAAGGTCTGGAAGCCTTGGTGACCAAACCCAACAGCTTGGCGGCGGGGGCGAATTGGAAAAAAGGCGGCTATTTGGACAGCTTGCCTGTTGATCCGTGGAACAAACCGTATTTGTATCTGCAACCGGGTGCACATGGCGAGTTTGATTTGTATTCGCTGGGCGCGGATGGTGTCGAAGGCGGCACGGACGCGGGTGCGGACATTACCAATTGGGAACAAAAATAAGGGTGCGCCCACCCCAAGGCCCAAGCAGGACGGGGTTTGCAACCCCGGCATTAACGTTTCAACAGGCTGACAATGCCTGTAAATGTTACGGAACGGGTAACAAACCCGTTCCGGCCTCTGCGGCATATAAAGGCTTCACCCTGCTGGAATTGCTGATTGTGATTGTATTGATTGGCATCATGGGCAGTTTGGCGACCTTATCGATGCGCTCCGGCACACAACGCGACCAGCAACGCCAAGAAGCCGAACGCATGGTGGCTTTGTTCGGATTGGCTTCTCAGGAAGCGATGGTGCGGGCCATGCCGCTGGCGGTGCAATGCCACCGCCACGGCTACCGTTTTTTGCATCTCACCGAAGACGGTTGGCAAGCTGTCAGCGATGATGCCGTGTTCCGCGCCCGCGAATTAGGTGGATCAATGTCCTTGACTTTGATGCTCAATAAACAACCCGTCACATTGGCAGAAACCGTCAACGCCAATGGTAAACCCGAAGCCCAAATCATTTTTACGCCCGATGGCGATATGGATGTGTTCCAAATTGCCTTAAGCGTCAAAGACAGCGACGAAATTTTTACCGTGACCCACACCGCCCAGGAAGGGCTTAGTTTAGCCAGCCGCCATGCCAATGAACCTCCACGATAACCAGGGCTTTACCTTGCTGGAAATCCTAATTGCCTTGGCGGTGCTGGCTATCTTAATGATTAGCCTGATAAAAATCACCTCGGATAACACCCGCAACCTCTGGCATCTGGAAAACAAAACCTTGGCCAGCATTATCGCCAGCAACCACATCACGCAGTTGCGCTTAAGCCCGGAACAGCCGGAAGTCCAAGACGGCTGGGAAACGATGGCCGGACGCAAATGGTATTGGCAAGCCGTGCGGCCTGTCGGCAGCAATTATTTGGGTCTTTGGCAGTACACGGTCAAGGTGTTTTTGGAAGGTGATAAAGAACCGTATCTGACCATGACCAGCCTGATTGCCCCGCCTGCCAAACCCAAAATCGAGTAAACGATGCCGATTAGACTAAAGCTTAACGGTTTCACCCTGCTGGAATTGCTGATTGCAATGGCCGTGTTCGCCATTATGTCGGTGATGGCTTATTCAGGTTTGAAAATTTTGCTCGATGCACGTAGCCAAACCACGCTCCAATCCGCGCAACTGGCCGATTTGCAAATGGCGTTGTCGATTATCAATGAAGACTTGGCGAATGCCGTACCACGCGCAGTGCGTGATGGCTACGGCACGCAAGATATGGCGGTGCGCGGCGGCGAGGACGGGGAAGTGTTGACGCTGACCCGCAGTGTCCCGGCTTGGTCTGATGTCGCCACCGCCAGCCAATTGCAACGCATCCGCTATCAATGGGAACACGGCGTGTTATACCGCTATGCCTGGACAACCTTAGACCGTAGCCAAGACAGCACACCGACGCGGCGCAAGTTATTGCCGCTGGAACATTTGCAAGTGCAGTTTTTCGGCACCGACTGGACTCCGTTTTGGTCATCTAACACCCTGCCTAAAGCCGTGGAAATGCGTTTTACCGCGCCGGGTCTGGGTGAAATCAAGCGGCTGTTTTTTTTGCATAGCTGATGAAAACCAAACGCCAAGTTCCGATAGTTTCGGTAGGTCGGGTTAGCGGCAGCGTAACCCGACATTATCGCTCCGAATCTATGCCCCAGGCTGGTATGGCCTTGTTGATCGTGCTGTTCATCCTCGCCATTGCCAGCATCGCTTTGGTGGCGATGTCCAGCAGCCGCCAATTGGACATGCGCCGCACGGAAAACCTGTTGCGTTCGGCGCAAGGCCTAGACACGGTGTATGGCCTGGAAAGCTGGGCGGGCAAAACCTTAAGCGCAGATGCGGAAGATAACAAAACCGATAGCCACCAAGACGATTGGGCGCAAATCTTGCCAGAAACCGCCGTGCAAGGCGGGCACATGGCCGCGAGCATTGAGGATTTACAAGGGCGTTTTAATCTGAACAATTTGCTGGTTGACGGTGAACCTAGCGGCCTGGATGTGGAACGCCTGCGCCGTTTGTTGGTGTCGCTGGACATTAAACCGGATTGCCTGGACGCCATTTTGGATTGGCTCGATGCCGACAGCGACATCCGTTACCCCAACGGTGCGGAAGATGAAACCTACTTACGCAAGGCCACGCCTTACCGTAGCGCGAACCGATTGTTTGCCGATGTCAGCGAATTGTTGTTGGTGCAGGGCATCAGCCGTGCCGATTACCAACGCCTAAAACCCTATGTATTTGTTGCCGACCGCTATACGCCGATTAACGTCAACAGTGCCGAGCGTGAGGTTTTGCAAAGCCTTGCGCCCCACTTTGAAGACAAGGACGTAGCAAGCTTATTGCAAGCCATCAAACAAAAGCCCTTTGCCAACGTAGACGCTTTCCTTAAACATGAAAGCATTGCACCGCTGGGTTTGGGAGTCCATGGTCTGAGCGTGGCCAGTGAGTATTTTTTGCTCACCAGCCGCGTAAAGGTCGGACCGATTTTATTACTGTTTGACAGCCAACTTAACCGAAGCAGCACGGGTGATGTCACCGTGCAAAAACGCCAACGCAGGAGCTTACCGAATGGCTGAGACCGTACTCGCCAAATATTATCCGTCCACGCAACAGTGTGCTTGGACGGATTGGGCCAACGCCCGCACCGTCCAACACGGTAGCTTGCAGGATTTGGCCGATGCTGTGCCAGATGCCAAGCCCATCTTGCTGTTGCCCGCCACGGATGTGCTGTTGTTTACTGTGGATTTGCCCGTCAGCCAACGCCAAATCGCCCGCGCCCTGCCCTACGCCATAGAAGATGGCTTGGCGGATGATGTGGAAACTTACCATTTGGCGTGGCAAAAACTGCCCGACGGCCAAGTCGCCGTCGCGGCCATCGGCCATGATGTCATGGCTGGCTTGCTGCAAATGTGCCAAGACGCAGGATTAAACCTTTCGGCGGTGTATGCCGAAGCTCTGTTCCTACCTTATCAATCGGATGAAGTGTCGGTGTTGCTTGATGGCGATTATGCCGCCGTGCGTTATGGCGAATGCCAAGGCGGCGGTTGTGAACAGGATTTTTTACCGTTGTTTTTGGAGAAAATCCAAATGGGGCAAGATTCATCCGCTGTGCGGATTTTTAGTCAACACCCAGTAACACGCATTAATCCTGCCGAAACCGAGCTGATAGACGATCCCTTGTTATGGTTAGCCGCCAACCTGCCGCCGAAGCCCTTGTTAAATTTGCTCACCGGGCATTACCAGCCACGCCATGCCCGTAGTTTCAGGTGGCACCACGGGCTACCGACAGCCGCGTTTTTGTTGCTGACCGTACTTTGGCAATACGGCACTGTACTGAACCGTTACTGGGATACTGAAAAACAGTTACAAAACCTGGAAGCCGACAATAAGGCTTTGTTCCAACAAACTTTCCCGAATCTCAAGCGCATCGTCAACATCAAAACCCAAGCCGAGCAGGAGCTGATTGCCTTGCGTAAACACAACGCGGGTGGCAGCGGATTTTTGCGCTTGCTCTACCCCAGCGGCGAATGGCTGGCGCAACATCCTGAGGTACAACTACAAGCGGTCGAATTTAGCAATGCAGTGTTGGGCCTCAAACTCACCGCCAGCGATTCTGCGCCAATCGAGGCATTCAAACAGAGCCTGCATGATGCGCACGGTTTGGTCGTACAAATTGTATCGGCAGACCCCGACAACAACGGTATCACTGCCCGTATCGACATCCGCGAGGACAAACCATGAACAACTGGCTGGCAAAACTCAATGCCCGCGAACGGATAATGCTGTTCGGTGGCGGTGCGGTGCTGGTGGTGAGCGGCCTGTACGCCTACACCTACCAACCGCTAATCGAAGCCCAGCAACAACTGGGCACCGCGCTGGAAAACCAGCAACGCTTGCACACGTTCCTGCAAAGCATCGGCGGCGAAGTGGCGCAACTGCGCGCAACCGCCCCCACGGGGTCTAGCGATCCTGGGCAGACCACGATCAGCTTAATTGACAGCAGCAGTGAACAGGCAGGCATCAAATCCGCCATCAAACGCCAGCAACCCGAAGGCCAGGACAACGTGGCCCTGACGCTGGAACACTGCCCATTTGACCTGCTAGTCGCTTGGCTGGTCACGCTGGACAGCCAATATGGCATCGGTGTCAGGCAAATCAGCCTAAGCCGGGAAACGGGGGATGGGGGGATGGTGAAAGGAAAAGTCTTATTAGGCAGGAATTAGGCCGCCCGCAACAAAAAGCCTTGTTGGAAAAAGAAAAATTGTCCACGATCGTCACGGATACCCCATTAGAAAACCTTTAACATTCCTGAGCGGTATGGGGTTTTGTAACCCCATACCTAAAGTTTCAATGTTATCGTTATTTTGGAGTGCAATTAAACTTTTCGGACAGGGCAACATGCCCAGTCCGGCTTATTGATACGTTTGATTGGTTTTTGGGTGGTTTTCGTGACGTTCGGGGACAAATGGTCAGTGTGTTTTACCCGGCAAAAAAGCTATGCGTAGACGGGCAAAACACACATGAAAAAACCTTTAACATTCATCGGTATAGCATTCTGTCGCAGAATACACGGTCGGGTCGCTGGTAATTTCTTTCGCCGCCAAAAATTGCGCGTAATAGTTGCGCGACGCAAAACCAAACGCAGGGCCGTTGTAGGCTTTGACGATGCGGACAAAATCCCGGCCTACGGTATTTTGGGCGCGTCTCATGCCACCGACACCGTGGTTATAGGAAGTGATCGCCGTCGGCCAATCGCCCAATTTCCGGTAAGCAAAGCTCAAATACCGTGCCGCGCCGACCGCAGAAGCAACCGGGTCAAAACGTAAATCCACACCATGCCCGGCAGGCATGAAGGTTTTTGCCGCGCCTTTGGTGAATTGCCACATCCCTACCGCACCCGCTGAGGATTTGGCAGAAGGTTGGAATGACGATTCGACATGCGGCAGCAAGGCCAAATCTTCCGGTAATCCTGCGTCACGGAAGATTTTTCTAAATTTATGGTCATAACGGCGGCTGATCTCAAGGCCTTTCATGAAACGTTCGCGGGTACCACGCTGGGAACGGACACGCTCGGAGGCCCCGTACAAGATATTGCCCAGTTGTTTGCCGTTGCCTTGCAATTTAGTGATGATAGTTTGGTCGTTGGCGGTCAAGGGCATGTTGTAGCGCATTTTGTTTTCCAGCATTGCCAATTCGGCTTTCCAATAAGCCCGCCGTTCGCTGACCATGTCCTTTTGTTCGCTGGTCAGGCTTTCACCCACATAACCCGGCAAGGTCATCACTTCATAAATCACATCCAGATGGCGGTCATCATGGAAAGCCACTTGCGAACGCCGCCATTGCACATACGTTTTGCGCCAGAATTCCACTGCCGGGGCCAACTCACCGGGTTTTTGAAACACGCCATACTGGACGGGCGGTTTATAGCCATTTTGTGATGGCGGCGGTGTGACGGGATGATAGGTGACAGGATTGCTTGGGGGAGCCTTAGGTTCGGTGCTGCTGCAAGCATTGATCACTAATGCCGCCAATACCAGCCAAATCCACATAATTAATCGGTTCATTGTTTTATCAGTATGCTTGGGTAGGAAAAAATCGGCCTTGTCGGGCCGGGATTGAGTTTTGCTGCACGTCCGCTTTGTCACGGCATAACACAAAACTATTTCGCGTATGTTCTCAAAGCTAGGGCTTTTGGTAAAGGCTTGCCTGGGCAATCTAAACTATTTCGGGCCTCCACACGTTGCCGACACTGGCCGCCAACGCCAATAAATCGGCCACATTCAAACGCACCGCCAGGCGCATCAGTTCAATGTCGCTGCCCACGCCCAATTTCCGTTTGATGAGGTAATGGCTGTTGCACACCGTTTTCGGGCTGATGTTGAGCGTCTGGGCGATTTCATCAGGGCTTTTTGCTTCGATTAGCAGGTGCAGGATTTCAAATTCACGCACCGTCAAGGTATCCAAGGCCATTTTTTCCGTCCCCAATTGCGCCATTGCCAAGGCTTGGGCAATGTCCGCGCTGAGTGACATCCGGCCTGCGTAAACGTCATGGATAGCCCGTAACAGCACGTCCGGTTCGCTGCTTTTGGTGACATAGCCTAATGCTCCGGCGCGGATGGCTTGCACGGCAAAACTGGGGTTTTGGTGCATTGTGAACACCAAGATTTTGGCTTTGGCATCGCGTTGTTTGATTTTGGCAATCAACTCCAAACCGCTGCTGCCCGGCAAGGATAAGTCGGTGATGACCACATCCGGCTGATAATCTTTAAAGCATTGGTAAGCCTGTTGGCCATCGGCGGCTTCGGCGATGACAGCCAAGCCAGTTTGTTTGGCCAATAAAGCCCGGTAGCCTTCGCGGACAATGGCATGGTCGTCGACTAATAAAATGTTGATGCTCATGAGGCAATCATAGTGTTACGTGGCAAAGTAACCGCAACCTGCAAGCCATGCGGCGCGGCGATGGTTAAAGTCAGCGTCCCGTGTAAGGCCGTGGCCCGCTCGCGGATGCCCAGCAAACCGATGCCGCCTGATTTGGCAAACGGCAACTGCTTGGCAACGCCATTATCCTCCACCGTCAATCTGACCGTTTCAGCGTTGATGCCCAAGCGGACGGCCACTGAACTGGCGGCGGCGTGTTTGGCGATATTAGTCAAGCATTCTTGGGCTATGCGCAACACAGTCATGGCCAATACATCCGGCAACAAGGCCGCATCTCCGTCAAGATGCAATTGATAACGGGTTTTGCCACCTGCTTGGTTTTGCCAAGTGTCCACCAAGCTTTGCAGGCTGGCCGCCAAGCCTAAGCCATCCCATTCAGCGGGGCGCAAGCGTTGCAACAAACCGCGTACACTGTCGAGCATATGCCGGGTGATGCGTTGGATTTGTGCTGTTTCGGCCAACAATCCGGGACATTGTATGCTGGCCGTTTGGGTCATGGAGGTGGTCAAGGCATTGATCGCGGCTAGGCATTGGCCTAATTCATCGTGCAGTTCCCTGGCCAGATAACGGCGTTCTTCGTCTTGTAAATTAAGCAGTTGCACCGCCAAAGTTTGGCGTTCATCAAGCAATTGCTGTTGCGTGGCCGCCAATTGGTTGATTGCATCGGCAATGTGTTGCCATTCCGGTAAGGCAAACGCTGGTAAACGGTAATTCAATTCGCCTTGCGCCAAACGCCGCAATCCCAGCACAATAGCCTGCACCGGACGTAAAGCCCGGCGGATGCTGGCATAAACCAGCCCGCATACCGCCAAAACGGTGGCCAAAGACAAGCCCAACAAATGCACGACATCATGCCAAGCCTGGGCAAACGCCAGTTCGGCGCTGGGCGTGACGGTCAGGATACCGTAATCGTGGCTATTGAATCCGATGGTTTCGGTTAAGGCCACATCAGGCCGGAATAACAGCCGATAACTTGTTTTAAACCACTCAGGCACGGCCTGCGATGGTTCACTGCCGTGGCATAAGCTGTGTACACCATGGTTTTCTAGGTTCACAAAACGCACACAGATCCCGGTCAAATCATGGGTTTGTTGCCAAAGTTCAAAATCCGGGAACGGAGCCATGCCTGCAAACCCAGAATTGATACGCATCGCCTGGACACGCAGTTGTTTTGCTAAGGCCTCGGTGTTGTGCCGTGCCGAGGCTTGCGCTTGTTGGTTGGTCTGATATAAAACATAAGCCGTATCGGCAAGCAAACACAACAAGGCGGCAGTGATAATGCGCAGCAAAACGTGGCTGAGTAAATTCATAAAAACGGGCTGAGTGTGGCAGGCTTAAAACAGAGCGTATCTTAAACTATGCCGACAAAAAAACTGTTTTCGTTCGGATAAATGGGTATAGTTGAAAAACTCGCTGTTCATAACTGATGTTACGCAGACATTTTCTCCGAGTTGGAAATAAGCATGTAGAGTCGCTATCGCGAGAGTTTATTTAAACGGGTTCTCGCACCCGAAGGCGAAATACTTTCTTTTGCTCCGCCAAAAGAAAGTATTCAAAGAAAAGGCGGCCCGGTTGCCGCTGATGTCTTGCGCTCCTCGCATTTGTCGGGGGACGGCAGAATGGGCTTCCTGCCCATCTGCCGCCGTGCGGCATCCTTGCCGCACCCCTTCGGGCCATTCCCGCCAAATACTGCGGTGCTCGACGCGGCAAACGGGATAACACCACGTTACTGCGTAACGTCAGTTCATAATTTTTTGCAAGCAATCCCCTTGATGGGCTTGTATCCCTCATGTGAATAAATGGTCAACAACATTGCCCTATCTTATAGTCGGTAAAAATTGATGAAAATTTTGGTGATTATTAAAACCGGATCGACATTTCCGGTGTTACGTGAACAGTTTGGGGATTTTGAAGATTGGATTGCCCGCGAATGTTCGGATGGCTTGGCTATCAAGACCGTTAACGCCGAAGCGGGCGAAGTGTTGCCGGATTTGGGCGGCGTTTCGGGGATAGCCGTGACGGGTTCGCCTGCGATGGTCACGGACAAAACGCAATGGATGCAAACGCTATCAACTTGGCTGGTGCAGGCGGTGCAAGCATCCGTACCCACTTTGGGGATTTGTTTTGGTCATCAATTGTTGGCGCAAGCTTTGGGCGGTCGGGTCGATTATCATCCGCAAGGCCGGGAAATCGGCACGGTGACGGTGAACCTGACGGATGCTGGCCAGCAAGACCCTTTGCTAGGCACATTGCCAGCGGTTTTTTCGGCGCATGTCACACACGCGCAATCGGTTATCCGTTTGCCTGCCGAGGCCATCCATTTGGCTGGTAATGGTTTTGAACCGCATCATGCTTTCCGAGTGGGGGATTGTGCTTGGGGCGTACAGTTTCATCCTGAATTTTCAGCGGCCATTATGCGTGGCTATATCACTGTGCAAGCTGAGGCTTTACAAACCGCAGGACGTGACGTGGGGACCTTACAAGCCAGCGTCATTGAGAGTGTCGCCAATGGCTTGTTAAGAGCGTTTTCACAAATCGTCCAACACCACCGCTAAACTTTTGCACGTTTGCGCTGCTATCTTTTCCTGACAACCGCTAATAATTTCGATGAATCTGACACAATTTAAATGTATGGCCGTTTTCGCCGTGTTCGCCCTAATTGGTTTTGGGCCGGTTTCCCCCGGCTGTTTGATAGGCCTGTTTATTGTTGTGAGAAGGCCGGAATGGTTCGGTCACGTCGCAGCCAAGCTCTACGCGGGGCGTGTGTTGCCTGAATCCGGCATCACTACCCTATCGCTAGAACTTAGCCGATCTGCACGGATTAAAGGCTTTTTAAGCTTGCTATGCCTGTTTATCGTAGACATTGCCCCGGTTCCGGTGACACCAGCAATCGCATTTGTGGTGATTTTGGCCAGACCTGCTTGGTTTTACCGGGTGGTGGAAAATGTTTATGGCAGGAAATTGCAGGATTAAGCCTGATCAGGCTTTTTCGGCACGGGCGCGGGATTTTTTGTAACAGACACCAATTTGCGTGTCGATTTTCAGCACATGCCCGATGATCCAATCGGACAATTCTTTATGGGTGCGGTGGGCGATTTCTTCACTGGGGTTGTGCAAGTATTCTTTATAGATGCCATCAAACACTTCGCCAAATTTTTTATGGGCTTGTTTATTGGCATCGCCAATCGGACAGCCCAATTTTTCAGCGCACAATTCTTCACGGCAAAAGTGTCAATCCGAATAATACCGTAAAAAATTCAGGATTTTTTTGATTTCCAGCGTGGCTTTATGGGTTTCAATCGCCACTTCCAAATCGTTGAAGGTTTCGATCAATAATTTATGTTGCAGGTCAATGGCAGGAACCCCCACCATGAAAGATTCATCCCAAACAAACACCCTGCCTCCCGTAAATTCCTATCTCAAATACTGGTATTAGGCATCATCGGATTGTTTATTGGCCCAACACCAAGCCATCAGCGGAAATACGCCCTTTAACCAAGGACATTTGTTGCAAAATGGCTTGGACATTGGCACCGGCATGGGCAATGGTGGTCAGCAACAATTCATCGGATGGCGATGTGATCAATACATGGCCTTCTTCGCCCTCAATGATGATTTGTTTGATCTTGCCACCAATCAATTGGGCGACGCCTTTTTTACTGGCCGCAAAAATGGCCGCGCTCATTGCGCCAATATAATCTTCGTCCATTTCGTGGAGTTCGGAATGGCAATGGCTAACCCCGTCATACGTTGCGATTGCAGAACCTTTGATAAAGCTGTCGGATTTTTTTATTTCTGAAAGTAATTCATTCATAACGGTTTCCAAGTGAGAAGTGGTGAAAAGTAAGTTTACAAACACAATATGACAACAAACGGCTCTTAGGACAGCTGTTTTTTGCCAATCTTTGCGCGGCTGATTTGCAGCAATAATCTGGACAGCACCTTATGGACTTCGTGCTTGTTACGGGCATCCAACAACATCACCGGACAAGTGAAGCCATGCTTGATGATGTAGGTGTGATAGTCGATCAAACTGGTGTCGGTGTTGTTGTCGTCAAAATGGGTGATGGCGATGATCCCCGGATTTTTCAGCAAAAAATCGCCGTGTTCATTGAGGTAATAATCAATTTCAACCAACGGGTTGCCGCAACCATTGTCAATCATGACCACCATCCCATGCGCGCCTTTGCACAAAATATTGGACATAAAATCAAAGCGCCGCTGCCCAGGTGTGCCGTAAAGGTGCAATTTGGTGTTTTGTATATGAACCATACCATACTCCATTGAAACGGTCGTGGTCGCTTTACGGTGCAAGGCATCACTTTCTGTCGCTTTGGCTTCACTGCCTATCACGGGAACTTCGCTGATTGCCCTGATTGACGTGGACTTGCCGGAACCTACGTTACCGGCCACGACAATTTTTAACTCGCTTTTCATGATCCGTTCTTGTGCTTCCGGTGTGTTGCGTTCAATTTGCGGGGTTTGCCTAGGATTTAGGACTGCTTGGTTCATGCTTGTATTGGCGGATGATGAAATAAGGTTGTGGGTATTCATAAAGGAATTCCTAGTGGCTTGTCGTTGTAAGTCCCAAAACTGCAAATGCCCATACGGCGACCCTTCACCTGTCAAAATGCCTGTTATTGATGAATAGGGCATCGAAAATTAATTTCTTGGCTTTATTATAAATATTTTTTTGTTATTGTCGATATTTTCATCATTTTTTATGTAGATTTTTTAAAATCACGCTCCATATCAGTGCAACAGTGAAAAAAATTTCAGACATCCATCACATATTTTTATATTATACTCGTGACTTTCGCAAAATAATGAAACAAAGAATGATAAAAATGACGATTAATATAATTTTTCTGACAAATGGATTACAATAAACGCCATTACGGAAAAGTATTTGATTAAGTAGGTGTCCGTAACTTTTTTAACATTTATAAAATAACGCGGACTGGAACGGGTTTATGACCCGTTCCGTAACGTTTTCAGTACCTATAGCGGCTTTGAAACCTTAAGGACGGGGGTATTGAAACCCCGTCCCGCCCCCTTTACTCATTGTTAAAAGACTTTTGTACCACTACTTAGCAGGGTGTTTGCCGGAGAGGAATGGGCCCTTCACGGCTTGCATCATTAATTTAGCAAGCGCCATCTGATTGATGGCCCTCCTGGCCCGCCATTTCTAGGATGCCCGATAGGCAGCGTTAATGTCCACTGTCTCCCCTACATAGGCTTATAGGGCAGTGTCTGTTGTAACCTTATGTGATTATTATGTCTGAACCAACAAGCAGCCAAGCATCTGACTTTATTTCCACCCGCCAAGCTGCGGCAACGCTCGGTGTGGCCCTTTCAACTGTACAACTCTGGGTTGAAACCGGGATATTGCCCGCCTGGAAGACAGCAGGAGGCCATCGCCGCATCCCGCGTTCGGCGGTCGATTCATTGGTTTCGCAGCAAAAATCGGCGATGGCTCCACAGCCCCTTAAGCAAATCAAAGTGTTGGTGGTGGAAGATGATGTCATCCAGTTGGAATTGTACAAACGCAAATTTGCCGACTGGCCCTTGCCCATCGAACTATTGACCGCCCATGACGGTTTTGAGGGTTTGATGATGGTGGGTCGGCACAATCCCGACCTCATCATCACCGATTTGCGGATGCCGGGCATGGATGGTTTTCGGATGATCCGCCACTTGCTTAGCCAAACGTCCGGCCATAAGCCTGACATCATTGTTGTCACGGCACTCAATGACACGGAAATGGAAGCCGCCAGCGGTTTGTTACCGGGCATTCCGATTTATCATAAACCCGTGCCTTTCACCGCTTTACGGGTGTTGATCGAAAACAAAATCCAAAATAATCCAGAATTATCTCCAGCATGATCGGTTCCTTGCAGGCACTGGCGGGGGATTTGGAAAACCTGCTCATCGCGTTGAGAAAATGTGGGTTTGACAAGACGGGCATCCGCCAACTCACGACGATAGCCGACCGGATTAGCCGCGAATCGGCACGGATTGGCAAACAAGATATTGCCGAATTGACCGAAGCCTTAAGCATCATCCTGAGTGATTTCATTGAAAGCCCCCTGACCGCCGATTGTTGTATCCCTATCATCCAATCCACGTTTAAGCTATCGGAGAAATTAAACAACCTATTGTCCGCAGAAGCCATCTCCCCCGAATCGTTGCCTAGCCATGCGTTTGCCTGGGTTTTTGGGTTGCTTGATGCCCACGCCATGTTGGCGATAGCCGATGGCAATGGCTTAGTGACGTATGCCAATAAACCCTTTTGCAACGTCACCGGACAACCCTTAAGCCTGCTTATGGGCGGGGCGCACCCTATCCTGGCCGACCTGCAAAAAGACAGCGGCCTGATCTGGCAAGCCATCCTGTCCGGTCAAATTTGGCAAGGCGAGACCGGGCATACCACGCCCGATGGCCGTCCTTATTGGGTACAATCGACCCTGATGCCGATCAAGGATGACTCAGGCCACATCACGCAATATGTCTCCATCCACACCGACATCAGCGCATTTAAGCAGGTTATTGCGCCGTCCGACACGTCCCTGTCCAAGCAATCGCTGGGCGAAGATACTGCGCTCGGTTGCGAAATGCGCACCTTGCTCAATACCATTTTGGGGCATTCGCAATTGCTTTTGATGCAGGAAGGTTTGGATACCGAGATTTGCGGACAGCTCCAGGAAATCACCCAAGCCGGACAAAAGCTCACCGCTTTGCTAAATGCCGGTATGGAACAAACCAGCGACCCTGCCGCCATTGCCACGCCCCCACAAGCTTCCCGGCAACCGCCGCAAAAACGCCTGACCCATATTTTGGTGGCCGAGGACGATGTGGCCAATCAGGCCGTGCTACGGATGCAGCTTAATGTTTTAGGTGTCAAAGCGGATATTGCCAAAGATGGCGAAGAAGCTTGGGCCTATTTACAAAAGCATAGTTATGGCCTGGTGTTGGCGGATTTGCATATGCCGCAACTGGATGGCTTGGAGTTGGCGTGCCGGATCCGTTTGGCCGAACAAGGCAGTGACCAACATGTGCCGATTATTGGCATCTCCGCCGACCACCATCCTGAAGCCATGGCCGCTTGTCATCAGGCCGGGATGGACGGTACCCTGGCAAAACCGATTGGCTTGGAAAGTTTAAAAAGCCTGTTACAAACCTGGTTAGGTGAAACCGCCACCCTCGCCGCGCCGCTGGCCGTGTCCACACCCATGGCCGATAGCCACTGCCACTATCAGCCAGTCTTGGATATCGCATATCTGGCCAATATCGTTGGCTTATTGGAGCACGACCAAGTCCATAGCCTGCTTGAACTGTTTACCACTTCGGCCCGGTGCGACCTCAATTTATGCAGGCAATATATTTTACAAAAAGACACCCCTGCACTGGCCTTGATTATGCACAAGCTCAAATCTTCGGCCCAATCCATCGGGGCGTTGCGTTTTGCCAGTTATGCAAAAAATCTTGAACATGCCGCCCAACAAGGCCGCTTAGGGAAAGTGGTGGCGTTAATCACCGAATTGGACAATGCCTTAGATGACCTCGAAGCGTTGCTGAATGACCCATTAGACATCCAAATCGATGTTGCCCCCCTTCCCCAACCCCCAACCTATCAGGCGTTAGTGCTTGACCGTGACCCTGAAAACTTACGGCGGCTCACCCGCCTGTTAAACACCCTAGGTGCCCAAAAGGTATATGCCGCCACCGATATTGGCGGGGCCTTAGACGTGTTGCAGCAACCCCATCAGCGTATCAACCTGTTGTTATATCAACTCAATATGCCGGATATGGAAGGCATGCGATTGTTGGACAATTTGGCGGCATTGGATTATCAGGGCTGCATCATTTTGCTGGACGGGCAGGATGACGAACGCGTGTTGCAAACCGCTGTTGAACTGGCTGGCAAACATGGCCTGCACCTGTTGGGCAGCCTGTCCAAACCTTACGCACGGGATGCTTTGCGTACCTTAATGAATGAGTCTTGTGGAAAAATGGGCGAAATGGCCAAGAAAGTCAGCGGCCAAGGACTCAGCCCCGAAGACATTTTGGAAGGTCTGTACCACAATGAATTTGAAGTGTTTTTCCAACCTAAAACCGATGCGTTTTCCTTACGCCCGATAGGCATCGAGGCCTTGGCCCGTTGGCGGCGGCAAGGCGTTATTTTGCCTGCCGATGCCTTCATACTCGCCGCCGAACATTTTAACCTGATCGGGCAACTGTCCGAGATGTTGCTGATTAAAGCCTTTATTGGCGGGGCAAGATTGGCTGCAATGGGGTTGCCGCTGATCTTATCAGTGAATATATCATCCCATTGGCTGGCCGATGGCGAATTGCCTGATTTTATCAAAGCCAGCCTACAAGCGACCAGATTGCCCATAGAAAACCTTGTGTTGGAAATGGGCGAATCGGTATTGATCGAAGATTTGGAACAAAGCTTTAGCATGTTAAAGCGCTTGCATGCCAAAGGTTTCAAGTTGGCGGTCGACAAATTTAGCGGCGATTTGCCTTTTGATTATCTGCAAGAAGCCAACATCAGCGTATTGAAACTGGATAGGGGTTTGATCCGCCGCGCCACCCAACTCCCTACGGCACAGGCATTTTTGTCAGACTTGGTGGCCAACGTATCAAAACATAATTTCACGTCCGTAGCCGAAGGCATAGAAACCCAAACCGATTTGGACTTGGTCAGGGAGTTGGGTTGTGATCTGGTGCAAGGTTGGTTTATCGGCAAGGCCATGCCTATGGACGAACTGGTTGACTGGTTACACATCAACAAAATGTTCTAAATTTTCTGCCTGCCCAGCAATCATTGACTTAACCCTAGCCTTTGCCGGACGATTAAATCCAATTAATAAACACCCGGCAAAAGTCCTCCACCGCTTATGAACCTATTCCAGCAAAAACAAAACCCCGAACAGCTATCGGACGCTTTACTGGACGATTATTTCAGTATGCGCAACGGGCTTTTTAACGACGCGCTGCTTTGGGTCAGCATCGCCTCCATCCCGGCGGTGGCCTTGTCCCTGGCCAGGATCGTCACATTAGGCTGGAAGCCTTTAATGCTGGTGCACCTTGTCATTTTGGCCATACTTTGGCTGATGTGGCTTTGCCGTGATGCCATCCCCTATCTTTTCCGCGTCACGGGCTTATTGGCCATTGCTTGGTTAAGCATATTTGCCGGGCTGCTGCAATTGGGGCCGGTGGCTGTCAGCATCATCCACGCGATCTTGTTTGCCCTCCTTGCCGTGCTGTTCTTAAATGGGCGCATCGCCATTTGGCTCATTGCCGGCAATACGGCCTGTTTCGTCATACTAGGCTGGCTGGCCAGCCGACACTGGCTAACCTTCAATTTGGATTACCAAGTGTATGCCTACCATCCCATGACGTGGGCGAATATGATTTGGGATGTCACCGCTTATGGGCTTATTGTGGCGTTGGTCAGTTGGCGGATCATCCAATACCTGATGAGGCGCGAAGCCATGACTCGGCAATTGCTTGACCGCCAGGACAAAATGGCCGCCGAATTGCCCGGCCTCATTTACCAATTTGTGTTGCGCCAAGACGGGACCTGTTGTTTCCCTTACGCCAGCAAAGGCATGATGGGCTTGTTCGGCCTCGACCCCGCCACACTCACAGAAGACGCGTCCGCGGTTTTTGCCAAAATCCATCCAGATGACCAGAATAAGGTCTGGCAATCAATAGAAACCTCCAAACGGGATTTAAGCCAATGCCATACGGTTTTTCGGATTGTCCATCCCCAACAAAAAATCCTTTGGCTGGAATACACATCCACCCCGGAACGCTTGCCTAACGGTGATATGTTATGGAACGGTTTTGCCACCGACATCACCGGACGCAAGCAGATCGAAGACACCTTGCGCAAAAGCGAAGAAAAGTTCCGCAGCTTGTTCGAGTTGTCCCAAGTTGGGATTGCCCTCAATGATTACGTGACGGGCCAGTTCCTGGAAATTAACCCGGCCTTATTGAACGCCACAGGTTACAGCCAGGAAGAATTTCTCGCGCTCAATTTCTGGGATGTTACCCCGCAAGAGTATATGGATCAGGAACAACAGCAATTGCGCGACATTATCCGTCATGGCCGTTATGGGCCATACGAAAAGGAATTTGTCCGTAAAGATGGCAGCTGTTACCCGGTTTTGCTGAACGGTTTCAAAGTGATAGACCCAAGTGGACGTATCGTGATTTGGTCAATTGTCCAAAACATCAGCGAACGCAAACACATCGAGCAAGTCTTGCAGCAAGCTAAAATCGAAGCCGAAACCGCCAACCGCGCCAAATCGGACTTTTTGACCAGCATGAGCCATGAACTGCGCACCCCGTTAAATTCCATCATCGGCTTTGCGCAATTATTGGAACTGGATCAACTCAGCCCCTTAGTGGGCGACCAAAAAGTCGCGGTCGGGCACATCATGGAAAGCAGCCGCCACTTGCTCCAGCTCATCAACGAAATTCTGGATTTGGTCCGTATTGAAAGCGGCAAATTGGATATCAGGACAGAAACCGTCAATATTGCGGCGGTATTGGAAGAAGCCGTTTCGATGTCCAAGCCCACGGCGGCGACACGGAATATTATGATCCGGCGGGCTTGTACCGGACGATTGTTTGTCAAGGCCGATTTGTCAAGGCTGCGGCAGGTGTTGTCAGGGCAATCGCGCTATTAAGCGCCTTTGCCGAAGATCAGCTCCGCCCGGTAG
>CAYUQV010000048.1:0-18121 GCA_964446885.1 uncultured Methylocucumis sp.
CGGATAGCCTGCATTTTCACTACGCTCCGCTACGTGAAAACACAGGCCCTATCGCGGACTACTCGACTCCTGTCTCGCAGCGGTGGTGTGTGCCTTGTTCGGCGATACGGCCATGATCTAGTAATGTAGGGTGGGCAACGCTTTTCTGCCCACCAATCATGCCGCAAATGGTGGGCAAAAAAAACGTTGCCCACCCTACCAAAACCACAAACCACAAACCACTTAAATCATGTCCAATTACCGCCGCGCCAACACCCAAAAGGCGTGTTATTTTTTTACGGTCGTGGCTTTCCGCCGCCAACCGATATTGTGCGATGAAGCTGTGCGGGTGGCTTTGGCTAATTCCCAGGCTCTCGCTCTTATCGTTATACTCCAGTGTCTACGATACACCGTCGTTCCGGCATGGATCGCCGGAATCCAGGGCACAGGGATGTGAACAATTGATTTTACTGAACAATTCCCATGGTGATACTTGCCGTCTGTTTCGGTATCGCCGTCCATGGCTTCTGGATTCGCTAACGCGGTCTGACGGCTCCGGCAATCCATGCCGGAATGACGTGCTCCCAGATGCGTGTGTATAGCGATGATAGCTCCCGCTTGGGAATTCAGTATGGGAAGCTTTAGTTTCCAGTATTTTCTAAGTAAAAGCTTCTTGGTATATGATTAACTAAAAGGTGCTGGGAACGAACAAAAAACAAAGCCGCCGCGTTTTATTTTGAACGTAATAAGCCCAAACGGAGAAAAACTTATGCAAACTATAGAAATTGAAAATACGCTGAATTTGGCGATATTACCTGCTGCCGCCCAGCGGAGTTAATTGATTCGATAGCGTCCGCTAAACCTTAGAATTGGATAGGCTGACCATTGGCGGCAAAAACACCTCAATAGAAGCAGGCAGCTACGTCGCTCCCTGTGTGTATTTAGGCAGTAGATTTACCAAGCATCTAAAACTAGAAGCCGCCGTCGCGGGTTCCACCTCCAGCAAAAACGCCAAACCGAATAGCTTAGGGGTGATTTATTAGTTTGAATATTGAAGCCCGGTTCGTGATGTTTTTGGATAGGGTATCGCTCAGGGATTGATTTTAGAAAAAATAATTTGCCGTAAAGACAATCCAAGTTTGGCAAATGGATCTGTATGGGTATTAATTGGGCCATTCGGCACTGCATTACCAGAAGCTTTTGCCGATATGGCTGTATCGTATTGACTGGAATCTTTGTCTGCAATTTCAGTGCTGATTGAAATGGATAACACTTTAAAATTGCCAAACGATGCGACATCTGTAGGCCATGTTATTAAACCGCCAGCCCATGATGGTGGCGATTTGCTATTTTTCCAGCTATTAACTTTGGCGTTATAAGCCATTAAGCCTGCTTGCAAATTCTGGGCAGTCACTTGTATTTCAATGGTTTTTTCATCGTAAAAGGCTTGGTGGTATTTTTCCCCACTCACACTTTTGATCCATAGATTGTTTCCGAGTGAGGAGCTAATCATAGCTAGCCGTGAACCTGGATCATATCCAACAGAATCAGTATTTCCGCCACGAGCGTCAAAGATTCCCGCACCATACCAAACCTTTGCCCCTGTTTTTGGATCTTGTATCACAATCCAAGCCGTACCATAGGGAACAACAGGCCCTGTAAGGCCTTGTTGGGAAGGCATTTCCAATGTTTTTAATTTCATTTTCCATTTCAAAGAGGCAGCTCCGCCTTTTTGCCAAGGACTTGGCCTGCTTTTGGGCGGAAAATGAAACGCGCTTGAACTGTTCATCAAAGCGTGGGATTTATTGGTCAAATCGGCTGAATTTAACCATATTCCTACAGATCTGGTCTTGCTATCTACCTGGATAAAGGGCAGCGGTACTTCATGTTTCGTTGCACATTGTATTTGATCAATATTTTGAGTCATTAAGCCGGTAAATTTGTCAGGTAAACCGATTTTCTTGGATTCAATACTGGTTTTATTGGGTAGAGAATCATTTTTACACTTTCCATGGAAACTTTGTAGCCAATGGCCCATAACGCTCCCACCTTTTGGATTATTGCTGACAATAGGCGTTACAAATGAGTCAGAATTGAAATATTCATCAGCATTCACGATATTCCCCATTGACATCAATATAATACCAGTTGCTATTATTGGGCGGAAAACATGGCTGTTTTTTGCACCATGAAGATTTTTATCAACGTATTCCTGTCTTGTTCGGATCATTTGGCTCTTCCTATTTCGTCAATTTAACAATGGTTAGGTGGATGATCTGTGTAGGTCGTATTAGCAATAGCAATAATGTGACTGATTATAAAAAGCCAATATGCTGTGCTATATGGCGATCACTGTTGTACGAAATGCGGGTTTTTAGTTGACTTCTTCATTAACAAACTTGGTAAGTAAGGTATGCCAAGAAACAGTTTCACCTTTAAAGCTATTTGTACCATCCCCGTTATATCCTTTCCTTTCAATTATGGTTGCTGAAACTCCGTGTATCTTACGTTCGTAGTCGATAATAGCGGTGTCTTTGGTAGGTTGCTCTTGAACGAATTTCGAAGTAACCCGTAGAATAGAAAAGTTATCATGATCCAAATAGCCTGAAATGATTTCTGCTAAGGAAGCGAGAGTTTCGCCCTCATACGCATCAGGAACTTGAGTATCTGGATGCCCGGTACTATTCCAACGGACAAACATAAGTTTTTTATTAGAATTCTTTGACGACTCTAGATTTGCGTAAGTATGAAGGAACCTACCTCGAGCTTTAGTTACTAAATCAGAATGAAAAACACTTAAAGGCACACCATGATGATTTAGTTCACTTTGTGGTAATCCTTTCATTGCCGTAGGATTGAAATCATGATGATGGATGAGTTGGGTAATATTATCTGATAACGAACCAAATTTATTTGAAATCAAATTATTGTCATGTAGGGCATTTTGGGGATCAAACCCTTTCCTTAATGTATTTTGTAATGAGGCGAATGGAGTAATTGTCCAATCAAACGGATAAGAAACAGGGGGCTTTCCACACACTCTCAAAAATTCATTGACTTGAAAGGATGCCCTGCACCAAGCACCTATTGAAATAAGCATAAAATCTTTTGTATCGTTTGTCATTTGCGCCATTGTAATTTGGTTTTGTTGATAGTTATTAACCCGCAAAGGGTGAATTAGTAATAGCAAAATGCGCCATCTGGTTGGAAATGACCATCTGGTACAAATTGCCATGAGTTATTGTACTACCTGCTTCATTGTGTCTTATGGATTTTAACTGGGATTTACAAAAACATCCCGATCAGATTTTTTTAATGGAAAAGTGATTTACTTACCACGATTGTTAAGAAAGGCACCAGAAAAACCTACTTGATTTTGGGGCTATTCTGAACAAATCAAACAACTTCAGACCGATATCAAGTTAACATACAAACACTCGACCAGCTCCGATCCGGTGAACTCATCGGTATCCGCTATCTGAAATTATCCTGTGGCCTGACTGATTTTCCACGCGAAATCATGGCGCTAGCGGATACCTTAGAAATTCTTGATTTATCCGGCAATGCGCTTTCTTAGCTCCCCGATGATCTTGCCCGGCTTAGCAAGCTGCGCATTATTTTTTGCCCTAACAATCAGTTTGCCGAATTGCCTGAAGTACTAGGCTGTTACCCGCAATTGAATATGGTGGGATTTAAGGCCAATCGCATCGGTAAGGTATCAGGCAAAGCACTACCAAGCGAATTAAGGTGGCTGATACTGACCGACAAAAAAAATAGAAGCACTGCCCCTCGAAATAGGCCGCTGTAATCGACCGATAATCATTAACTATTTTCAAAGACCAACGTTTAGATTTTGTTGATTGTTTGTTTGTTATGCGGCTATTCGCAAATAGATGAAATCATGACTTTTGATAAGAAACTTAATCGTTGCATTCAAAATAGACGATCTCATCAATAAAACAGGTTTTTTTTAAGCAAAAGATTTTTATAACCCTCTCCCCAGCCCTCTCCCACAGGGAGAGGGGGTGGTATCGCATTAACTTATTGATTTTAAATAATTTTCATCTGTTTATGAGGTGTGGTGAACCTTACCCTTCCAAAAACCCACCGCTTTGATGTTGCCACATCGCGTAATATTTTCCTTGTTTTTCGAGCAGTTGGTGGTGTGTGCCTTGTTCGGCGATGCGGCCATGATCTAGGACGATAATCCTGTCCATACTTAAAATGGTTGATAGGCGGTGGGCGATGACCAGGGCGGTTTTGTCTTTAATCAATTCAAAAATGGCGGTTTGGATTTGTTGTTCGGTCAAGGAATCCAAGGCACTGGTGGCTTCGTCCAGCACGACTATCGGGGCGTTTTCTAAGAAGGCGCGGGCGATGGCGATGCGTTGCCGTTCGCCGCCGGACAGTTTTACGCCGTGCTCACCCACTAAAGTGTCAAAGCCATCCGGTAAGGTTTCGATAAATTCTAGGCTGCGAGAGCGGCGGGTCACGTCGATGAGGCGGTCGTCGCTGATGTTTGCGCCTAGGGTGATGTTGTCGCGGATTGAGCGATGGAACAATTCGGGTTGCTGCGGCACCATTGAGATTTGTTGCCGCAACGCGCTTAGTGTGAAGGCTTTGGCATCTTGGCCGTCGAATAATATGCTGCCGCCTTGCGGTTCGAGGAAGCGGAACAGCAGTTTGGTGAGCGAGGATTTGCCGGAACCGGATTGCCCGACTAAAGCGACTTTTTCCCCGGCTTTGATGTACAGGGAAAAGTCCTTAAACAAGGGCGAGTGGGCATGGTAGCTAAAGTCTAAGTGCCGAAACTGGATGTCGCCCCGGTAAATACTTAAAGGCCGCGCTTCCGGCGGGTCGGTTTCCAGGTCGGTTTGCCGGAACACTTCGGCCATTTCCCTAGCATCGGCCAAGGCGGTGAAAAAATTGCGGAAATTGCGGCCAAATTCCCAGAGGCGTTGGATCAGCAGGATCATGATGGATTGGAACAAGACAAATTCGCCCACTTCAAAATGCCCCGTCTGCCATTTGCCGATCATCAGGTACACGAGCCAGAGTTCAATGCCGATGGTCATGAGGCCTTGCACGGCAAAGGAGATGAACATGAGCGTCCAGGCGAATTTTTTCTTGCGGTAAACGGTGTCTGAGGCTTGGTTGATGCGGTTTTGTTCTTTGGCTTCTAAGGCGAAGCTTTTGACGATGAAGATGTTGCTGATGGCATCGGAATAGATGCCGCCGACCACGGAATCGGCTTCTGAGACGGCTTCGTCAAAACGTAGTTTCCACAGGGAAAAGCCGACGCTCCAGCTGATGAACAACACGACCCAGAGCAGGAAATACAGGGCAAATTCGGGTTGTTGTTGGTAAAACAAGGTAAACGCGAAGCTGACGGCGAGGCTGTTCATGTAAAACTGGAACAAAAACCAGTCCATGATGGCTTCAAAGGAGCGCGAAAAGCGGGCGGCTTGTTTGATGAGGCTGCCGGAAAAGCGGTTTTCGAAAAAGACGTGTTTTTGTTGTTTGAGCACTTCAAAGCAGCGTTTTTCCAGCAAATTGATGCCGCCGCCTTCTAGCGGGATGATGGCGATTTCTAAAAACCGCCACGACAGCCACATTCCGGCATAGAGCATGGCGACAGTTGTTAGGTTATCTAGCAGCAATGCCAAGGTCGCGTCTGAATAGGGCGAGGCGAGGTGGTTGGCGATGTTTTTGTAGTAAACCGGGGCGGCCAGTTCCAGCATGACTTCGATGGCCAGAACCACTAAGGCCATGAGGAAGTAGCCTTTTTTCTGCCAAATGACTTTACCGTATTCTTTTAAGATGATGTCCATGTTGGGTGCAGGTGGATTGAAATCGTTGCCATTATGACGGATAAGCGGGGTTAGTGAGGAGGTAATACTACTCGCTTAAACGTTGTAAGTAGTCGTGCATAAGTTCTTTAACATTTTTGTTGGAGTCCAAAACATGTTTTGGACTCCCGCATCAAGGCATTGCAACAACCGCTATTGTTAAAAAACTTTTGCACAATTACTTAGGAGCGCGGGCATCCTGCCCGCGCTCCAAAAACCGAAAACTTGACCGTTCAGAGTAATCGCGGTTTGCCGTTGTCTGGCGGTGATCTTAGGAATGGGCATGAAATACTTGAGCATTTGATTTCCCCCACCCTAGCCCTCTCCCAGTGGGAGAGGGGACACGTTGCAGTTAATTCATGTCCGTTCCTAAGTTTATTATTTTCAGGTAGAAATGCGTTTTTAAACAGACAGCACACGCCTTTGTCTTTATAATTACCTCACCATTTATGGTGATAATAAGCAACCCAAACGAGACGGGTCTGTCCCGGAAAGCTGTTCCTTCTATGATGTCCCGTCCGTGTGCGGTACGCCCAATAACTTTTAGAAAGTGAGAGGATAGTATGGATCAAATGAGCGAAGAAGACCGTCAACGTATTCTTGAAAGTTCGCCGGTTGGGACTTTTGCCTTAATGTCTGTCGTGATAGGCGGTATGGTGGTGGCTTGGCTGTTTTTGTATTACGGCATCTTTTTGCCGCGCGGCTAGGGGGACAGTATGCAATCGGAACCCTCAAAATATACCAGCTTGTTAAAAAATGTGTGCGCCCAGCTTAATGCGATCCATATTGACCAATTGGAACGCAAATGGATCGCCATTTCTTTGGCGGTGGTCGGCGTGTTTGTCGGCATCATCACCTTGGATGCGCTGTTTCACGGCATCAACCCGCCCAGTAAAGTAGAAACCATTGATTCGGCCAGTTTGCATTTGAGCAAAGAATTTGCCGAAGACAACTTGGGTGTGCAAGTCGATGATAAAGGCGTTATCACCATCCGCATGGTGGCCGGACGCTATTCTTTTTTCCCTAAGCATATTGATGTGCCTGCCGAAACGCCATTGACGTTCCGTTGGGTGAGTATGGATGTGCTGCACGGTGTCCATATTCCGATGACCAACATGAGCACGATGATTGTGCCGGGCTATGTCGCAGAAATCACCACCACTTTCCCCAAACCCGGCGAATATCCGTTGCTGTGCAATGAATATTGCGGCTTGGGCCATAACCATATGTGGAGCAATATTTCTGTGATCGCTAAAGAAGACTGGAAAGCCCCAGTCAAACCGCAAGCCAAAGGAGAGCAACAATGAATAGTGCTGCTGAAAAAAAACTCGCGTTAAGCCATTTATGGGTCGCTTTCGCCGCTTTTATTGTCGCTTGTTTGTTGGGCGAATATCAGGTCTTGGAGCGTAGCGGCTTTTTTCCTGTGTTAGAGTCTGCCCCGGTGTATTTTGCCTCGGTCAGTACCCACGGGGTCTTGATGGCATTTGTGTTGACGACCTTTTTTATCATGGGGTTTGGTTATTACACGGCCACCACGAGCTTAAACCAGCCTGTTTGGAACAAGCCCTTGGCTTGGGGCGGATTTTGGTTGGCCTTGTTCGGCGTGGTGTTGGCGGCGATTCCGCTGTTGAGCGGCAATGCCTCCGTGCTGTACACGTTTTATCCACCGATTGTCGCCCATGTTGCGTTTTATATAGGCGCGACGTTGTTGGTGGTCGGTTCTTGGGTGTGGTGCGTGGTGATGCTGGTGATGTTCAGCCAGTGGAAAGCGGCCAATCCAGGCGTACCTGTGCCGTTGGCGATGTTCGCCACGACCGCCAATGCCATTTTGTGGTTGTGGACGAGTGCCGGGGTGGCTTTGGAAGTGTTGTTCCAATTGATCCCGCTGTCTTTGGGTTGGATAGACACCATCGACCCCGGTTTGGCGCGGACGTTGTTCGCGTGGACCTTGCACCCGATTGTGTATTTTTGGTTGATCCCAACTTACACGGCGTTTTATGTGTTTGTGCCCAAACAAGCGGGCGGTTTTTTGTTCAGTGATGAAATGGCGCGGATTGCGTTTATCGTCTTGGCGGTGTTTGCCTTGCCGATTGGTTTCCACCATTTGTACATGGATCCTGAACAAGCCAGTGGCTGGAAATTACTGCATGGTGTCGGTACGTTTGTCGTGGCCCTGCCTACTTTAGTCACGGGGTTTACGGTGATTGCTTCGTTGGAAATCGCCGGACGCTTGCGCGGTGGTAAAGGTTTGTTTGGCTGGATACTGGCGTTGCCGTGGACCAATATCATGACTTTGTCGGTGATTTTGGCTTTGTTGATGCTGATTTTTGGTGGTTTCGGCGGTATCGTCAACGCCAGTTATGCGATGAACGCGATGGTGCATAACACCGCGTGGGTATCCGGGCATTTCCACCTGATTTTTGGCGGTACGACCATTATCATTTATTTTGCGATTGCTTATTACCTGTGGCCCATTCTGACCGGAAAGCCTTTGTTTTCTAATAACATGGCTTTGATGCAATTATGGTTGTGGTTTATTGGAATGGTGATTTTGACCACGCCTTGGCATATTTTGGGCTTGTTAGGCCAGCCGCGCCGCATTTCCAGCGTGGTCTACAACAATTTATTGACCTTAGCGTGGGAGCCTTACGAATTGGCAATGGTGTTTGGCGGCTTGGTGTTGCTGGGATCAGGCGGCTTGTTTGTCTATAACTTGGCGAGAACCCAATTGGCACCTGCCACTGAGGGCTTTAGCGAAACCATTGAATTTGCCCAGCCCATCCATGCCGTCACAACGCTGCCGGAGTATCTGAATGGTTTTACCTTGTGGAACAAAGTGATTGCGGTGTTGATGGCAATCAGTTTTGGCTTCCCAATTTTGCAGTTCTTTTTTATGGACACGTTCGGTTCCAGCGCATGGGGATATTAATCATGAGACACATTGCATTAGTTATCGCATTGCTGGCGCCTGCCGCCGTCTATGCAGGCCCGGCTTCGAAAATTGCTTGGACACCGGATACCTTAAATTTGGTGAAACAAGGCGATGCCACTAAAGGCAAGGCTTTGGCGGAATCTTGCCAAAGTTGCCACGGCGCAAAAGGTGAAGGTGTTGCCGCCGAAAACCGCGATGGTGAGCTTATTCCAGCCATCCCCGCGTTGGCGGGACAAGTTGCCACTTACACCTATAAACAATTGCGCGATTACGCCAATGACGACCGCAGCAACAGCTTTATGTCGTCGATTGCCAAAGGTTTGACCGAGCAACAAACGGCGGATGTGGCAGCGTGGTTCAGTTCCTTGCCTGTGCCGCCAGCCAAAGCGGTTGGCAAACCCTCAGAAAGGGCCGAAAAAATGGTCAGTTTGGGTGATGGCAAGCGCATTTTGCCGCCGTGTTCGGTGTGCCATGGCAGCAGCGGACGGGGTGAGAAAATGGACATCCCGGCCTTGGCTGGCCAACAGGCCGGCTATTTTGCCGACACTTTATTGGCGTATAAAAACGGCGGTCGGCACAATGACATCTACAGCCGGATGCGCCTGATTGCCGGGCAATTGAGCGAAGCGGAGATTAAAGAGTTGGCGGAGTATTACCAGGAGCTGAAATAACACTTGCCTGTGCGGTAGCAAGGCGTAGCTTGTAAAAGATGGTAGGGGCGGACGCTTGTCCGCCCCTTTTTTTATGTCCACGAAAAAACACGAATAGGACAGCCCGTCCTTTACCCGCAAGGGGCAGTGGCGAGGACGCGCAGTCCTTATCATATGATTTGGAAACAAGTTTGGCTTGTTCCCAAGCTCCGGCTTGGGAACGCAATCTTGGAAGCTCTAGCTTCCTGGCATTGATAAGCTGAATAGGCACACGAAGCAGGAGCTTCGGCTACTGCATTCCCAAGCTGGAGCTTCACTGCCATTAAGTTAAGTAATTCTTATTAAAATCAAAAAGATACTTGCCGTGACAGACGCTCCAGCGTCGCGAATATAAAACGGGCTAATTCCTTGTTGTTACGCAACGCCGGAGCGTTGGTGTCTGCATTCCCACGCCGGAGCGTGGGAACGATAAGACCATGATTTTTATTTGTTATTTCTTAACTTAATGGCAGTGAAGCTGGAGCTTGGGAACGAGCAAACCACAATTACTGATCCGTCCTAAGTTGTTTGGCAATATCAGCCACCAGTTCCGGGCCTTTGTAAATCAAACCGCTGTAAACCTGCACTAAACTTGCGCCTGCCGCGAGTTTTTCTTGCGCGTCTTCGGCTGTCAAAATTCCACCTGCCGCGATGATGGGGATTTGCCCGTTCAATTCCGCTGCCAAACCGCGTACCACATAAGTTGATTTTTCTTTCACGGGCGCACCACTTAAGCCGCCTGCTTCATCGGCCAGCGCGTGGCCTGCGATCCGGTCACGGGCGATAGTGGTGTTGGTGGCGATCACGCCGTCTACGGCGTATTCTTTCAACAATAACGCGATATGGCGGATTTCATCGTCATCCAAATCGGGGGCGATTTTTAGCACTAACGGCACATAGCGGCCTTGTTCTTGTTGTAATTTCAGCTGCTCTTCTTTTAATTGCGCGATCAGGTTTCTGATTTCGTCGCCTTGTTGCAGTTGGCGCAAGTTTTTGGTGTTAGGCGAAGAAATGTTGATGGTGATGTAGCTGGCGTAAGGATAGGCTTTGCGCAAACCAATCAGGTAATCAGCGGCGGCATCAGCGATGGGCGTGTCAAAGTTTTTGCCGATATTGATGCCTAACACGCCTTGATAAGTGCTGTTTTGCACTTGCGCGAGCAAATGGTCGATGCCTAAGTTATTAAAACCCATGCGGTTAATGATGGCCTGATGTTCCGGCAGACGGAACAGGCGTGGCTTAGGATTGCCGGGTTGCGGGCGCGGCGTGACCGTGCCGATTTCGATAAAACCAAATCCTAAGGCAGCCAGCGCGTCAATATAATCGCCGTTCTTGTCCAAACCAGCCGCTAGTCCCACCGGATTTTTGAACGATAGCCCCATGATATTGACAGGCTGGTTTGGCACGCTAGGGTAAGCCAGTTTGCCTAGGCCTGTCTTATGGGCGGTTTTGAGCAATTTTAAGGTGACTTCGTGGGCGGTTTCCGGGTCTAGCGAAAATAATAAAGGGCGAAGTAATGGGTATAAGTTCATGATAGGTATATAAAATGTTAGCTAATTTCACGCATTGTCCACGAAAGGTACGAAAGGCACGAAAAAAAATCGGGTAATGGCTTGGCCCTGCAATCAGATCGTAAGGGCATGAGGATATTAGTTGTTTTCGTGTCTTTCGTGGATAAAAAAGAAAAGGTTATTAATGCGCTGCCGTGATTTGGTAAGGCTCCGGGGCGACTTGGGTTGGCCTGCCTAGTACCAAATCCACCAGCAATTGTGCCGATGCCGGACCCATGACCAGACCGTTGCGGAAATGTCCGGCATTGATGCTCAGGTTTTTGATGTCAGGATGTTGGCAAATGTACGGGATACCTTGCTGTGTACCAGGCCGCAAACCTGCCCAATGTTTTTCTTGGGGGAAGTTACGCAGTGCGGGCAACAGGTTTAAGGCAAATTCCGTCAACCGCTGTTTGGCAACGGTTGTGGTGGCCTTGTCGAAACCGTCATGCTCAACGGTGCTACCTACAAGGATTTTGCCATCACGGCGGGGAATCAAATAATGGTCACCATCGAGCACCATAAACGGCAAAGTTTCTGGCGGTGTGTCAAACAGTAACATTTGGCCTTTGACGGGGCCGATGATGGGCAATTGGCCTGTGATGTCCGCGAACAGGGATTGGCATAAGCCACCTGTCCACGCACCGCTGGTAATGGCCAGTTCATTGACCGGAAACCGCCCACAGGTTGTCGTGATGTGACAAATGTGCTGGTTACGGTAGTCGATTTGGGTCAGTTCGCAATGCTCCAAGACCTTGACACCTTTATTGAGCACGTCTTGCCGTAGCGACTTTAGCAAGCGCGGATTGCGCACTTGGGCAATCTCCGGCAGCCATAAGGGATGGTCGGTTTCAGTTTGTAAACCATTCAGCAAATGGGCTTGCGGTGTTTGTGCGTTGACCCCATAGTTTTCGCACCAATCCTGCGCGGCTTGATAATCCGGGTTTTTGGTAATCAACATACCGCAAGGTGTCCATTGCGGGTCTAGGCCTGTTTCTGCCAGTAGAGTCGCCATTAAATTCGGGTACAGCTTTAAGCTTTGCAATACCAAGGTGCTGATAGCCGCATCTTGCCGCCAAGGGTAAATGGGCAACAAAATACCGCCACCTGCCCAAGACGACTCTTGGCCGATCTGGTTACGTTCGATTAACGTGACAGTGGCACCGGCATTGTGGAATTCACGGGCGGTCAGCAGGCCGATAATGCCGCCGCCGATAAGGGTGATGTCTGTGGTTGTGGTCATGTAGGGGGATAAGTGCAGGCCGCTAAGGGGGATTGCGTTCACCTCGCAGTGAGCGTGTTTTAAGTGTCGGGCATTATAAGCCAAACGGGATTTGCCCGAAAAAGTATTGGTTATGATGCCAGGAAAAGTGTTGTTGTTTTTTTTATACAAATGCCCGCACACCCTAGATTTTTATGTTACTTATTGATTCATATCAATTTATCCGTGAATAAAAAGTTACATTAATGCTTGTGGGGAAAAAGCTTTACTGCTAAGATGTGCCTTGTGACAGACATTTTGTTGTATTTATACAAAAGACAACTATAACAAGCTTACGAGGTCAAAACGATGATGAAAAAAACTAAATTGGTCATGGGCATAGCCACTGCATTGACAATGGCTGGCATGTTGGTTGCACCACAAGCCCAAGCACATTCAAAAGCAAAAAAACACAGCCACCGCAGCACCCCAAGCTATAGCCACAGCACTTCAACTTACACCAGCACCACTTCTGTTGCTGCCACCAACAGCCGCGTTGAAGCGTTAGAAGCCCAATTGCAAGCTATGCAATATGAATTGCAATCATTGCGCGCCCAAGCTGGCCGTTCCGGTGCGCCTGCTGATTCCGCTAAGGTTCAAGAATTGGAGCAATGGATGAACTCAGTCAAAGCTGAGCCTTCAAAATCCAGCTCTAAAGACAATATGGTTTTCTTCCGTGGCGGTTATGGCCATGCTGACAGCAAAAGAGGCGGCACACTTGATCCTACAGCGGCTGGCGGCAATTCAGGTGGCGCACTCAATGGCGCAATCGGCGGCCAAGATTCATGGTATTTCGGTGCCGGTTTCGACTGGAGCTTGAACGACGATTTGTTTGGCATGATGAACGGCACCGAAGTGCTTGCTGAATTGATGTTCGATTACAAAGAACTCGGCGAACGCGCCCCTAACGGTATCACACCTGGAATTGGTGCAGCGACTGGCCTTCCTGGCGTAAACACCCAAACAGCAACTGTTAACCAATTGACTTTGGCTGCTTCACCAAAAATTAAATTCCTGAAAGGCCAAGCCTTCCGTCCTTGGTTAGTCCCAGTCGGTTTCGAATTGAACGTTATCAGCCCTCCATCTGATGCGATTACCGTATTGAATCCAGGCTTCCAATTCGGCTTAGGTGCGGATTACAAAATCTGGAACAACCTGTACGTTGGTGCTGATGCCCGTTATCACTACTCGCCTGACAACGTTGACGGTGTAAACACCAACGGTGTCACTGCCGGTGGTTATGTCGGTATCGGTTTCTAAGCACAGCGCTTAAAACCAACCCCAAAAAAGGAGGGCGTAAAACCCCTCCTTTTTTTGTGCCTAAAATTTCAACACCTTGACGTTGCCAACTCCAAAGTTCATACTTCGAAGATATAACTTTTCTAAGGCCAACCTCATGAAAGCAACTGCCAAAGAACTTAGAATCCACGCTAAAGAACTCCTGGATGCAGTCAGTCGTGGCGAACACGTCACCATCACTTTTCGCGGTAAGCCTTATGCAACGCTGGTTCCTTATGCACCATCAGACCCGCCTTCAGTAAAGCAAGCCGAACCGGATATTTTCGGGATGTGGGCGGATCGGGATGATATGGAGTCTGTTGAAGACTATCTGCAAAATGCCCGCAAAAGTAGGTTTTCCTGATGTTGGTCGATACCGATGTGCTGATTTGGTATTTGAAAGGTAATCAGGTGGCACGCGATGCCTTAGATAGCCTGTCTGGTTTTTGTATCTCGGTGGTAACTTACATGGAGTTGGTGCAAGGGATGCGTAATAAGCAGGAGCTGGCCGCACTAAGACGCAGCTTAAAAAAGTGGCAGGTTAAAGTGCTGTATGTGTCTGAGGACATTTCGATGAAAGCATCGTTTTACGTCGAACAACATTATCTAAGCCATGCCGTACAACTTGCGGACGCTCTGATTGGCGCAACTGCCGTGGCCTATGGCCTTGATCTAATGACAGCCAACACCCAGCATTACAAAATTCTCAAAGATGTTTCCTTAAAAGCCTTTAATCCTAGCCATTCATGAAAACTTTTTACCCGGAAATCCAACCTTTCAACACCTTTTTTTTAGAAACCGGATCCCTACACCGCGTGTATGTCGAGCAAAGCGGCAACCCGGACGGCATTCCCGTGGTGTTCTTGCACGGCGGCCCGTGTTCCGGCACTAAGCCTGACCATCGGCGGTTTTTTAACCCTGAGCGATACCATATCATTTTGTTCGACCAACGCGCTTGCGGGCAATCATTGCCGTTTGGCGAGCTGGAAGGCAACACCACCCAGGATTTGATCGCCGATATGGAGCGTATCCGTACACAATTGGGTATCAAGCAATGGCTGGTGTTTGGCGGGTCATGGGGCGGTGCTTTGGCCTTGTTGTATGCCCAGCAACACACGGCGCAAGTGTGCGGCTTGGTGATCCGGGCGGTGTTTTTGGCACGGCAACAGGATTTGGATTGGTACGCCAAAGACGGCGCAAACCGGATTTTCCCCGAACAATGGCAAAAGCTGATGGACAGCTTGCCGGGGCAAGGGACGGATGATGTATTGGCGAGTTTATGTGACATCTTCTGGAGTGATGATATACCTACCCAGACACGGGTCGCCAAAGAATGGCTGGGATGGGCTGCGTTGACTGCCTTAGGCAGTGCTTACCAGCCCAAAGAGATGGACATCACCGACCACACTTTCCAACAAATCCGCATGGAGCTGAATTTTGCCAAACACCATTATTTCATCACTGAAAACCAAATCCTTAACCATTGCAAGGTCTTGCAAGACATCCCCACTTGCATCATCCACGGTCGCCAAGATTTCCTCTGCCCAATGGAAGCCGGTATGAAATTAAAATTAGCCTTACCTCAAGCCGAATATGTGATTTTGCCCAACGCCGGACATGTCGCCCAACATGAAGAAATGATCGACGCACTCATTACCGCCACCGACGCATTTGCCGAAACGGGCGGTTTTGGGGCGGGTGTATGAGCGCGAAAAAACGCCTGATTATCGGCATGACCGGGGCGACAGGGGCAATTTATGGCGTGCGGATGTTGCAAGTCTTGCAGGAACAAAGCGAATGGGAAACCCATTTGGTCATTTCTTCGGCAGGTTTGGTCAATCTCAAGCACGAGTTGGACATGAAACGCGCCGATTTGTACGCGCTCGCCGATGTCACCCACGGTATTGACGACATTGCCGCGAGCATTTCCAGCGGCGGCTTTAAAACTGAAGGCATGGTCATTGCGCCCTGTTCCATGAAAACCTTGTCCGCCGTCGCACATGGCTTTGGCGACAACCTGATTTCCCGCGCCGCTGATGTGGTGCTGAAAGAGCGGCGGCGTTTGGTGGTGATGCCCCGCGAAACGCCGCTGAATTTGATCCATATCCGTAATATGGCCAGTGTCACGGAAATGGGCGGCATTATGTTCCCGCCTATGCCTGCGTTTTATAGCAAATCCGATTCGATGATGGGCATGGTCAACGAAACCGTCGGGCGGGTCTTGGATATGTTCGGCGTGGATGTCACGGGCTTGTACACGCCGTGGGAAGGTTTATAAGCCAGTAATTGACTTGGGCGGATAGTGTCCTATGCTTGGGGGCATATTTATTTTTGACGGTGTAAACCACCAAGGATGACCCCATGTCCCGGCTTTTTATCCTGATTTTGCCCTTATTGCTCAGTGCTTGCCAATCCACTCAGCAGACTCCGCAAACCCTGACCCAAGCGGCTCCGTTACGTTCTGGCGAATTGCCTGTGAAAGCCTTTGCCGCTTTGCCGCAGATTGAACAGCTTTCCTTATCACCCAACGGGCAATTTCTGGCATTTTTGCAAAATTCAGACGGCGAAACGGTGCTGATTACCCAAAACCGCAAAGGGCAGGATGCACATATTGTCCTGAAAAGCGACAATGAAAAATATCGGATTGGCAGTTATGAGTGGGTCAATGACAACCGCCTGTTGGTGCGCGTTTGGTATCCCCAACGCCAAAGCGACCTAAAATACCTGGAAACCCGTTTGTTGGCGGTCAACCGTGATGGTAAGGATGTTGCCGGGGATTTGATCCGCATCGAAAGTAACCTCAATGAGCGTAAAAATGTCTCCCAATTCCAAGATAATTTTACGGTTATCCCCGGCGATGATAAGCAGGTGCTGTTGGCTTTGGATATGCGGCAATTAGGTGCGCCCGACGTTTATAAACTGGATGTGTACACGGGTGACAAAGAACGGGTCGCCAGTAATCCTGGCTTTGTAAGGTCTTGGGTTTATGACCGCCAAGGCCGCGTCAGGGTCGGCATTGGCGTGGACAGTTCGGGCTTGAAACCTAGGATCGTGCATCGTTTTGCCTCTGGTGATGAGTGGCAAGCCTTAGCTGACGACTTTGAGCCACTGGGATTTGGTGATAATCCTGATGAGTTGTATGGCCTAGCTGAGCATCAAGGCAAATCTGCGGTTTTTAAGCTGAATCTGCGTAACGCCGCTGCCGTGCGGGAATTGGTGTATGCCGACCCGGCTTATGATGTTGATGGCAAACTGATTTATTCGCCTGATGGGAACCGCGCCATCGGGGTTTATTACGAAGCCGAATCGGGCAAATTGGCGTATTGGGATCAGGACGCGCAAAGCCTACAGCGCCGTATTGACCAAGCCTTGCCGGGCCGCACCAACGTGATTGTTTGCAGCCGCAATGGCCAACATGTCTTGATTTCGTCCAGCGCGACCTTTGCGCCCGTTTATTATTGGTTGGATGGTGATAAAAACCAAGTCAGCGAAATTATCAAAACCTATCCAGACCTTAAGCCCAGTGTGTTGGCGCAACCAGAAACCGTGCATTTTAAAGCCCGCGATGGTTTGGAACTGGAGGCTTATTTGACCCGCGCCGCCAAGCAAAACGGCCAACCTGGCCCTTCTATCATTTTCCCGCACGGCGGGCCTTGGTCCAGGGACAGCAAAGATTTTGATTACTGGACGCAATTTTTGGTGAATCGGGGCTGGAATGTGCTGCAATTGAATTTTCGGGGTTCGGCAGGGTTTGGCGAGAATTTCAAAAAGGCCGGGTTCCAACGTTGGGGCTTGGAAATGCAGGATGACATTACCGATGGCGTGCAGTGGCTGATCGGCAACAAAATTGCTGATCCAGGCAAAATTTGCATCGTCGGAGCCAGTTATGGCGGCTATGCGGCGTTGATGGGTTTGGCAACAACGCCTGAACTCTACCGATGCGGGGTCAGTTTTGCCCCTGTCACTGATTTGTTGCGTTTGCATGATGATTGGACGGATATGCGCTGGCTCGATAGGAAATCTAAAACGGAGTTTGTTGAAAAGCGTCTGGGTCATTGGTGGTCTGATCGGGCGCGTCTGAAAGCCACGTCGCCTGTCAATTTGGCGGAACGTATCCGTGCGCCTTTATTGTTGGTGCATGGTGCTGAGGATAGGAGCGTGGATGTCGCGCATTCGCAAACGATGGCGGCGGCTTTGCAAAGTGCCGGGTTTAAGGAATTACGGTATTTGGAGCAGGAAAATGGCGACCATCATTTAAGCCGTGAACAAGACCGCTTGCAGTTTTTTCAGGCCTTGGATGGTTTTTTAAAAATGTATCAATAGCGGGTAGCGAATACAGTACCCGAACGGGATTGGCTCAAACGCCGAAACCCGTTCCGGTTTTTTTGCCCAACCGCCTTATTTGCCTTTTCGGTTGCCACCCGCTGGACTTGGATTATTTGCAGGTGGCCTGGGGGCTTCCATGCGCGGTTGCGGCGCGGGTTCACGGCGGACGGCAGGGGCTTCCATACGCGGTTGCGGCGCGGGTTCACGGCGGACGGCGGGGGCTTCCATGCGCGGTTGCGGCGCGGGTTCACGGCGGA
>CAYUQV010000048.1:18221-27161 GCA_964446885.1 uncultured Methylocucumis sp.
TCACGGCGGACGGCGGGGGCTTCCATGCGCGGTTGCGGCGCGGGTTCACGGCGGATGGCGGGGGCTTCCATGCGCGGTTGCTGAATTTGCTGACGCGGCTGGGGTATTGGTGGGTTGCGTATGATGGACGGTTCGGGCATCAGTTGCGCTGGCTCGGTTCGGATGGCGGGCCGATTGGGGGTGATGATGGTTTGTTCCCGGACATGGCGTGGTTCTTCGACAAATCTGGAAGGGACAGGCATAGGCGGTGTTGGCCTTTGCGTTTCTATGATCCTGGTTGGCGGATTGAAATGTGTGTCAGGCCGTTCATGTGGCGGATGATGGTCTTTGCCGTCATGCCTGTCGTAGTGGTGCGGCCTTCCATAATAGCCATTATCATATTGGTAGCTAGGCCATAGATAATAACTCTCGCTAGACCACACGCTAGGGGGATAGCTATTGTAATATTCGGGCGGATAGTTGTTGTAATACGTCGGTGTATTGTCATTATAATTGTTGGCCGTGCCAGAATAAGCCGGCGTGTCTAATGATGTACAGGTGCTAATATGGTCTTGGGTATAACCACTTAACGCCGTTTCACTGAACAGGCCTGTTGTGGGGCATGTGCCTGCCAAATAGGTGTCATTGACGCTAAAGGTCACAGTGTAATTGAAACTCTCGCTACTTCCTGGGGCGATAGTTTCGTTACTTATCAAAATGGTGTGGTCGCCTTGGCCGATAAACGCGCTTTCGATGAAGGTACCGAGCGGGTCTGGCCCGGTATGAATGGGAATGCTCACTGAATTAATCAGAGTTCCGGGAAAATTTAAGGCATCTGTCAGTGTATAACTCCCTGTATATTGCCCATGATTGCTGACCGTGATCCGATAAGACAAGGAATATTGGTAAGGCATACTGGTCGGGGTTAGGAGGCCTGCCGTTTTTTCAACCGTGATTTGCGGGCGGGTCGTGTTGCCTCCGTATGTGTTTGCGTCACTATAGGACTGGTTATTGGATAGTGCCGGAGGCGTATAGGAGTAACCCGACTCCAGGCTTTCGCAGCCGCTCAAGAGGATTAAACCGAAAGGGAACAGAGTTTTGGCGAAGACGTTCATGTATTGCATCCGGTCAAGTTAATGGTCTGCCCGGCATCATAGGGAGAGCAACTGAATGCTGGATGAACATTGTTTAGGCTTGGCAAATTCCGAACGCCCAGAGCGAAATTATTTTTTGGCAGATGGTGTGTCGTTCCAGGATGGTAAAAACATCCCGGAACGGCATCCAGCCGGAAAAAGAGGTTTGAAGTAAATCTCCAAGGGCTTATCAGATAAGCCCTTGGAGCTAAGTATTATCTGATTTTGCAGGCGACCGTGTCTTGGTCAATGATAGTGCCTAAGGCATCAGTCACCTTGACCGTAACGCTTTTGCCGATGAATGTCGGAGCTATTGGGGCGGCACCTGCGGCAATATCTTTTTTGTTGCTGTCAAAATCAAATTCCGCAACGCCCAAATCATCAGCCGCTAACGTCGATTTTGCCTTATTGGTACCTGATTTTACCGATGCCGTGTACAGCGCACCCGGTGTTTGGTCTTCGACTGTTACAGAAATTCTGGAGCGGGTCGTGCCCCGTTTTTCGCATTTGAGCAATTGGCCTGCGTTGGCAGTGGTGGCGCAAAAAGCCAAAAGCAGGCTAGAAGTCAACAGGGTGATGCCAGTGTGTTTGATGTTCATTGAAGTCTCTCTTAAGTTATGTAATAAAAGGTATTGATGGCAACGGCAAGTTTGCTGTGCTTCATCAATGCCTGTTTATGGGCATTTTTTAACGAAAGGTTCAAAGCCCTGTCCATTTGTAAGAGGTAAATATTTTCATCACGTAATGGTCATATTCACCAATACCTTGGTAAAAAAACAATTAATGTTAGGTATTACAAAATGACGGTTTTCTGGTGGCCTATAAGCTTAATGCGGTCGCCGACTGATATTGTTTTCCGAGACCCTATGTCCCATGCCATTTTTCCATTGATGCCGGAAACTGCCAGCGTCCCAATTGCCCCGGCCACACGATGGCAACGGGGCCTTTTTTTTAAAAGCACGTTAATTTTCGCCGTCATGTTAATGCTGGTTTTGCCCAAATCCAGCCATGCCGAACTGCATTCAACCTTGACCCTCACCACCAATAACGTAGGCCGATGGTTTACCAAAAACCATAACAGTATTGGCGTTCAGGCGAATGCTGATTATCAGCATCCGTCCGGTTTATTTTTGGGAACCACCCTATCAACGGTAGATTTTGCAACCTATAGTCTGCCAGGCACTGCCAATGTGGAAATCATTCCTTATGCGGGCTGGGCTTATACGTTTTCGGATAAATGGCGGCTAGATGGGCAATGGTCGCGTTATTTATATGACAGCAATGTTTTTGGGCATCAGGCCGACTACAACGAGTTTTATTTGTTTTTGCACTACCGGGATATTTTTTCAGGCCGGATTTCTTTTGCCGAAGATTATTATGGCTTGGGCAATTATGCGCTGGACTATGAATTGACCGCCAAATACCCCTTTTTTGACAATCTCGAAGGCTCGGCGAGTTTTGGTTATGCCCAAACTAAAGCCGCGTTAGGTTCCGATTATCCGTATTGGAATGCCGGAGTCACCTATTTCCACAAGCCCTTTGCGCTTGATTTGCGTTATATGGATGCCACTGAAACATCAATCGACCCATACGTGGTGGATATAATGCACGAACGCTACGACCCCCAACTGCTCAACTCAACGTTGGTGTTTTCCATTTCCTTAGGTTTTTGAGAGTTAACGGACTAGCGGCTTTTCGCCAAACTTTTCAAGGCCGCTTTGGCTTCTTCCAAACCGATAAACGCTTGCTTGCTGGCCACAGCCTTCTCCAACAACGATTTGGCTTGCTGGGCTTCGTTTTGTTTGAGATGGACCATGCCCAAATGGAAATTGACGCTAGGGTTATCGGCGTTGAGTTGCTGGCTTTTCGCCAACAGTGTTTGGGCTTTGGGGATGTCGTTTTGTAAATAGGCCAACCAACCTGCCGTATCCAAAAACGCCGGATCATCGGTTTTGCCTAATGGTTCGGCGATTTTTGCGGCTTTGGTCACGTTGTCGGGAGTGTTGGCGTAGGTCACCAGATAGTTGGCGAGGATATTGGCAATCGTCAAGGCTTGTGGCTGTTGCTGGAGCAATGCCTCGTACACAGCAATCACACGCTGATGGTCACCCAATTGATGGTAAACCGCCGCCAAATCATTACTCATGTCCAGGACATTGGCGAGCTTGCGCTTGCCTTCTTCAAGAATGGCAATGGCCTTGTCTGACTGTTTTTGCTTCATATACAACGCAGCCAGATGCCGGTACGCATCTGGCCATTGGGGTTTGATGGCAATGGCTTTCTGATAGGCGGCAACGGCCTCATTAATTTTATTGTCACGGCTATACACATCACCCAGCAAACTATAAGCATAAAAATGCTTAGGCTCTTTGGCCACCCAATCGCGTAATTTTTGCTCCGCTTTGCCCATTTGCTTGCCTGCCAAATAGGTGTTCACCAGTTGCGTCAACGGTTCCACGGCTTCTGGTTGTTTCGCCAAGGCTTGCGAAAAACTCACTTCACTTTTGTCGAGTTTTCCCACCGCCTGATACACCAAACCGGACATGTAAAATCCAGTGGCTTCAGTGGGATAATTTTTTTCCAATTGCCCCGCCATTTGCAACGCCTGCTCCCATTGTTTCTGGGCCATGTGAATGCGGAACAGGGCTTCCAGGCCGTTTTTGCTGTTCGGATTCAGCTTAAACAACACATTCAATTGCTCTATCGCGGGGCCTTTTGCGCCCGCTTGCAGCAACAAATTCACCAAATCCAAACGTGCCATTTCATCATTAGGCGTTATTTCCAGGATTTTTAACAGGTTTTCCCGTGCCAACACGGCTTCACCACTGGCCAAATGTGCAGCGGCCAATAATTTCAACACTTGGATGTTATTGGGCTGGTCTGCAAGAATGGCGCGGAACCCGGCGATAGCTTCGTTGGGGCGGTTTTCTGCCAACGCAATTTCATTAACCAAAATACGGGCATCCAAATCGTTGGGATTTTTCGCCAAAATGCTTTGCAGCCGCTCTTTGGCCAAGGCAAAACGTTGCGTCAACTTATACAAACGCGCCAGCTTATTCCCTACCCTATCGGCATATTGGCCGGATTTGTCTAGGCCTAAGATGTCATTCAGCGTTTCTTCGACTTTATCGGGTTGGTTTTGTGACCATTGCAAATCCGCCAACTTAAAGCGCAGCTCATAATTGCCGCCCGCCTCTTCCAGCATTGGCAACAATTCCGCGATGGCCACTTCCGGGGACTGTTGTTGCGCCAAAAAGTCCACCAACAGTAATTTGGCCTGTTCGTTGTCCGGCAATTCTGCAACTGCCGTGCGCAACAGCGTTTCGGCTTGGTCAGCTTTTTTAAGGGACAGATAAAACAACGCCAAGCGTTTGCGGTGTTCCAACTGTTGCGGTTCGATTTTTATCAAAGCCTGCAACAAAGCTTCCGCCTTATCGGCTTGGCCTGTTTGGTTATACAAATTGGCCAGCATCAAATGGGCGGTGACATTAGCAGGCTGTTTGCCGATAAAATCGCCTAATTGCGTGACTGCGCCTTTGACATCGCCCGATTTGGCGTGCAAGGAAGCCAACAATAAAACCGCAGATGGCGCATTAGGGTCTATTTTTAACGCGGCTTGGGCTTTGGCAAACGCCGCATCGGTGTTGTTTTGCGCGGACAACACGCTGCCCATCAACACCAACACATCGGTATTTTCAGGAGCGATGGTTTGCGCTTCTTTTGCCACGTTTTCCGCGTCGCTTAACTTACCGGATAATAAATACAAATTGCCCAGCTTGATCCTAGCCGGAATATGTTTCGGGTCTTGATTGAGGATCGCTTGATATTGCCCGACCGCACCATTGATGTCGCCCAATTGCCCTAAGGCTTCGGCTATTTGCAGCCGTGCGCCGATATTTTCAGGGTCACGGGCAATGGCGTTGTTGATTGCTGCTTGCGCCGCTTTATAGTCACCCACCTTAACCGCTTGTTTGGCTTGTTCAAGCAGCTCGCCACGCTGTTGGTCGGGATTGTCACAGGCTGCCAAACTGACGGTTAAGGATAGGATTTGGAGTGTTTTTATGGTCAGGGAATTAGGCTTCATAGGTTTTTCTAGGGATATTAAAAAATACAGGTTTAGCCTTTACTGGATATTCTGTGGGAACAGCATACACAATCGTCCATACGATAATATTTTTATGGGCGATATTTACTTAGAGGTTGCCGCAACCTTATTTTGTATAAACGCCAACGCTTGTGCAGCACCACGCAAAGAAAAATTTTCCGTCATTTGCGTATTGTTGTGCCAATAACGGACACTCAACAAACGTCCATGCCGCATCGTATCAATGATTTGCCCGGCGGTATCGCCTTCTAGCCAATAGGTTTCCATCGCTATCGGTTTTTTGCTGGTTTCGTTGCTTGAGTTGTCAAAAACATGTTGGTTGGGTTGCAATTGGGCGATGGTTTTACCGTCAACGGCAATGTCGACCACACCTTGCAAGGCGGGTATGCCACGTTTGAAAAAGCTGATAAACGGCAGGTTGGCGTACTCAGACACCGCAGATTTACGCGGCTGCTGCGCACCTGGATAAACAGTCAGTTGGCTGGTGCCGAAAAAGTGTTCTTTCTTGCTAGGCAGGTTCATCTTGACCATTCGGCACACGCCCTGCCCTTTGTCTTCACAGACCACGAGCCAGTCTTGATAGTAAACGCGCAGCTCACCAAACGGATGGATAAAAGGCTGGCCGTCTTTGGCGTAAGCGTTAAGCGACAGTGCATAAAACAAGACAAACAGGCAGTTTTTGCTGATTTTTTTGACCATACCCTAACACCGTACAATTTGAAAAAAGCATAAATGGGAAAAATTAATTATTTTTCCGAAAATTTTATTATCATTAAGACAGGGCGGCATTAAGACACGCCCTTTATAACAATGGCAAGCAACCATTTTCCAAACACTTTTAACAGACGGGAACGACCATGCACAAAAAAACCTTGGCCTTAACGGTAGGTGGCCTTATGGCTTCTGCCCTATCAGCTTCAACCATCGCCCAAACCAATGAAAATCCATTTGCCTTCAAAGAAATCGGCCAGGCGAGTTTATTGGCAAGAGCGGCGGTAAGTAGTCCTGCCCCTACCCAACCCAGCGGAAGCGGCGACCAAACACCAGCGCCACAATCTGGCGACAGTGCCACTGACAAGATTCCCGAAGGCCAATGTGGCGGCGATAAAATGCCTGAAGGCAGCTGTGGCGGCAATATGCACCCAGAAAACGGTGAACATCCCCAAGAAAACAACGGGAACCAATAACCCGACTTTCATACAGTCCTTCGGCAAGCTTCGAAGGACTTACCTGACCCAAAGCCACCTAAATCCGTCCCTACAGACAGGTAACGGTTTTTCGTGGCCTGCTTTGCACGAAAGCCAGGAATAAACGTATTAGAATCCTTGTAGTGCGATATGATAGGGCTTGGGCGGCCTTTGCCTGTCCAAAAACCCAAACTTAACCCACACAGGCTTTTTAAAATTTATGAATATCATCAAAAAAACTGCGTTAACGTTCTTCATGGCGGTTTCATTGGGTGCAAGCAGCACTCTGGCATTCGCCGAAGACGCAGTCAATGCTTCCGCAGGCAGCATTACTGAAACCATTACGCATGTTGAAAAAGCTTTAGTTGACGTGAACAACAGTGATTTCTCATCCGCCCGTTTACATTTTAAAGCGGCACGTGCTGCTGCTGAAAAAATCACTGGCCATGATGAGATCGTCAAAAAAGCCACTGATATACTCATTCAAGGCCAAATCCAATCTAACCAAGGCAACGTAAAAGCGTCTGCCGATGATTTGACGAAAGCATTGGAACTCTATAAATCGCTGTAAACGCAGCATTATGTGTTCAAGACCGTGATTAGCGGCCTTGAACTTTACATAAGCTGAGAAAAATTACTTCACCCGCATCCCCGCCACAGCACCTGCATCCGGCTGTAACAGCCAAATCTCCTTATCCCCTGGCCCTGCCGCCAACACCATGCCTTCTGATACGCCAAAGCGCATTTTTCTAGGTGCCAAATTGGCGATGACCATTGTTAACCGCCCTTCCAAGACTTCCGGCTGGTAAGCGGATTTGATGCCGGAAAAGATCGTGCGCGTTTCATCGCCTATATCCACGGTCAATTTCAATAATTTGTCAGAACCGTCCACATGATCGGCCTTAAGGATTTTGGCGATACGCAAATCCAGTTTAGCGAAATCATCGAACGTGATGGTGTCGGCGATAGGCTCAAATTGTTTGACGGCAGGTGCAGCAGTGGCCGACGGGGTTTTAGCCAGATTGTCTTTGGACGCTTCGACAATCGCGGTGATTTTGTCCGGGTCCACACGGGTCATCAACGGCTTAAACTCGTTGATGTGATGGCCTAACAGAGGTTCAAGCCCGACGACCCAAGCTTGGGACGGAATATTCAAAAAGCATTCCGCTTCGCTGGCCAAAGCCGGAATCACGGGTTTTAAGTACACCGCCAACAAACGGAACAAGTTTAGCCCCATTGAACAGACATCGTGCAATTCTTGCTCTTTGCCTTCTTCTTTCGCCAATAGCCAAGGTTTTTTCTCGTCGATATATTGGTTGGCCTTATCCGCCAATGCCATGATTTCACGCATGGCCTTGCCAAATTCGCGGGTTTCGTAACACTCGGCAATTATGGTGTTGGCGGCGATGAACCCATCAAATAAGTCAGGTTCGGAACAATGTGCCGACAACTGCCCGGCAAAGCGTTTGGCGATAAAACCGCTGCATCGGCTGGCGATATTGACAACTTTACCGACCAAATCGGAATTGACCCGTTGGCTGAAATCATCAAAATTCAAATCAATGTCATCGACACCCGCACTAAGCTTAGCGGCAAAGTAATAGCGCAAATATTCAGGATTGAGATGTTCCAAATACGTCCGGGCGGTGATGAACGTGCCGCGTGATTTGGACATTTTTTCGCCGTTGACCGTTAAAAAGCCGTGGGCAAAAATCGCGCTGGGCGTGCGTAAATGTGCGCCGTGCAACATGGCGGGCCAGAACAAGGCATGGAAATAAATGATGTCCTTGCCGATGAAATGGTAAAGCTCGGCATCGCTGTCTTTTGCCCAAAACTCATTAAAATCCAAGCCTTGTTTGTCGCACAGGTTTTTAAAACTGGCCATATAACCAATCGGCGCGTCCAACCACACATAAAAATATTTGCCCGGCGCGTCAGGAATTTCAAAGCCAAAATACGGTGCGTCACGGGAAATGTCCCATTGCTGCAAACCGCCGCCTAGCCATTCCGCCATTTTATTGCTCACTTCCGGCTGTAAATGCCCGGCATTCGTCCATTCGGTGAGCATGACGGTGAAATTGGCAAGATCAAAGAAATAATGCACGGAATCTTTAGAAATGGGTTTTTCGCCAGAAATCGCCGATACCGGATTTTTCAAATCGGTGGGTGAATAGGTTGCCCCGCACACCTCGCAACCGTCGCCGTATTGGTCTGCCGCACCGCATTTCGGGCATTCGCCTTTGATGAAACGGTCGGGCAAAAACATTTGCTTGACCGGATCAAACGCTTGGGTAATGGTGCGGGAACTGATATGCCCGGCATCACGCAAGCGTGTGTAAACCAAGGATGCGAGGACTTTGTTCTCATCGGAGTGGGTGCTGTGGTAATTATCAAACGCCACGCCAAACGCCTTAAAATCGGCATAATGGCTGTCCCACACCTTGGCGATCAGGTCTTCCGGGGTAATGCCTTCCTTATCGGCCCTCAGCATAATCGGCGTGCCGTGGGTGTCATCAGCGCAGACGTAATAACATTG
>CAYUQV010000049.1:0-14841 GCA_964446885.1 uncultured Methylocucumis sp.
ATTAGCGAAAAGCCAATATCATCGCTGATTTTGGGAGTTGTGGGTAATCGTGTGCATTTATACGTGATGGAAAAAATCCAGCGAGGTTTGTAGCGGGCAAATGTTGAAGGCGAATTTCTCAAGCCGAGGTAGAGCAACGGTTTGGTGAATGGCTTTAGTGGTTACTTGGTCGCCAGAAGCGATTGAAGATTTAGATTCTATCGTCGCTTATATCGCCAAAGATTCCCATTTTTATGCGAAAGCCGTTGCTAATAAATCTTGACGGTTGCAAAAGCCCTGCCTGAACAACCTTACATTAGTCAAAGCCATCAGCCTGCCTACCCAAATATTGCCCAGCCCCCTAAAAATCGGCCATTAAACCGCTCACCATTGTGTTCAGGGAATAGCCGATTCTCAACGCCCTTTCAGCAAGCGCAAGGCCAGCGATTCGGGAAAGTGGTTTTCGCGCATTTTGGCAACGAGGCTTTCATAATCATAAGGCAAAGCCATAAATTTGACCGTTTTTTGTTCCCGGTCATAAATGGCAAATTGTGCATCCATGCTACCGTTGCGCGGCTGCCCGACCGCGCCGGGCGACACTAGGGCTTGTTGGAAATTTGATAGGTTGACCAGTTTGCCCGTGTCTTGAATATCGTTGTATTTTTGGCGGGCAAATACGCCGGGCATGTGCGAATGGCCATGAAAACATAAGGCCATACCGTTTTCCTGCATGTAATCCAGGTTATCCTGATAGGTCATGACATACACATAGGCGTAAAAATAATCGGCATCCATCGGCGCACCGTGTACGGCATACCAGTTGTCTTGTTTGATGAACGGCGGCAAAGCGTTTAACCAAGCACGGTGTTCCGGGGAAAGTTCCGTTATCGTCCAATCCACAACCATTTTGGCATCTTTAGAAAAGCCTTTATCCGTATCGCCCGTGGCGACACCATAATCATGGTTGCCCATCACTGCCTGAAAGCCTGAATCTTGTAGGGCATCTATACATTCTTTAGGGTAAGGCCCGTAGCCTACTATATCGCCAAGCACAATCCCTTCGGTGATGTGCTGTTCTTTGAGGTACTCCATAACCTGGCTGAGGGCAGGATAATTGCCGTGTATATCACCCAATAAGGCGATAAAACGCCCGGTTACAGGGCGACTAACGATTTTTTTCGCGGCCACGATGATATCCGGCGGTGCTTGTTTGGTGTCCGGCACTTGCTGCAAAGCTTTCACTAAGGTTTTTAGCACTTGCTCTTTGTGGGCGTTGGGCATAAAGACCGATTGCAAATGGCTGGCGATGGCAAATTGGCCTTGGGTGTTGGCGAAAACGTTGAAGAGCTCGTTTTTGAGCCTTTCCGCCAACGCCTGTATAAACGCTTCATCCATCCATTCAAAGCTACGGATGTAAGCGGCCAGCATCAGCGAGAATGCCGCAAAATCATCCCATCCATAGTATTCGTCATCCAGATAATAGATGCGGCCTTCGGCATCAGCGGCAAAATTGGACAGGCCTTCGTCGAGTTTGATGCCGGATTTTTTAGCCAAGGCAAAATAGATGGCGAATAAAGCCTTTAATAAATCCAGATTTTTAGGCAGGTCAGTGTCTGATTTTAAGGCGATGTTCAAGGGATGCAGACGTGGGCAAATATTGGCGACCCAAACCTCCCCTTGCCCGTCCGTCAATAACAACCATGTTTTTTGGGGATGGTGTACGGCCAAGTGCCGCTCATTGGTCAGTGTTTTGGCCAGCCAAATCCGCGCTTCACTGGCGGTAAATGCCAGTTCACTGCGGATTTTCAGCACATCGGATGGGTTTACATAGAGTTGTGTGCCGGGTCGGCCTACAAAATCCGTCCCAACCGCCAATGTTTGAAAATCAGACTCCAATAATCCAAGAATATAGGATTCGTTATAGTGTGAATTTCTATCAATCGCACCGATAATTTCAACCGTCCACATGAATATTTACCATAAACTGATTGCCATAAAAAAGCCTGCCCGATGGTCACATTGGGCAGGCCGTATTTTTTAAGCGTGTTTGCTTAAGGGCACAACGGGGCGATCAATGGCATGTTTCTGCGCACTGACGACCAGCCCATACCCAAATTGGTTTTTCTGTTGGTGATCAGCACCACTAAAGCATCCGGTTTGTCTGGGATAATTGCCATGAAGTGTAAGGTGTGCTCAGTGGTCATTTGCACTTCTTGGATCATTTTTTCGACTTTTTTGCCGCGTTGGGTGGACAACAACGATTCGACCGCCCGGACGTTTTTACCACGCAACATATCAACTGCCGCAGCCGCGACGGCTTCCAAATACGAAGCGGTAAAATAAGGCACGTTATGCGCCACGCCAATCAACAATCCAGTTTCCAAATCTACTACCGCACAACCTAACGCGCCGTCTACATCGGATAAAACGCCTTGCAACAAATCATCTAATTTTGCCATTTTTTAATTCTCCTAAAATAATAACTACTGCGTGAATATCATTAAATCAATTAATGATTAAGTACCGCTAACCATGCTCCAGCACGGCCAGCAAAGTATCCAATAATAGCTTGACATCGGTCAGGCTACGGGCGTCTATGTCAATAACCGGCCAAGGGTCGCCCCGCTCTGCCAACGCGCTGTAATAAGCGTCAAGACTGGGCTGCTGGCTTTGGTCAAAATGGGTGACCCCCACCACCGCCGGATTTTGCAATAAAAAACGGTGATTTAAATTTAAATAATAATCCAGCTCATCCAAAGGATTTTCATGGGTATTGTCAATCAGGACTATCAAGCCTAACGCGCCTTTGCACAGAATATCGGTCATAAATTCAAAACGGCGTTGACCCGGTGTGCCATACAACAAAAGCCTGTCCCCATCGGCTAACGTCAATTGACCATAATCCATGGCGACCGTGGTGGTGGTTTTACGGCTCAGGACACTGGCTTCTGAGGATTTGACATCTGTGGAAAGGTGGCCTTTTTCACTAATCGTCGAGATAGCCGTGGTTTTACCGGCACCAACGCACCCCGTAAACACTATTTTGATCTCGTGGGATTTTTTCATAGGCCTAGAGCTTTAAACGGTCACGGATTTTTTGCAATAAGCCATGACGTTCAGGGTCAATCTCTTTGTGATGAATTTTTACAGCGTGTCCTTTTTCAATCAAACCAATCAAATGGCAAGCATTATAAAAATCAAAAACTTGTGGCAATGGAGTCCGGGTCATTTTGGCAATCTCTACCAAAGGCAGAGTGTTGCTGTGCATGAATGCCGCCAACTTTATGAAATTGCGGGCTTCCGGCAACCTCAAATTAGGCCAGCCCGAAAGATGGACAGTGTCATACGGGGAATTTCCTTCTAACAGCCGCCCTTGGGACGCTTTGAAAGTAATATACCAAATGAGATTATTTAAAGGATTGGCTGACAATTTGTGTTTGGCAATATTGTCTTGTAAGGCTGTTTGGCTGATGGATTTAACGGTTAACTGGATAGTGGGGGTGCAAAAAGAGGCGAACTGCTCCAAATCTGCCCAGCTATAAAAACGCCCTTCAATGGGGTCAAGCCATAAGTCCACTTCATTATTGATAACAATCCATGTCAAATCCGTTTTGGCGGCCAATAATGCTTTCAACAAGCCTTGGTTAGGATAAAACACATGGCGGTCATCGGCGAACTCTTCAGAGACTGCCGCTGTTTTTAGGGGTTCTGGCGATATTGGTTGTTCAGCAATTTCAGGGGTGGATTCGGAAACGGTCAATGCTGATGCCGGTTCAATGATGGCATCAGCCGCTTCTTCAGTGCTAGCTTGCGTTACCTGCGCAAGTTGTACAGGCTCTTCTGGCTTTTGTGTTGGCTCCGGTTGCGCAACGGTTACGGTTTCAGGGAGCGTCACCAGTTCAGGCACTTCACCTAAAGCTTTAGCCAACTCTTGCGGTTCTTCGTCAGACGGCAAATCCCCTACCCTATTAAAAACCTCAACCATAGAACGCAAACTCGGCACATTGCCTTCATTCACGAGGATATGTCTAGCACTTAGGGTTTGGGTTGAGTAAAACAGACAACGGCTTTTAGGTGCGTCAGGCACCTGTGCTTGCAGATGCTCTTCCAAAAACAGAAAAAAATCGGCGTTATCGGCCCTGATAATCTGCCATTGATGGTTTAACCGGAATTCGGCCAAATCGAAAACGGCCAAAAAACAATCTGTTTCATGCTCATCAAACCCTATCAACTTGATAGTAAAACGACTAACCGACATAGGCCATTTTCCCTTTTTATTATTCTTAATAAACTTAAACTCAAGGCCACCGGTAAATGATTAACTTTGGAATGATTCGGTTGCAGGTGATCCGGTACCCACTCATTTTTGCTATAAGCAAATGGTTAAAAGCTTCTGGATGTTAAACCAAAAATTCCATAATTCAAACAGGTGCTTTAAATTTGTGACGCAGTTCACTGTGACAAATTGTCACAGCCATGTCATTACATAAAATTCATATAAAAAACAATGCGTTAATAAAATTAAAGCATTGTTAAATACATTGAATAATACAGGGTTATTAAAGAAAAACGGATTCGTGCCGCTTAATTTTTAATCTGACTGGACTTATCAAACTTGAATAATTACAAAAAGTAGCTATAAGGCATCAGACAAGGCTGTTTGTTGTCCAACGCATCACCGACGGTGTACTGGACGGGGCGGCACTGCGCGGGATGGTGTTTGGTAACTTTGTCCGTAACGCTTCAAGATTATCGCTACTTAAATACGTTTACACTTTGCGGACTGGGCAATATGCCCAGTCCGGCAAGCAATAGGACGTTAAGATTATTTCAAATTATCGGTGACATGCGGCTCAATCAACTGATACATCAATTGGTGCATTTTGGGGCTGCCGGCAATCACATTACCGGATTTTAGGTAATTGTCTTTAAATGAGAAATCAGTGACCACACCACCCGCTTCCTTAATCAGTAAAATCCCGGCGGCCATGTCCCATTCCATGACACCAATTTCCCAATAACCATCCAAACGGCCTGCGGCGACATAAGCCAAATCCAACGCAGCAGATCCGGCGCGGCGTATCCCGGCGCATTCCATCGTCAATGAACTGAACATATTAACGTAGGCCTTCAGGTGCAAATCCGTCCTGAACGGAAAGCCCGTCCCTAATAACGCACCTTTCATGCTCAATGGCTGTGTGACCCGCAAACGGCGGTTGTTGAGCATCGCCCCGCCCCCACGTTTGGCGGTAAACAACTCATCACGCAAAGGATCATAAATGACGGCGACTTCCAGTCGGCCTTTGTGTTTTAAGGCGATGGACACCGCGTATTGGGGGAAACCGTGCAAAAAATTGGTTGTGCCATCTAACGGATCAATGACCCAAACAAAATCATTACCCTGATGTTCACCACTTTCCTCCGCCAAAATGGCATGGTCGGGATAGGCTGTTTTAATGATATTGATAATTTCCCGCTCGGCCATACGATCCACCTCACTGGCGTAATCATTCTTGCCTTTTTGATCGATACGCAAATGGCCGATATTGTCAGATGAGCGGAGAATTATATCGCCCGCGCTACGTGCGGCACGGACGGCGATGTTTAACATGGGTTGCATAAGTCAGTTTCTAATGAGCGGATAAAACCGGGTATGGTAGCAAATCTTTTGGTAAACTTATGGGTTTTTTACGCTTGCAATTTTAAAGTGATGTTGTTTTCCACTAAATTTAAAGACCGCACAAAAGCCAATGCCCTCACTGTCTGTGAAACCATTATTTTATGTCCACAAACATCACGAAAGGACACGAAAGCGTAAAATCAAATCGAATATAACTTATTGAAAATAAAAATTTAATTATTTCGTGATTTTCGTGTGGTTCGTGGACAATCATTAATCCTTAAAGCAGCTGCAATGCTTTCAAGGTCTCCGTTTCCAAATACCTTCCCAACATAGGATCAACCTTGCTTTCCCATATCAAAATAGTCCTGGTCGAAACCACGCATCCTGGCAATATCGGTGCCGTGGCACGCGCCATGAAAAACATGGACATGACCCGGCTTTGCCTAGTCAATCCGAAAATTTTCCCCAGCAATGAAGCAACCGCAAGGGCTGCCGGAGCCGATGATGTCTTGACTGCCGCCACCGTGTACCCGACCTTGCAAGAAGCGGTCGCCGATTGCCACACAATTATCGGGGCCAGCGCACGGCGCAGGACGATCAGTTGGCCGGAACTGAACCCTAAACAGTGCGCCGACACAGTCGTGCACGACAACCCGCACCAGCAAACCGCGATTATTTTTGGCCGGGAAAATTCTGGCCTGAAAAACCATGAACTAGACTTATGCCATTATTTGCTGCATATCCCTTGTAATCCAAATTACAGCTCCCTCAATATCGCGGCTGCGGTGCAAGTGGTCTGTTACGAGCTGTATGCCGCCACGGGTCGTGAAGACGCCGCCCCGATTGGCGATAAAGACGAATGTCCGTTGGCATCGGCCACCCAAATGGAATCGTTTTACCAACACCTGCATGAAGCTTTGGAGGATATTGGTTTTATGCAGCCTGGACGCTCGAAATCCATCATGCGCCGTTTGCGCAGGATTTATAACCGCATCCAATTGGACACCAAAGAACTTGACATACTCCGGGGCATTTTACGGATGTCCCAGAACCATCAACATAAGGAATAATATGTTCTCCCGCTTGAAAGAAGATGTCGGCTGCGTGTTTGCCCGCGACCCCGCCGCCCAGACTTGGTTTGAAGTCATCACCACGTATCCTGGTGTACACGCCGTAATTGTCCACCGCCTGAGCCATTGGTGCTGGCAGGCGGGTTTCAAATGGTTGGCACGGTTTATCGCCTATGTCAGCCGTTGGTGGACAGGCATCGAAATCCATCCCGGCGCACAAATTGGCCGACGTTTTTTTATAGACCACGGCATGGGCGTGGTGATTGGCGAAACAGCCGTCATTGGCGATGATTGCACGCTGTATCATGGTGTGACTTTAGGCGGGACAACCTGGAAAAAAGGCAAACGCCACCCTACCCTACATAATAATGTCGTCATTGGTGCGGGCGCGAAAGTTTTAGGCCCCATCGAAATTGGCGATGATGCCAGGGTCGGCTCCAATTCTGTCGTTTTAAAATCCGTCCCTGCCGGGGCAACTGTGGTAGGCATCCCGGCGCATATTATCGGCGAAAAAAAGGCCACGCAACCGGAAACGCCCGCCAGCGGCACCCCGGTCAACTTCAATGCTTATGGTGCCAGCGCGGACACGCCTGACCCGGTCGCCTCGGCCATCAACCGTATGATTGACCATATCAGCGCACTGGACAAACAAATAGAAACCATGCAAAAAGCCATGAATGAAGCAGGCATCAGCATCAAAAACCCGCCTTTGTGCGCATTGGACGGTTGTGAAATCAAAGACGGTGAGCGCGGGCAATAACGTCCAACATCAAAAAACCGTTACAAAACAGTCAATACTTATCGTTCCCACGCTCCAGCGTCAGGGCCATTAAGTTAAGGAAAAATGTCAATAAAACAAATAGTTATTTTGATAAATCCCCCCTAGCCCCCCTTTTTCAAAGAGGGGGAATAAATGACCTCTTCGCTGGGATTGTAAAAAGGCGATCTTCCCCCTTTGAAAAAGGGGGATTGAGGGGGATTTTTAAATTCACAACATAATGTTTTTATAGCTTTATTTCTTAACTTAATGGCAGTGACACCGGAGCGTGGGAACGATAACCATGCAAAAAGCTATGAATGAAGCGGGTATCCGTATCAAAAACCGTTACAAAACAGTCAATACTTAAAATATTGTCAAACACAAGGTGCTTCAAATGGTTATTTTATGGACTGACGGCCTGATTTTTTTGCTCTGTTTTACGCTGCTAGGCGCAGCCTTGCATTGGCGCGGCAAAGATCATATCCAGCGCCCGTTACGGCAAATTGCCCATCACCGCACGGGAATGGTGTCGGCAGTGATATTGCTGTTTTTTGTCGGCATTGGTTTGTTGGATTCAGTGCATTACCAAACCACCAAAACCAACCAAGCAAGCAGCCATGAAATCATCAGCCTCTTGGATGCGGCCACCAACACCTTGCGCGGACACGGCGAAAAAACCTATTCCGCACCGTTCGCACTCACTTTATATAGCAAAGAAATGCAAACCCAACCGAATGGCTCGGTGGTATGGGGTTATCCACGCTTGGCGTTCGGCGGACAGCATCTGGCCGACCCGAACCAACATACCGCCGACATTCTGCAAAAAACGGCCATCGGTTTGACGCAAGCCTTGGGCTGGTCATTGCTAATCATGGGTTTAAGCTGGGGCGGCTTCAAAATGCTAGGCAAAGCTTTCCCGCGCCACGGTACTAGCCAAGCCGTATTGCTGACGGTACTGCTTATCTTCTGCATGATGTATGACTTGTTCTACCTATCCCAGTATTACCATGTCCTAGGCACGGACAAAGTGGGCGAAGACGTTTTTTACCAATCCCTAAAAAGTGTCCGCACAGGCTTGGTAATCGGCACATTGACCACCTTAATCATGTTGCCACTGGCTATCATCTTCGGCATCCTCGCCGGATATTTTCATGGCTGGGTTGACGATCTGATCCAATACATTTACACCACCCTCAACTCCATCCCCAGCGTCTTGCTGATTGCCGCCTCCATCCTGATGGTGCAAGTGTATATGGCCAACCACGAAGAAGCCTTCACCAGCGTTATCGTCCGCGCCGACATGCGTCTGTTGTTTTTGTGCATGATTTTAGGCGTGACCAGTTGGACAGGGCTGTGCCGTTTGTTACGCGCCGAAACCTTAAAACTGCGGGAAATGGAATTTGTCCAAGCTGCTTACGCGCTAGGCGTAAAACCCACCACCATCCTGATCCGCCACATTTTGCCGAATGTCATGCACATTGTCCTAATTTCTGTGGTGTTGGATTTCAGCTCCCTGGTACTGGCGGAGGCCGTGCTGTCGTATATCAACATCGGCGTTGACCCCACCACTTACAGTTGGGGCAATATGATCAACGGGGCGCGGATGGAAATGGCCCGCGAACCGATGGTCTGGTGGTCATTGGCGGCGGCGTTTGTGTTCATGTTCGCGTTGGTGCTGGCGGCCAACCTGTTTGCCGACACGGTGCAGGAAGCTTTCGACCCTAGGCGCAACCATTGCTAACCGAACAACCCTTATCTGAAAATTTCACCGCCCAGGGCTTAGCGCATGGAAAAATACGTTTTTTACAGCTACCTCATCGCAGCAATTGCCTATTTTTTACTGTTGCTGCTGTCTTTAGCCGGATTAAAAAAAAGCACGAATACCCTAGCGTTTTTGTTGGCCATTTCAATGTCACTGGTGTGGTCAACTTACGTCTGCATTACCCAATTTAATCTAAACGATAACCTGCTCATTTCTGATAGCTTGGCCTACGAAACCTTACGCAACGCCGCGTGGTTTTTCATTTTGGGGACGCTCATCTCCAGACAATACTTCAACGATAACTACACCTTACTGCTCCATTCCCAATTTACTTACGCCTTGACAGCGTTTATGGTGTTTTTGTTTGCCTTTGAAATATCCGAAGATATCCGTTACCAAATCACCGAAATTCTTGGCCCCAACGTCCAGGTGCGCCTGCTTTCACATCTCATATTTGCCGTTATCGGTTTGGCATTGGTCGAACAACTTTACCGTAACGCCACCACAGAACTGCGCTGGGTCGTCAAATTCTTATGTATTGGCTTAGGCTCGTTGTTTACCGTCGATTTTATTGTCTACAGTAAATCCTTGCTGTTCACCCGGATTGACTACCCGCTATGGGGCTCACGGGGCATCATCAATGCCTTGGTCACGCCACTGCTCGCGTTATCCATGTACCGCCTGCAAACCACCGACATGGCAGGCATCAACTTGTCGCGGAAAATCGTCTTCCACAGCACCGTCTTGCTCGGCACAGGCCTGTATCTGATCCTCATGTCAATGGCCGGGTTTTATATCCGCGATTTCAACGGCAGCTGGGGCGAAGTCGCGGAAATTGTCTTTATTTTTCTCGCGCTCATTTTGCTGGTGGTCATGTTTGCATCAGGCAAAATGCGGGCATTGGCAAAAATTTACTTTAACAAACATTTTTTTAGCTACCACTATGATTACCGTGAAGAATGGCTAAAACTGAGCAAGACTGTCGCCCAACTGGATTCATTGGAAGAATTGTCGGCTACCATCATCAAAACCATGGCCGATTTGGTGGATAGTTCCGGGGGCGGCTTATGGCTAAAAGACGACACCCAAAATTACTATCTGGCCGAAACCAAAAACCTAGGCTTCGCCCCCCCCAACCAGATAAGCGCAAACGCGCCATTCATCACCTTTATGGCCCAAAAACAGTGGGTCTTAGACCTCTACGAATACACCGATAACCCTGAGGTTTACGAAGATGCCGATTTGGCGATTTGGCTCGCCCCAGAAAAAAAAGTTTGGCTGATTATCCCGTTGTTGTTACAAAGTGACGTGGAAGCCTTTGTGGTGCTGACCCAAGCACGGGTTCCTAGAGCCTTAAACTGGGAAGACCACGACTTGTTAAAAACCGTCGGCAAACAACTGGTCAATGCCCTGGCCTTAAACCGGGCCAGTGATGCCTTGTCCAGGGCACGGCAATTTGAAGCCTATAACCGCATTTCCGCCTATCTCGTCCATGATTTAAAAAACCTGATCGCGCAAATCGGGCTGATTGTCAAAAATGCCGAAAAGCACAAGCGCAACCCTGAATTTATCGACGATGCCATCACCACTCTGGAAAATGTCGTCAGTAAAATGGACCACCTAATCAACCAGCTCAAAAAGGGCGACATGAACCCCGCCCCAAACATCCACCTTAACCTCGTTGACATTGCCAAGGACGTGGCTATCCAGCAAAGCGGCAACAAACCACAGTTACAAATCCATAACCTTGCAGACACCGATACCTACATCATCGGGGAAAAAGAAAAAATCACCGCGATATTGGGACATTTGGTGCAAAATGCCCAAGATGCGACACCCGATGATGGCCACGTCATTTTGGAACTGGCCAAATCCTCCCAAAACGCCATCATAAAAATCATCGACAACGGCTGTGGCATGGACACAAAGTTCATCGCCGAACGCCTGTTCAAACCCTTTGACACCACTAAAGGCAATGCAGGCATGGGTATTGGCGTTTATGAAGCCCGCGACTATATCCTTAGATGCGCAGGCACTTGCAGTGTTGACAGCAAACCCCAACAAGGCACGATTTTCACCATCACCCTGCCTTTGGCCAACACCATCCAACAACAAGAAGCCTTATAAATCAGGGATGTTACTCACAGGCCGGAACGGATTTATTCCAACAGTAGGCGCATTTACCCACAAGGGGCACTAGAGTGCGACCGTTCCGTAGTGTTTTGAGTAGCCATTGGCACAAAAAAACATTAAGGACTGGGTTACAAACCCAGTCCTGCACCATAGGTATCTACACAAGAATTAAACATAATAAAAACATAAAGTTATGTTGCGACTTAACTCCCTCTCCCCTTGGGAGAGGGTTGGGGTGAGGGTAATAAAATCAAGCGTTTAAAGCCCCTCATCCCAACCTTCTCCTTTATGCCCTTGGGTGCAGAGGGAGAAGGAGCTTTTAGACTTGTGTAGATACTCATAATCCTGCACGGGAGCGCGGGCATCTTGCCCGCACCCGCAATTGGCGGGCAAGATGCCCGCGCTCCAAAAACCGAAAACCTGAGCGTTTAAAATATAGAAAGGACGGCCCGTCCTCCAAGGACGCGCAGTCCTTATCCATTTATAACGCACCAACTATAAGTGGCCTCACACGCCTGATTAACCTGCCAATGCCCGAACATCAATGGACTAAATGCCCACAGTTTTGGTATAGTTACTGAGTTTTCCGATTTTTTCCCGCACATTTGTGTAATTTTCTTATTTTTCCCTTGGAGAAACCCTATGCCAATTAAAGTTGCAATCAATGGTTATGGCCGTATCGGACGCAATATTGTCCGCGCCTTGTATGAAGCAGGCCGCACCAATGAAATCCAAATCGTCGCAATTAACGATTTGGGCGATGCCAACACCAATGCCCACCTGACCCAATACGACTCAGTACACGGCAAATTCCCATTCCCCGTCAGCGTTGACGGTGATTACTTGGTCATCAATGGCGACAAAATTAAGGTTTTCTCAGAACGCGACCCATCCAAATTGCCTTGGGCTGATTTGGACATTGATGTCGTCCATGAATGTACTGGCCTGTTCACCAGCAAAGCCAAAGCCTCCATGCACATCACCGCTGGCGCGAAAAAAGTCATCATCTCCGCTCCAGGCGGCAACGACGTAGATGCCACCATCGTTTACGGCGTTAACCACAACATCTTAAAAGCTACTGACACCGTCATTTCCAACGCCTCTTGCACCACCAACTGCTTGGCACCCTTGGTCAAACCCTTGCACGATGCCATCGGCTTGATCCACGGCCAAATGACCACCATCCACTCGTACACCAACGACCAAGTATTGACTGACGTGTACCACAGCGACTTGCGCCGCGCCCGTTCCGCGACCCAATCCATGATCCCAACTAAAACGGGTGCAGCCGCAGCCGTGGGCTTAGTGTTGCCAGAATTGGCCGGAAAATTGGACGGTTTCGCAATGCGCGTCCCAACCATCAACGTGTCTGTTGTTGATTTGACATTCCAAGCCGCCCGCCCAACCAGCAAAGCGGAAATTGACGAAATCTTAAACGCAGCCGCTGCCGGCCCATTAAAAGGCATCCTGGAAATCAACAACCTGCCTTTGGTTTCTTGCGACTTTAACCACAACCCAGCGTCATCTATCTACGAATCCTTAATGACCAAAGTCATTGATGGCACGTTTGTAAAAGTCCTGTCCTGGTACGACAACGAATGGGGCTTCTCAAACCGTATGCTAGACACCTCCATCGCCCTCATTAACGCGGAATAAAACGAATGTTAAGAAGAACCAAAATTTTAGCCACCCTTGGGCCTGCTACAGACAAGCCCGGCGTGCTGGAAGGTTTGTTTGCCGCTGGCGTTGACGTGGTGCGCATGAACTTCTCCCACGGTTCTGCCGAAGACCATATCACCCGTGCCAATACCATCCGCGAGCTGAGCCAAAAAACAGGCCGCCGTGTTGGCATCCTGGCGGATTTGCAAGGCCCCAAAATCCGTATCGCCCGCTTCAAGGACACCAAAGTGTTCCTGAATGAAGGCCAGGATTTTGCCTTGGACATCAACTTTGACCCGTTGGCGGGTGACAACACCCAAGTAGGCATCACCTACGAACCGTTGGCTTTAGAAGTGCGTCCAGGCAGCCGCCTGTTATTGGATGATGGCCGTATCGTCCTTGATGTCGTTGATGTCGTGAACATGCGCGTCAACTGCAAAGTCGTCGTTGGCGGCGATTTGTCCAACAACAAGGGCATCAACTTGCACGGCGGTGGCTTATCAGCGGCGGCCTTGACTGAGAAAGACAAAGAAGACATCAAAACCATCGCCAAAATCAAATGCGATTATGTCGCCGTGTCTTTCCCACGTTGCGCCGAAGACCTCAACGAAGCCCGCCGCCTGCTTGAAGCAGAAGGCTGCTACGCCGGGATAGTCTCCAAAGTTGAACGTGCCGAAGCCATCGTTGATCCGGTCATGGATGAAATCATCCTGGCCTCTGACGCAGTTATGGTCGCACGGGGTGATTTGGGCGTGGAAATTGGCGATGCCAACTTGCCAGCTGTCCAGAAAAAACTCATCCAACGCACGCGCGAACTCAACCGGGTGGCCATCACCGCCACCCAGATGATGGAATCCATGATAGAAAATCCGATTCCGACCCGCGCCGAAGTGTTTGACGTGGCCAACGCCGTCTATGACGGTACCGACGTAATCATGCTGTCAGCCGAAACCGCATCGGGCAAACACCCGATCAAAGCCGTAGAAGCCATGCACCGCATTTGCGTCGAAGCCGAAAAACAACCCGTGGTACGCCAATCTGACCACCGCATCAACATCGAGTTTGAACGCGACGACGAAGCCATCGCCATGTCTGCCATGTACATGGCAAACCATTCCAAAATCAAAGGAATCGTGGCCTTGACCGAATCCGGCTCAACCCCGCTGTGGATGTCACGGATCAGCTCAGCCATCCCTATCTTCGCTTTCAGCAGCGTCGAAGAAACCTTAGGCCGCGTGACCTTGTACCGTGGCGTGTTCCCCATCTACTTCAAGCTTGAAACAACCCACGACCACGCGGAAGCAAACCGCAACGTCGTCAAAGAGCTAAGAAAATGGAACATTGCCAAAGACGGTGACAAATTCATCATCACCAAAGGCGATTTGACAGGCGTAAAAGGCGGCACCAACGCCCTCAAAGTCGTTGTTGTCGGACAAGGCCTGACCCCCTAAAGCCCTGCCTTCGGGCTGGACTTGCGCAGTACCAAAAAGGCCGCATCCTGCGGCCTTTTTTTATGCCCTCATACCCGTCATAGAGTTCAATGCCAGAACGTTTCCGCTTAAGGATATGGCTGCAATGCCGGAACGGGTTTGCAACCCGTTCCGTAACGTTTTGACATACCGTTAAACATTATTCAAACGCTTGGGACAGGGTTACAAACCCTGCCCGGCTCAGGTATCTACGTCAGTCCAATGCCGGAACGGGTTTGCAACCCGTTCCGAAACGTTTTGACATACCGTTAAACATTATTCAAACGCTTGGGACGAGGTTGCAAACCCCGTCCGGCTCAGGTATCTACGTCAGTCCAATGCCGGAACGGGTTTGCAGCCCGTTCCGAAACGTTTTGACATACCGT
>CAYUQV010000049.1:14941-15858 GCA_964446885.1 uncultured Methylocucumis sp.
GACAGGGTTACAAACCCCGTCCCGCTCAGGTATCTACGCCAGTCCAATGCCGGAACGGGTTTGCAGCCCGTTCCGAAACGTTTTGACATACCGTTAAACATTATTCAAACGCTTGGGACAGGGTTACAAACCCCGTCCCGCTCAGGTATCTACGCCAGTCCAATGCCGGAAGGGGTTTGCAGCCCGTTCCGAAACGTTTCAACCTGCTTAAAACCTACAAAAACGTCACCAACAACGGCGATCCTGGATTAGCTGATGACCAAAGCCAATACTCAGGCTTAAGCACATACCCCTTACGCACCGGATTTTCATGCAAATAATTCAACTTTTGCAAATAAAACGCCGGGTTCTCGATTTTCTTTGGGGCGTTGGTATCCTGCCAAAACCGATAAACCCTTTCCTTATCAACAAACAACTCTAAAACGCGGGGTTCATGGTGTTGCAAGTTATTGTGCAATTGTTTGGAAGTAAACCGCTTAAAGTCACGCAAAAAACCCGCGACATCCGGCGAAGTGACAATTAAATGGAGATGGTTCAGCATGAACACATAACCATTTAACTGCAAGCCCTTATTTTCCTGACAATAGCGTAATGAATCGGCAAGAATTTGCCAGCGGTTGCAACGGTCAAAAAGATAATACCAACGCTCCACGGTCAGCGTCAGATAATAAGTTCCGGCATTTAAGGCAATCGGTACATGGCGTGAGGGCATGGCGGCTGTATTTTCGATTAGGGATAACCGGGAAGTATAGCTAATTGATTGACGTGGATGGAATATTGTAATCGCTAACTCCTTCAAAACGTTTGGGACGAGGTTGCAAACCCCGTCCCGCTTAGGTATCTACGCCAGTCCAATGCCGGAACGGGTTTATAACCCGTTCCGTAACGTTTCAGCCTGACTTAAAACGTAGGAAGCC
>CAYUQV010000049.1:15958-20379 GCA_964446885.1 uncultured Methylocucumis sp.
CAATGCCGGAACGGGTTTGCAACCCGTTCCGTAACGTTTCAGCCTGACTTAAAACGTAGCCAGCCAAATCATCCAACCCGCCCCTGACATTTTGCCGTACCTTCAAAACGTTCGGGACGGGGTTGCAAACCCCGTCCCGCTTATGAAACCCCATCCCGCTTAGCCCAATGCCGGAACGGGTTTGCAACCCGTTCCGTAACGTTTCAGCCTGACTTAAAACATAGCCAGCCAAATTATCCAAACCGCCTCAACATCATTAACCTATAAAATTAGTAGGTTATTTAACACAATTGGGGGTTAATTTATCACTAACAAAAACACCTGGGATACAGTGACTTATAATTCCCCCTAGGTGAAATCCCGTAACACATAAAAAAAATAAGTGTTATCACACAGTAGTTTTTAGCCCAAACCCGCAGATTGAGCCACTGCATCCGCTTATTCCCCTTTCCCCAGAAAAATCCATGCCAAGCAGGCCGATAAATTTCGACTGGCAATCAATAACATAACGCTTTCTTATAAAAAATTTTCAAGACAACCAACAAACTTGGCATCGCGTTTGCCTTAAGGGAAATATCTGGTCTTACGACACATCAGCGGATGGACTAAGACCGGATCCGCCTTGCTTTTATGGTGAAAGCACGGCGGCTTTAACCTATAACAAATCAAATTTATCCAAGGAAAAAACAATGAACAAATTGACAGCAAAAATTATGGCTTTCGTCCGTGAAGAAGAAGGTTTGACTATGGTTGAATACGCAGTAGCGGGCGCGGTTATTGTTGCTGGTGCAGCGGCGGGTTTCGCCTCTTTAGGTGATACAGTCAGCAACAAAATCACCGAAATTGAAACTTATGTAAACCCATAAGGCACGGCTACAAAAACTTCAGCCTAAGATTTTATCTGGCGTTGTTTTTCATTACCTGCACCGTTGCCACGCCATAAAGGGTTTTCTATCCCATAGTGGCAACGGGCATTTTGGTTGCCGTAGCGACGCGGCCTGATTGGCCAAAGCAATACAATAAACCGGTGTCATGCCGGTTCATTTTTATTAAGGCTTTGTAAAATCTAAAGTACGCATGGCTACGGTTTCAAAGCTTAATTTCGAGGACTAACATAATGGCTTCACCCAAAATTACTTTCATGGGCCAACAAGCCCCGGGAATGACTGGCTACAGCACCATCAGCCAAGATGACCTACTGACCAATGGCTCTATTGCTTTTATTGAAACTTCACACAATCTGACAATAAACGAATTGGTTTATGCTGGCGGTTTGGCTATTTTCGGCCAAAAAGATGCTAATTCGAGCATGAGTGTCACCTTTTCAAATGGCACAACCTTTTCTTTCACTGATGGCGAGACCGCTTATGGCCGATTTTATAATCTGTCCAGCACCCATTTCTTGTTATTGCTAAAACCAACAGCAGTATTGGACGAAATGGGCCAAGGCACTGAAAGCCTTAAATTGACATCAACCTTAAGTGGCAAGAGCACCAGTTCTTCAAACTTTATGACGGTTGACACGATTGCCCCAGAACTTTCCGCCAGCTCCCCAGCTGATGAAAGTGAACATGTAGCGGTAAACAGCAACATCACGTTGACTTACAGCGAAAATGTCAAATTTAGCTCGGCTGGCGGTACCATCACATTGGATGCCGATACAGGCACTGACATCACGATCACGATCAATTCAGCCGGTGCAGTGACCAGCGGCAACGCCACTGTAACCATCAGCGGCAAAACCGTCACGATCAACCCGACTGCCGAACTGGCGAACAACCAAGACTATAACGTGCTGGTCACAGCGGGTTTGTTTGAAGACAACGCAGGCAACGATGCCGCTGCCCTGGTAGCGGGTAATGTCAATTTTGAAACCCCACACATCATTGACGTTATCAATGTGGGTGCTTCTGGTGCTATGGATCGTATCGGAGCGGCAAGCGACACGGGCGAATATGGCGTGACTTTGTTCGGTGACGATGATGGCGACGTGATAGGCGACCAATTCGGTACATCCGTGAGTAATGCGGGTGACGTTAACGGTGACGGTTATGATGACATCATCATCGGCTCTGCTTATGCTACGCACGATTACAGCAGCTCAACAGGTTTGGCTTACGTTGTCTTCGGCGGTGAAGATGGTTTGGGGATTGACATTGACGATACCGATTTTGAAGCCCTGAACGATCTGGACGGCACTAACGGCGGCTTCAAAATTTCCAGCAGCAGCGCAACCACCCTCAATTTAGGCCGTAGCGTTTCAAGTGCAGGCGACTTAAATGGCGATGGTTATGCGGATTTATTAGTCGGTGCCACGGGTAACTTAGTCGCTGGTTCAGCCGAAACTGGTCGGACGTTTGTTATTTATGGTCAAAAAACCGATTTTTCCAATGTTGACACCTCTACTTTCCAGTTTGACCAGTCTAACGGCTTCCAACTGACTAATAGCGATGCTGTAAACGTCAACATGGGCTTTTCAGTCAGTACCGCAGGCGATATCAATGGTGACGGCTTGGCGGACTTTATTGTTGGTGCGCCCGGTGATGTAATTGCAGGCGATCCTGGTAAAGCCTATGTTGTTTTTGGTGATGAGGATGGCTACAACAATGCTACGATACAATCATTAGCAACTGGTTCTACTGGCTTTACCTTCTCAGGCACTCAAACAGAACCAACTGATTCAGCCTTAGGTGCATCCGTCAGCGACGCGGGCGATGTTAATGGCGACGGTTTTGGTGATTTGATTGTCAGTATGCCATTTAAAGGCGCATCTGGTCCTGGTGACTTAAATGCTGAAGGTGAATCTTATGTCGTGTTCGGCGGAGCCTCTGGTTGGGCAACCGATGCTGCCGCTATTGATACCGCCAATGGTGCTAAAGGCTTTAAATTAGTGGGTAGTGCTGGCATACCATCGCTTATCCCTGGCGACTATAGCGGTTGGTCAGTCAGCAGTGCAGGTGATTTCAATGGTGATGGCTTAAGCGATTTGGCTGTCAGTTCAACGAACGGTTTAACCACTTATGTTGTCTTCGGCAAACTAGGTGCAGCCTGGACTGATACGGTTGATATGACCGCACTAGGTGCAAACGGCTTTACCATTACTAACGGTATCGCAGGCGCAGCACTAGCTGGCATGGGTAACTTCGGTTTCTCAGTGAGTAGCGCAGGCGATGTCAATGGCGATGGCTATGACGATATTATTGTCGGCGAACCGGGCGACATCAATGACCCAGTACAAGCCGATGCAAGCGAAGGTGCAACCTATGTGATCTTCGGCAAAGGCTCTGGCTTTGGCGCGATTGACTTGTCTGCTACAGCGTTAAATGGCAGCAACGGCTTTAAAATTAATGGTGCCGCTGCTTATGAGCATTTAGGTAACTCTGTCAGTGGCGCGGGTGACTTAAACGGCGATGGTTTCGATGACATTATCGTCGGCGCGGCGGGTGCTGATGTTACTGATCAAACGGACAACCTCACAGGCAACGAAGGTGAGGCCTATGTGATTTACGGCTCTGAACATTTCGGCCATACAGTCACTTATAACGGCACAGCCAAAAACGATTCAAAAACGGGTTCTACTGCCGTTGATGTCATGGTCGGCGGTCGCGGTAACGATGGCCTGAACGGCAAAGGCGGTGCCGACTCCATCAAAGGTGGTCAAGGTAACGACACCATCACCGTTTCTGACCTGAACTTCAGACTGATTGATGGCGGTAGCGGCAATGACACCTTGTCTTTAGCAATGGCCAGCAAAACCTTGACGTTGGCGAATGAAAATATCACTGACATTGAAATCATCAACTTGACAGGTACTGGCAACAATACGCTGAAACTTACAGCATTGGAGTTGCTCAGCTTGTCAGACGACAGCAACAAACTGACTGTCAAAGGCAACGCAGGTGACAAAGTTGATTTTGATGACACGGGTTGGACTTTGACCAAAGACACAGCGAGTTATGACACTTACACCAATGGCGAAGCTGTAATAGTGATTGGTCAAGCCATTACCGTTGTTGATCTTGCATAAACGCCTTATGCCGGAACGGGTTTATACCAGCAGTAAGCGCATTAAGCGGCCCGTTCCGTAACGTTGTGCAAGCAGTTGCCGGGTATCTGCATCAACACAGTTTGCCCGGCGGCTGTTTTTTAAGGCCTTGGGCTACTCTGTACGCACCTGATCGGGTAGGGTGCGCACAGAGTAGCCCAAGGTTGTGTTTTTATATTTAACGATTGATTGCATTATTGTTTTTGAGCTGTTTTTTTCATTTTGAAATTTTCAATAGTGACACACCTGTGTCACTTTTTTTTTTGCCTGAATTTTTGTTATCCGTGTGATGGTGGGGCCCAAACGTTCGGGACGGGGTTACAAACCCCGTCCCGCTTCATTGCAAACCCTGTCCCGCTCAGCTTGATTTTATTGC
>CAYUQV010000049.1:20479-26076 GCA_964446885.1 uncultured Methylocucumis sp.
TGTTACCCGTTCCGTCACGTTTTAGGGCTTCTGGAGGTGGGGCGGCTTTCCAACCGCCACTGGGTTTGTGCCGGGTTGTTGGGCAGCGTTGAAACGTTTGGGACGGGGTTGCAAACCCCGTCCCGCTTCATTGCAAACCCTGTCCCGCTCAGCTTGATTTTATTGCCCTCACCCCAACCCTCTCCCAAGGGGAGAGGGAGTTAACTTAGGCCGGAACGGGTTTGTTACCCGTTCCGTCACGTTTTAGGGCTTCTGGAGGTGGGGCGGCTTTCCAACCCGCCGCTGGGTTTGTGCGGGGTTGTTGGGCTGCGTTGAAACGTTTGGGACGGGGTTGCAAACCCAATGCCGTTAAGTTAAGGCTTGTAGGAGCAGGCCATGCCTGCGAAAAAACCAAATGGTTTCAAAAGAATACGCAGTGTTCGCGGGCATGGCCCCGCTCCTACCTCATCTTTTCCCTTAACTTAACGGCATTGGTTGCAAACCCCGTCCCGCTCAATTGGAAACCCCGTCCCGCTCAGCTTGATTTTATTGCCCTCACCCCAACCCTCTCCCAAGGGGGAGAGGGAGTTAACTTAGACCGGAACGGGTTTATTACCCGTTCAGTCACGTTTTTAATCGCTTGCAGCGGGTTCAAAATCCAATCTGGGCATCCCTAAACCATTCGTTAACGGACGGTTAACACCCCCTACACACAAAGGTTTTATACTGTACACCCTTATCCTTTAAAAACTCTTGCCCTAAATACAAGGGCTTGAGGTGGATTTTTTTTGTTACAATTGTGCGTGACATCATGCACACCCCAGGCACTCTGGAGAGTGCGCTTTTTTTACCTTAGGAAACTCACCATGCGTTCACCCGCTTCCGAACTTGCCCAGGCCATTAAAGAATGCCGGCACTCCTTCCGCTCCGCCGCTATTTTTAGTTTATTCATTAACCTTCTGATGCTCTTACCTGCCATTTATATGATGCAGGTGTATGACCGGGTATTAGGCAGCAACAGCACCGCCACCTTGCTGATGTTGACTTTACTGGCCGTGTTCTTGTTTATCATGCTCGGCGCATTGGAATGGGTCCGCTCACAGATATTGATTAGGGTCAGTGCCCGCTTCGATTTATTGTTAGGCGAGCGGGTGTATAAAATCTTGTTCCGCCAATCGCTGATGAGCGGCGGCAAAAGCAGCACCCAGCCGCTCAGTGATTTGTTGGCCTTGCGCCAATTCTTGACGGGCAACGGTTTGTTTGCATTCTTTGATGCGCCTTGGTTGCCGATTTATGTCGCTTTGCTGTTCTTGTTCCATCCCACGTTTGGTGTGGTTGCGATCATTTCGGCAGTCATTTTGATTTTATTGGCGGTTTGGAACGAAAAAGCCACCCATGATGATTTGGAAAAAGCCAACCGTGTGTCCGTGGAAAGCGGCAATGCCACCGCCCGCAACCTGCGCAATGCCGAAGTCGTCCATGCTTTGGGGATGTTGCCTGACTTGATGAATTTATGGCAAGGCAAGCAGCATCAATTGATTATGTTGCAAGCCACCGCCAGTGAAAAAGCCGGGTTGATTTCCGCGCTCTCTAAAACCTATCGGCTAACCGTGCAGTCCTTGATACTGGGTTTGGGTGCATGGCTGGCGATTGATAAGCAAATCAGCCCCGGCCTGATGATTGGCGGTTCTATTTTGTTAGGCCGCGCCCTCGCCCCTATCGACTTGATGATCGGCAGTTGGAAACAATTTTTGACCGCCCGCACCGCTTACAGCCGCCTTGACACCATTCTTACGCAGTTCCCCGCCGAAGCCGAACGGATGCCTTTACCGGCACCGCGCGGCGAATTACGCGCCGAACAAGCCGTGATTGCCCCGCCGGGCGCAAAACAGGCGGTCATTAAAGGCGTTAATTTTGCGATTGCTTCCGGTAGCTTTGTCGCGTTGATTGGCGCCAGCGCGTCCGGCAAATCAACTTTGGCCCGTGCGTTATTGGGCATTTGGCCTGCTGCAAATGGGGCCATCCGTTTGGATGGTGCCGATGTCAGCCAGCTTGACCGCTCTGTCGTGGGTCAGCATGTCGGTTATTTGCCACAAGACATTGAGTTGTTTGATGGCACTATCGCCGATAACATCGCCCGTTTTGGCGAAATGGACAGCAACAAGGTGGTTGCCGCCGCCCAAGCGGCAGGGGTGCATGACATGATCTTGCATTTGCCGCAAGGCTACGACACCGAAATCGGCGGCTCCGGCGGTGTGCTGTCAGCCGGGCAACGCCAACGTGTCGGCCTCGCCCGTGCGTTATACGGCGATCCTGCTTTGATTGTATTGGATGAACCGAATTCTAATTTGGATGATGTCGGCGAACAGGCGTTGTCCCGCGCCCTGGTCAGCCTAAAACAACGCGGCGCGACGGTGATTGTCATCACGCACCGCGTCGGCATTTTGAGTCTGGTTGACCGCATTATGGTATTGGCGGACGGGCAGTTAATCTTGGATGGCGGACGCGATGAAGTCCTCGCCAAACTCAACCAACGGCAAGTGGGGGCGCAAGCATGAAACTGCTAGGCAAACCCGCGCTTGATTCCGATTCCCAAGATTTAGCTTCTGTAAACAACCGTATGAAATCTGACATCACCACTTACGCCGATGACCGCCCAATCCGCCGACTGGGCTATCTGATGGTCACTCTTATTTTTGGTTTTTTAGGTGCATGGTCGGTGCTTGCACCGCTAGGCAGCGCGGCCTTAGCCCCTGGCAGCGTCGCTGTTGAAGGCTACCGCAAAACCGTCCAACATCTTGAAGGCGGCATCATTAAAGCCTTGCATGTACGCGATGGCGATACAGTCACCAAAGGCCAAGTGTTGGCCGAATTGGAAGACACGTCTTCACGGGCGCAACTGGAAACCTTGCGCGGCCAGTTGTTTTCGGCCTTGGCGCGGGAAGCGCGGCTCACCGCCGAGCGCGATGGCTTAGGCACAGTGCGTTATCCTGAATTGCTGCTAAAAGAGCGCAACGATGCACGCGCCAACGAAGCGATCCGCGTCCAAGACCAAGCCTTTACCGTGCGCCGCCATTCGCGCAATGGTGAGATCAATATCCTCCAAGAACAACGCCACCAGCTTGCCACCAAAATTGACGGCATCCGCGCCCAACAACGCAGCCGCAACAGTCTGGCCGCGTCATTGGATAAAGACCTGACCGATTTCCGGGCGATGCTGAAAGATGGCTATGTGGAAAAGCAAAAAGTCACCGAATTGGAACGCCGTTTGGCCGAAGCTAGAGGTGATGAAGGCGATTTCACGGCGAATATTGCCACGGCGCAAAACCAAATCAGCGAAACCGCGTTGAAAATCCTGCAAATTGAAAAGGAATTCCAACGCCAAGTGGTTGATGAACTCAGTAAAGTACAAGCGGAGTTGTCAGAGGTACGCGAAAAAGTCCAGTGGCTGAGTGACACCGTGACCCGCACCACCATCAAAGCCCCCGAAGCAGGCATGGTGTTGGGGCTTACCGTCCATACCTTAGGTGCGGTCATCCCCCCCGGCGGGCATTTGTTGGATATAGTCCCGCAACAGGAAAAGCTGATTATTGAAGCGCAAGTGTCGCCAATGGACATTGACCGTGTGCATATCGGCCAAACCAGTGAAGTCCGGTTCAGCGCATTTAAAAGTGCAAAAACGCCCAAAGTGTCAGGCCGCTTGATTGCTTTGTCAGCCGACCGCCTCAGTGACGAGAAAAAAGAAAATAGCTATTACTTGGCCCGCGTCGAAGTGGACCCGGAAGGCCTGAAAGAGTTGGCTGACCGGGGCTTGATCCTAATGCCGGGGATGCCAGCCGAAGTGCTCATCAATACAGGGGACAGAACGTTCTTTGAATATTTGATGCAGCCTTTGACCAATATTTTCGCCCGTTCACTGATTGAGGACTAACCGATGCGCTACCGATCCCTTATTGCCATCTTAGTTGGCCTGAATTGCCACGCCGCCAGCGCAGACGATTTGTTGAGCCTGTACGAACGCGCCGTGCTGTCCTCGCCTGAATTGGCCAGCAGCGAATACAGCGTTGAGGTTGTCAAAGCCCAAGAAGACCAAGCCTTTGGCAAGCTGTTGCCGCAAATCAGCGTGGTGGGCAACTACTCGTTAAACCGTTTGCATCGCCAAAACGCTTTTGGCGTGTACAAAAGCGATGACTATCCGGGTACTCGCGCCAGTGTCAACTTGCAACAACCGCTGTTTGATTTGCAGTCTTATCTGTTGATGAAAAGCCAAGAGTCCCGCACGTCACAGTATGAAGAAAACTTGCTGGCCGCCCATCAAAAATTGGTGGCGGATTTGGTGGAGCGTTATATCAACGCCCTGAAAGCACAGGACAAAAGCGAGATTATCGCCGCTGAATTGGCTTCCACCGAAAAGCAATTGGCGCGTGTCACCGCGATGAACCAACGGCAATTGGCAATGGTGACAGACCTGTACGAGTTGCAGGCGCGTACCGAAACCTTGCGCACCAATTTGCTTGATAGCGAAAACGCCGCCAAGACCGCGCTCAATAAATTGCGTGAATTGACAGGCGATGCGGTTAACCGCGTCCAACCAGCCCGAATGGATGCCAACCAACCGCCACCAGAAGGCAGTATTGACAACTGGGTCAGCCAAGCCGGACAACTAAACCCCGAATTGCAAGGTTTGAAACACGCCGTCGAATCGGCACGGCAAAGCATCAACGCTTACCGCGCCGGACATTTGCCGCAAATTGATTTGCAAATTAGCGGCACTTACAGTGACACGACCTTCAACAACCAAACCACCAGCCCGTTTGATGTCGGCACCGCCGCCGTGCAAGCCACTGTGCCACTGTATGAAGGCGGCACGACCCAAGCGCGGGTGCGCGAAGCCGAAGCCCGCAAACGCCTCGCCGAAGCGGAATTGGAAAAGAAGCACCGGGAGCTTGAACAGCTCGCCCGTGCGGCGTATTTGGATATGGCCACTGCCCCACAACGCAGCCGCGCTGCGGATCGCCAGCTAGACGCTAGCGAACAGTCGCGTGATGCGATGAAAAAAGGTTATGGTTTGGGCGTGGTCACGATTGTGGATTTGCTCAACGCCGAAAAACAATTGTCCGAAGCCCGCAAAGCCCAACGCGAAGCCCGTTACAGCTATTTTCTGGCCCGCTCCAGCCTGTACTTGCAAACTGGGCGGCTCATCGGCAACGAGTTAGTGGCTTTCAACCAATGGCTAATACCAGAAAAAGGCGGCAAAAACCCGCCCCCACCCGCCGCATCAAAAACCAAACCTGCCAGTACGAAAAAATGACCTGAGCGGGGCGTGGGTTTGCAACCCCGCCCTTAATGTTTTGCACAGCTTGTAAGCAGCCAAAACGTTACGGAACGGGTAACAAACCCGTTCCAGCTTAAGCACCAAGCTCCCTCTCCTGCTGGAGAGGGTTGGGGAGAGGAGAATAAAATCAACTGGTTATAGTCAATCCAAAACAATCTGATAAGGACTGCGCGTCCTTTAAGGACGGGCAGTCCTAGCTGACACCATCAATTTATATCGGATTGGCTATATATTCCCCCTCATCCCAGCCTTCTCCCTCAAGGGAGAAGGAGTGCCCACTTGT
>CAYUQV010000050.1:0-25535 GCA_964446885.1 uncultured Methylocucumis sp.
CAGTAAGTCATTATGTCATGTCGGAACGCCCCAAAAACGCACCGACAAGCCACTTATTTTTAGTATGTGGCGCCGGATTACGTGCTGCAGAACCGATTGGCTACGCAGCCTTGGCCAAGCTTTTCGAACGACGTAAAAAAGAAATCGGACTCACTGATCCTTGGATAACTCCACATGCGTTAAGACATACGCATGCCACCAAACTCTGGGAAGGTGGCATGCGGGAATTGGCTTTACAAAAACGTATGGGGCATGCGTCGTTTGAATCTACGCGGGGCTATACCAGGGTCAGTGACGCCATGATGATTGAAGATTATCTCCGCGCTTTAGCCACCTTAAAGGAAAGGAAAAGCGATGTTGCAACCCATTCATAAAATCGTTCAAGCCACTTACGCCGATAGCTATGCACTCGAAGCCTATGCCAGCTATCTGCAAGACTTTGACCATAATAATTTTGTTAACCGACTAAGAATTGCACGCCGATTTGTCCGGGCTAATCCTGATTTAGCGCAATGGCAATCATTGCCGCTTATCGATCGGATTGGCTCCAAATATCCGCGCCATGGAGAAAAGTACATCTGCGTCGCCGCGCGTCCTTATCTGTATTTTCTGGTTCAGCAAGGATTAATCGAATTGGATTGGTTTTGGATTATTGGTGTACAAACTCATGTTTTACCAGTTTTTATGTTACCCCTGCCTATCCAGGAGCATTCAAACGGGCTTGTAAAAATGATGCAAGCGCTTGATTATAAGGAAAGCTCGTTGGGAAGAATTGAAAGAGCCGTCAAATATTTTTTTATCCGATATGGAAACACAATGGTTCATATCGGCGAATTGGAACTTGATGAATTCAGGATCGCTTTAGAAATTTATCAAGAACGGGAAGATGCCTTAACCATCCATGGTTCTAAAGATGAACTCCAGAGATATACTGGCATGCTTAAAGAAATGCTATTTACCTATAAAACTGCCCTCTACCAAAATCATCGCATCTCGCAGCCAGCAAAACGCATAGCGCCTGGAAAGACAAGCCTCCTTGTCAAACCTGGTATTCAAGACTATTTAGAAAAGTATGTCCAAGCACGTTTGGCATTTCATGCCAGAACATCAACTATGCGGAAATTCGTCAATGCTGGTAGACACTTAGCTGACTGGCTAAATAAAAATCATCCTTCGTTGGAGTCATTTGCAGAATTGACGCGGGAGCAAGTCCTGGCATATTCCGCAGATTTAGTCTCATCCGGGATTAATCCTGAAACCCTGCTGACTCGACTTTCGTCATTATCGGTGATGTTTCATGATACCACCGCATGGGAATGGACTGATGCACCGGCCCGGCCATTGATTGGTTCCCGAGATCTGCCTAAGCGTCCAAACCGCATACCCCGATTTATACCGGCGGAAGAATTAGACAGGATAATGAACGCCATCAGAACGTTGGAATGCCCCTACCAACGTACCGCATTGATAGTGGCCCGATGGAGCGGTGCGCGTCGTGGTGAAATTAGTCGATTGGAACTGGACTGTTTAGATGCCTATCTTGACGGTACGCCACGGTTAAGAATCCCTGTCGGAAAAACAGGGAGCGAAAGGTTAATCCCCTTACACCCTGAAGCGGCAGAAGCCATCAAAGCATTGCAAATAATTATTCCGCCATCACGCGGTTTTAAAGATGAATATTCCAGTAAAGAAACCCCACGGTTGTTTGTGCGGCACGGGCTATGTCTTACTAGCGGTTATTTATTCGAGCAGTCACTTCAAGTTGCTTGTACCCGAGCTGGATTGATCAATGACGAAGGAAAAGGAACCATCACAGCGCACCGTTTTCGGCACACCGTCGGAACCGAACTGGTCGAAGGCGGTGCCCGCTTGCACACAATCATGAAAATGTTAGGCCACACTTCAACCGGCATGACATTGGTTTACGCCCATCTTAGCGATGCAACGTTACGTGAAGAATATATGAGGGTTTTAGGGCCCGGTGCGCAGATTGCCGGACAATTGGCAGCCACTCTCCGTGCCGGCGCTATGCCACCGGATTCGATTGCCTGGTTAAAAGCCAATTTTTTCCGTACTGAATTGGAACTAGGTCATTGCCTTCGGTTACCCGAGGAAGGGCCGTGCGAATGCGACCTGTATTTGAATTGCGCTAAATTTGTCACCACGCCCGAATATGCCCCTAGATTAAGGGAACGCAGAATCAAGGAAATATCCCTAGTAGCTGAAGCCCGTGAACGCGGCTTTGACCGTGAAGTAGAACGGCATGAGTGCACACGGAAACGTATTGAACAATTGCTGATCGAATTAGGGGAAGAAATCAATGAAAAGTGAAAACCCATTAAGATAGTTCAATTAGAACATGTTTTGAAAATACGGCTGAATTTCTGGTGCCTGACGACCCCTATGTGACATTCGGATAGAGATTTAAGTTTCCCGATACCTGCTATTGCTGGGGATAGCCGCACCCCAAACCTATTTGTTCGATGGGTTTCGCATTGCTCTACGCATCGCGCTGCTTTGCAGGTTTGACTTATAGAAATTATTTCCATACCATTAACGCATGACAACAAAACAACGCTTTCGCAATAAGTATAGGCTTCAGATACGAGAGGACGACCATCCGCCGATGCATGCGCATCTGGTCGGAGGCAACGTTGATGTATTGATTAACTTACAAACTTTAACTTGCGAAGGCACTTTTCCACGAGGTTTACGTGATGAAGTAATGACGTGGGTTATCGCAAACCATGATGAATTGATTGAGGAATGGAAGAAATGGCATCCATGAAACGCCCCCGCCTATCAGCGGTTGAACCTTTGCCGAACTATCAGCTGAAGATGACTTTTATTAACGGCGATACACTGACAGTGGATAAACGGGAAACTGTTTTTTCCAAGCCAGGTCTTGCTCCATTGCGCGATCAAGCTGCTTTCGCCAAGGCACAGGTCATACCCGGAGAGGGGTGGACGGTCGAATGGACAGAGTTTGACATTCAAATTGGAGCCGATACATTATGGCTGGAAGCAATGCAACAAGCTGCACCCGATGAGGATACGCGTACGTTCCTTACTTGGAGGGTTCGTAATGGGTTGTCATTAGCAGAGGCTGCTCGAGCATTGGGCATGACGCCACGCACCATGAGCGCTTACGGAACCGGAACCCGCCCCATTCCGCACTACATTGCCCTAGCCTGCAAGGGATGGGAAGCTGAGCGTCAATAATTAAATAAATCATTGGACTTATACCGGAAGACGATTGGCAATTTCCTACCAGAGCAGACGTTATTCGCCATACCTTCCTGCAAGCAAGGCTCAATGGTTTCGATAATATAAAACTTGCAATACTCCGGTTACCCATAGTTGAAACAGTTTATATTTGAATAAAAACTGAGGAAAATGAATGAACGTGTCCAAGTATTGAATTTTGATATTCATCGCCTTCAAGCGGTCATTCGCGACCGGCAAAAAATGGATGATTCCATCCCTTCAAAACAGATTTAAGTATAAAATTCTTGACTTGTCTACATAACTGAGTGGGCAACCACCGAGTCCGGCAAACAAGCCTTTAACATTCACCGCCAAGACCAACAGCCCTTTGCCTTTGCCGGATTGTGGGAACATTGGGATCACGACCAAGGCACGCTGTATTCCTGCACGATCATCACCAACCAAGCCACGGGCATCATGCAACCGATCCATGAGCGGATGCCTGTCATCATCCCACCAGACGGCTACCTAAAATGGCTGGATAAGGCCACGGACGGGCAACAGGTATTGCAGCTGCTTGACAATGATGCCTATGCCCAAATGGTGGCAAGCCCGGTCAGCGATTGGGTGAATAATCCCCGGCATTATGATGAGCGGTGTTTGTAGTGAACCGTGGTTAATTTGGGTGAACAAAAGCTAGTCAGCTTTTAGCCCTGTTCTTGCGCTTGGCCTGAAGTTTCCCACCAATCCAAGCCTTCATGGCCTAAATCTTTGGCTAGTTTATCCAGATTTTGCAGGGCTTCTGCTAAACCGATTTGTTTGGCGATGCGGTAAGCCTTTAGCCACTTTGCCAAGGCTTGCTCGGCTTCGCCATTTTGCCGATGGATATGACCGATATTAATCAAACTTGCACATTCGCCAGCCCTATCGCCGATGGCTTGCAGGATTGCCAGTGATTGGGTCAAATAATGTAAGGCGTTGTCGTAATCGCCTTGGGCATATGCCAATGTGGCTAAGTTGTTGAGGGTCGTTCCTTCGCCCGCTTTGTCGCCGATGGCTTGCCAGATTTTCAATGCTTCAGTTAAATAACCTAAGGCGGTGTCGTAGTCACCTTGGGCTTTGTAGATTTGGCTTAGGTTGTTGAGTGTCGTGCCTTCGCCTTTTTTGTCGCCGATGGCCTGTCGGATAGCCAGTGCTTGGGTCAAGTACCCTAAGGCGGTGTCGTAGTCACCTTGGGCTTGGTAGATTTGGCTAAGGTTGTTGAGCGACGTGCCTTCGCCTTTTTTGTCGCCGATGGCTTGCCAGATTGCCAACGCTTGGGTCAAGTGGCGTAAGGCGGTGCCGTAGTCGCCTTGGGCTTGGTAGATTGAGCTGATGTTGTTGAACGTCGCACCTTCGCCCGCTTTGTCGCCGATGGCTTGCCGGATTGCCAGAGCTTGGATCAAGTGGCGTAAGGCGGTGTCGTAGTCGCTTTGGGCTTGGTAGATTGAGCTGATGTTGTTGAGCGTCGTGCCTTCGCCCGCTTTGTCGCCGATGGCTTGTAGGATTGCCAGCGCTTGGGTCAAGTAGCCTAAGGCGCTGCCGTAGTCGCCTTGGGCATCGTAGATTTGGCTGAGGTTGTTGAGCGTCGTGCCTTCGCCTTCCTTGTCGCCAATAGCTTGCTGAATTACCAGCGATTTTTGGAAGCAAGCTAATGCTGATTCATAATTTGCTAATGAGATATGTAACAATCCCAGCCGATTGAATAACTCGCCTTGCGTTTTCGAAGGCGCTTGCCCAGCTAATTCTTCCAGTAAATTTTCAAGATTAACAATCCAGCGTTGCTTTTCTGCCAAGCTCAATTGCCCGACAAAATTTTCACTCACACTTTCCCAAGTGCTAGTCATCAAACTGAGCTTATCCGCTTCTGGCAAGTGAAACTCATAAACCCCGCTACGCCAATCAGCAAAATCGGGTGCTTCGCGGAAGATTTCGGTCACTAAAAAATCAGGTAACCAAAACACCACAGGATGATTAATGCGCCCGAAATGCTCGCGCCGCCAGTTGAGTTCTTGCAGGACATGGCGGTCTTTTAAATGGTGCAGTTTTTCGAGATCGTAAATAAATACAATGGCTTCATCGCTGGCATCGGCTAGCAAATACGACATTTGTACATCGATATAAATGTCGTTTTCGGGAACTAGCGGCAGTTCCAGGATGGGCTTAGCAAGATTGGCTTTGAGCGCGGCAACTAAATTTTGCCGCAGCAAGACGGTGTTGCAACTGACAAAATACAAGCCAAAACCTTTACACAGTTGCAGGGCGCGGCGCAGGTTCTTCAGTTCTGGGTGTTGGGTAAATAGATCAGGTGCGTCCATTGCGTTAAGGGCTTGGACTTTGGGTGTTGCGAATTGCGGTAAATTTATCTTGCAACCATTGGATGCGTTTTAAAGCCGGATGCAAATCTGCCCAAGGTTTGCCGTTTTCGTATTCATTAACCAAGCGCAAGCCTAGCAATTGCTCATATCGCTTCTCTTTGTCTTTTATGACACGGCGGTCAGCGGCTATTTTTTCGAGTAAAGGTATATCGTCTTCTTTGATTAAGCGATCAAATTCTTTAACCAAATGGCTGATTGACCTATCAATATCCTCTACCCGTATTTTGTCTTCTTCGGTTTCAGAGGCGGTGCGGATTAAACGCAATAAATCCCTTATAGAGCCGCCACTCATGGCAATCAAGCGGTCTAGCAAATGCGGGTCTTCAAAGAGCAAAGCGGTTTGTATGCGTTTGTTGACTAAATCGGTCAAATATTGCTTTCCATCTGGGGTATCGTATTTAATCATCGGCATGAAAAACACGTCATTGGGAAACACATCGCCAAAATTGGCATTAAAAGACAAAGCGATAGGGATGGTGTATAGAATATGCCCGCCTATCTCGTTGAGCTGTTCAGCGTGTTCTATAAACAACTCATAGTAAGTCGCGCTTTCTCTTATTTTTTCTAAGCCGTCAACAATAATGACCAAGTCTGTATAGTCATTGTTTAATTTGGCACGGGCCGATACCAGTAATTCATTGAGTTTAGCAATAAAGATCGGCTGGATGTCTTTAATCCTTTTACGTATTTGTTCGCGGTGACTGCTGCCGCTACGGACTTCTCCGAGTATTTTGGCAAAAAGTTTACCCATGCTAAAGATGCTTACGCCAGCCTCGGCTTTTAGCTCCAAACTGGCCTTGGCTTCTGTAAGATATTCTTGGGTGACTATTTTTTCTGCCAGCAACAAGTCTAATTCAGCCAAAAAATCTGTGTTTAACTCGATATTTGCCGATGCAAGAGCTTCAATGATCCCTTGGGCAAGGTTGAGCAGCACATCTTGGTAGGTGATTTGTTGTAAGTCTAAGCTGTTTTCTACATCAAGAAAGATGACAAAATAGCCGTCATCTTCCAAGCGTTTTTTCAAGCGTTTCAATTCGGTGGATTTGCCGCAACCCGTATGACCTGTCACTAACTGTTTGCAAAAATCCCCACCTTTATTTGCCCGTTTAATTTGCCTTGCTAGGGTATCAACACTTTTCTTATTACGGACATCATTTAAGTCCAGATACCTTGGGTCGCCACTTTCTAAAGGTTTATCAGGGTGACAAGCGTTGTAAGCATCATCTAAGTTGTCAACGGGGTAAATCATGGTTGTGCTGCCGTGTTAGTGTTGTCTGGAAAAGGCTAATATTATCCTAAATTTAGAAGCAGTATAGCCTGTTGTGGCGTGGTTTTCGATAACTGTGTCGGCCTGCCGACTGTATAGGCAATCCGCTAAATCAAATCATGTCTGCCAGAAAGATAAGATTGGATCTCAAATTTTCTGAGATTTAAAGTTGTATTCAGGAAATTAAGCAGTCAATCTGATATTAAAAAACAAATGCAGGCTTGAATATGCGGGAAATGATCCGCTGTAAAAGTTTAGCGGGGATTATTTCAGGGAAGAAGAGAATAAATGGCGCGCCCGAGAGGATTCGAACCTCTGACCTCAGCCTCCGGAGGGCTGCGCTCTATCCAGCTGAGCTACGGGCGCGAAGCCGTGCATTATAACCTACACTCCCGTATTTTACGAGAGCATTGTTTTTAAACTGGCCAAACTGGCTTTGCCGCGTTGTTTGATTTCTTCCGGGGCGAGCTGTTTTTTGTTGGCCCATTCCAAATCGCTTTCTGGCAATTCGTTTAAAAAACGGCTGGGTTCGCATTCGCTGATTTCGCCGTAGCGCTTGCGGTGCGTGCAATAACTGAACGTCAGCGTACGTTGGGCGCGGGTGATGCCGACGTAGGCTAGGCGGCGTTCTTCTTCTATCGCACCTGTTTCGATGCTATTTTGGTGGGGTAGGATGTTTTCTTCCATGCCGATCAAAAATACATGCGGAAATTCCAAGCCTTTGGCGGCGTGTAAGGTCATTAGGCTGACTTGGTCGCTGATTTCTTCCTCTTGGTTGCGTTCCATGATGTCCATCAGCATGATTTTCGAGACGATTTCTGCTAACGGTTTTGCTGCGCCGTCGGTGCGGTCTTTGGCTTCAATGCGTTTTAGCCAGCCCACCAATTCTGAGACGTTTTTCATTTTGCGTTCGGCGGATTCTTTGGTTTTGCTGTTTTCGCGCAGCCATTGTTCATAGCCGAGTTGGCCGATCATTTTTTCAATCACGACAAAGGTATCGCCACGCTCAATGTCTCCGGCGGTTTCCAGCACCCAATCTTTAAATTTTCCTAATCTTAACCGCGATTTTTCCGATAGCGATTGCATCAGGCCAAATTCGCTACTGGCGGCGAACAGGCTGATGTGGCGTTCGTTGGCGTATGCACCGAGTTTTTCTAAAGTGGTCGGGCCGATTTCGCGGCGCGGGGTGTTGATGATGCGCAAAAATGCCGCGTCGTCGTCGGGATTGACGAACAGGCGCAGATAGCTCAACACGTCTTTGATTTCGGCGTAAGCAAAAAATGAGGTGCTGCCGCTGATGAAATACGGGATGTTGTTTTCGCGGAAGGCTTTTTCAAACAGCCGCGATTGGTGGTTGCCCCGGTACAAGATGGCATAGTCTTGGTAACGGCTGCCCGTGCGGAATTTATGGTGGATGATTTCCGAGACGATTTGTTGGGCTTCGGCGGCTTCGTCTTTGTGGCTGAGGACGCGCAACGGGTCGCCGTAACCTAATTCACTCCAGAGTTTTTTCTCGAAGGCGTGCGGGTTGTTGGCGATGAGCTGGTTGGCGACTTTTAAAATGCGTCCGGTCGAGCGGTAATTTTGTTCGAGTTTAATGACTTGCAGACGGGCAAAGTCTTTTTGCAATTGCGCCAAATTTTCCGGTTGTGCGCCGCGCCAGGCGTAAATGGATTGGTCATCGTCGCCCACCACGGTGAAACGCCCCAGTTTTCCGGCTAATAATTTCACCAATTGGTATTGGGTGACGTTGGTGTCTTGGTATTCATCGACTAACAGGTAGCGGATCTTGTTTTGCCATTTTTCCAACACGGCAGGATGGGCTTGGAATAGCAACACGGGCAGCAAGATCAAATCGTCAAAATCCACGGCGTTATAGGCTTTTAGGCTGCGGATGTAATCGGCGTAGAGCAGGGCAGAGAGCATTTGCTCGGCATTAGAAATGGATACGGCTTGTTCCGGTGTGACAAAGGCATTTTTCCATTGCCCGATGTGTAGGGAATAACGGTCGATGTGGTCAATATCGTGTTTGTTGCTGTGGTTGATGAGGGTTTTTAACAGCGTTTGTTTGTCTTGCTCATCAAATAGCGTGATCGCGGCTTTGTAGCCTAAGGTTTTGTGTTCGCGGCGCAAGATGTCCAAACCCAAAGAATGGAAGGTGGACACGCGCAAGCCCCGGCTGTCTTGCCCGTTGAGTAACTTGGAAACGCGGCTTTGCATTTCCCGTGCGGCTTTGTTGGTGAAGGTCACGGCGGCGATATGGCGGGCGGGAGTGCCTTGTTTGACGAGGTAGGCGATTTTTTCGGTGATGACCCGCGTTTTGCCGCTACCTGCACCTGCCAAAACCAGTAAGGGATGGTCGATGGTTTTGACGGCGGCTTGTTGCTCTGGGTTGAGTTTGGACATGGATACTAACGCGTATTTGACAGGATTGAACGTTGGAGAGGTTTTATATGTTGCTGGCAGGGGAAGTGCATATAAATATCAATGACTTATACCCAAGAAGGGCGCTAGCGACATTAATGGGCTTATACCCCGTTCCATAACGTTTTGGGTGTCGATTAGGTGACTCAAAACCTTAAGGATGGGGTAATAAAGCCCATCCAGCATTCATTCTATAGTCGGATTCATTTTTGATCCGGCTATGTTTGACATGATAACAGCGCAATCCCACCTGACCTAAAGGAAACCCTGTCTGAATCCATTAATGCCAATTATTGTTCCTGAATGATTTGTTTGGGCATATTGCGCTTAATCAAGAAATACACCACCGGAATCACCACCAGCGAAAACAAGGTGGATGCGATGATGCCAAAGATGAAGCTCCACGCCAAGCCAGAAAAAATCGGGTCGAGGACGATCATCATCGAACCCAGCACCGCCGAGGCGGCGGTCAGGAATATCGGGTTTAAACGCGTTGCGCCCGCTTCGACTATCGCATCGGCCAAGCTAATCACGGGATTATTGCGGTAAATGTTTTCGATAAAATCAATCAAAATAATCGAGTTACGCACCACGATGCCTGCCAGCGCGATCATGCCGATCATGGCTGTGGCGGTGAAGTAAATCGGTGTCGCGTAGCCGCCGACGGGTTCGGTGAATAAATTGATGAACCAAAAGCCGGGCATGATGCCGATGACGGTCAAGGGGATAGCAATCATCATAATCAGCGGCACGCCCAGCGACCCGGTTTGTCCGACCAATAAGACGTAAATCATCACCATTGCCGCGCCGAAGGCAATGCCTAAATCGCGGAAGACATCGACGGTGATTTTCCACTCGCCTTCCCCTGCCATTTCGGCTTTGTAGCCGTCGGGCAAAGGCTTGTCATCAAACGTGCCGAACAAATCCAAAATCGCTTCGACTGGACTGCGGCCTGCCATTTCGCCTGTCACATAAGCGACGCGTTGTAAGTTTTTATGATAAATCGCCCGCTCGCCTTGTTCATGTTTAAAGCTGCCGATTTCGCTTAAGCGCACCAATTGCCCATTGCTCGTTTGCACTGACAAGGCCAATAAATCGGCTTCGGACGAACGGGCTGCTCGCGGCAGTTGCAATTGGATGGTTAAAGGTTGGCGTTCTTGGGGAATGTGCAACACGCCCACCGAGCCGCCTGCAATTGCCAGTTGCAAGGTTTGCGCGACTTGTGCGGTGCTGATGCCCAGCAAGGCCGCTTTGTCGTGGTCAACCAAGTAGTGCAATTTGCCGTGTTCGGCTTCAGCAAAATCATCGACATCGACCACGCCTGCGGTTTTTTCGATGTCGCCACGTACCCGTTTAGCGACGTGGATTAAGTCGGCGTAACTGGCTTCCGGCGGGCCATAGACTTCGGCGACCAGCGTTGATAACACGGGTGGCCCCGGCGGCATTTCGACGATTTTGATGTTCGCGCCATACTGTTTGCCGATACGTTCGACTTCTGGCCTAATCCTAAGCGCAATATTGTGCGACGGTTGGTCACGGTGTTTTTTGTCCGCCAACACAATGCGTATGTCGCCAACGTTCGCACCTTGCCGCAAATAGTAATGGCGCACCATGCCATTAAAATCCATTGGCGAAGACAGCAGGCCGACATAGCTTTGGTAACTGCTGACTTCGTTGACGGTGGCAAGATAATGCCCCAATGCCGCTGAGACTTCATCGGTGGTTTCTAATGAGCTGCCTTTGGGCATGTCGATGATGAGCTGCAATTCGTTTTTGTTATCGAACGGCAAGAGTTTTAACGGCACAACCCGTGTCACCGCCATCATCGCCGAAGCAACAAAGGCAATAATGACCACCAACAAAAACAACCACGCTTTGGCTTTGCTCGCCAATAACGGCGCGACAATGGCTTGGTAGATTTTAAAACCGCGTGTTTCTTTTAAGTTAAATTCCGCACCATGATCCTTGCCGTAATCGCCTTTCAAGAGTTTAAAACTCGCCCACGGCGTGACGGTGAAAGCAATCACCAGCGACATCAACATCGCCACAGGCACGTTGAACGCCATCGGTGCCATGTACGGCCCCATCATGCCAGTGATGAAAAACATCGGCACGAAGGACATGATGACGGCAAAGGTCGCCAAAATGGTCGGCGGACGGATTTCGTCAACGGCACTCAGCAAAGCTTGCAACGGCGGTTCTTTGCGCATTTTGTAGTGGCGGTGGATGTTTTCGACATCGACTATTGGATCATCGACCAGCAAACCTAGCGACAAAATCAGCGCGAACAAAGTCACGCGGTTGATGGTGTAACCGAATAGGTAATCGCACAGCAAGGTGACGGCAAAGGTCATCGGCACGGCTAAGGATACGATCAGCGATTCTTTAAAGCCTAGGGACAAGGCCAGCAACACGATGATGGTCAAAATGGCGATGCTTAAGTGCATGACCAATTCATTGACTTTGTGGTCGGCGGTTTCGCCGTAGTTGCGGGTGATGGTTATCAGCACATCGTCGGGGATTAACGTGCCTTTAAGCTGTTCGGTGACTTTCAAGACTTCTTCGGCAACACTGACGGCGTTGCTGCCTTTGCGTTTGGCGATGGCAATGGTGGTCAACGGGCGCTCTTCGCCTACGCTAGGTAACTTGCCAGCTTCTCCGGCAGTTTGCATGTGCGCCACCGCAGGGCCAAAGCCAATGCGGGTGTAAGTGTCGGTGTCCGCGCCGCCATCAATGATTTTTGCGACATCTCTTAAGGTGAGCAAACGACCATCTACGACTTTCACCACCGTGCCGCCAATTTGTTCGGCAGTTTGGTAATTGGGGCCGGCTTCGAGAATGATTTCCTTGTTCTGTCCGGTGAGCGTACCGACGGGCAGGTTGACATTGTTTTTCGCCAAAGCCTGTTGGATGTCCAGCAAGGTGATATTGCCCGCTTGTAATTTCGCAGGGTCTGGATACACGGAAATCCGCCGGGGTGCGCTGCCGACTACCCAACTTTTGCCGACGTTTTCGACCTCGCGCAAACGCTCAACTAATTCATCAGCGACACGGCGCAAGTCGGTTGCTTCTATGTTGGAGTTTTGCGGCGGCGCAGGTTCCCTACCTGCGTCCGCACTTCCGCCATCCCTGGCGGTCGTCGCTTGTTGCGGTGACAAACTCAGCATCAAAATCGGCACATCATCGATTTCTACAGGCTTGACCAACCAATTGGTAACGCCTGGAGGAATGATGTCTTGGTTAGCCAACACCTTATCGCGGGTCTTGATCAAGCTGTTTTCCAGATTTTCACCGACCAAATAGCGTACCGTCACGACGGCTTCACCTGGGCGCGAGGCGGAATAGACATATTCCACACCTTGGATTTGCCGCAGCAAGGTTTCCAGCGGCGTGGTGACTTGTTTTTCGACTTCCTCGGCGGATGCGCCCGGCACTTGCACGAACACATCCATAACCGGAACGATGATTTGCGGGTCTTCTTCGCGGGCAGTCAGCATCAACGCCGCCGCCCCAGCCAGCAAGGAAATGATCAGGAACAGCAGGGACAAATGCGAGGTGGTGAACAGCCGGACGATGGCGACGGTCAGGCTGTCTTTTTTTGTCTCAATACTCATGGCTGCAAACCGCCCGTCATGGAAGGTGGAAGTGCGGACGCAGGTAGGGAACCTGCGCCGCCTTGAGGCAAAATGGTTTCGCCTTCATGTAAACCGGACAAGACTTCGACTTGTTCGCCATACACCTTGCCAGTGCGGATATGGCGGGAATGCCATTGTTTGCCTTCAACGACTTTAACGGCTTGCAATTGGCCGTAATGCAAAATGGCCGAGCTTGGGATCAATAAGGCATATTGGTCATTTTGGCAGGCCAGTTCCAACCAGCCAAATTGGCCATGTTGCAGGCCTTGTATTTTCGGTAAGCTCACTTTTATGGCTTGGCTGCGGGTTTGTGGGTCGGTTTCCGGGGCGATTTCGTCCACTTTTCCGGTTAAGGTTTGGTGCAAAGCGTCGATGCGTACCGTCACTGACATGCCTAATTGGATAGTTTCGGCGCAATGGCTGGAAATTGCCGCTTCCAATCGTAAATCATCGGGTTTTAGTAAAGTGACTATCGGTTGGTTCGGTAAGCCCATGTCGCCGGGTTCTTGCAGGCGTTCACCGATAATGCCATCAAACGGCGCATATAAAACATTCTCGCCTAACAAGACTTGGCTTTGCTCGGCAGAACTGGCGGCTTGGTTGGCCATCGCCCGTGCCGCTTGGGCTTGAGCGAGCACGGCATCGTAATTTTGCCGGGTTGCGGCCTGTTTTTTGTATAAATCAATGATGCGTTTTTCTTCCGCTTGGGCTTGGGCGGCTTGGGCCCCGGCGGCGGCTTGGGCGGCGCGGGCGGCGTTGCTGGCGGCACGAAGGTCACGGTCATCCAATCTTGCCAACACGCTACCTTTTTTGACACGTTGGCCCGGATGCACGGGAATTTCAAGGATGCGGGCATTCAATTTCGGGGCGATTTTTACCGCGATACGTGAGCGTACCGTACCCTGCCAAGATAGGGCGTTGGCGGCGGCTTGGCGGGTGACTTTGAATGTCTGGGCGTTGTTCGGTATGGTTTGCCCTGAGTTGGGCGTTGTCCCGGATGCAATTTTGTCACCGCCACCGAGAAAGCCCAGTGCGAATAAGATCACCAATAGCAAACCGCTGATGGCAGCAGTTGGGATGAGCCATTTTGGCAGATTGGATGATGTGGTGTGGTCTGTCATGGGAACGTGTCCTATTTATATTTATTCCCCCACCCTGCCCTGCTTTTCAGAGACAAGGTGGGAATTCATGCCTTGACGCTCCTGCGTAAAAAACAGGGGCGTCCGAAATGGAAATGATGGATAGATGCAGATTGGACAGGTGAGCGGCCACGCCCTAGTGATTAAAATGAATCAATCCTCTATATCGATGTTGTATTGTTTTTTAATGCCATCAGCCAAGTTGTAGCCCGCATCATTAAATAAATCACCGAAAAAGAACAAACGCCTGTCTATAATCCATCCAATTTTTTTAAGTTTGTTATTTTCTATAACAATGGTCGACAATTTCGGGTCGTCATCAATTATCTGCACTACCCGCGTCTTGGGGTTAGTCGGGTCTTCTTTGAGGGCGCCAGTCACAATGCGTTGGGCATCCACCAAGGTCAGGGCCGGCTTCTCAATATGTTGAAACTCCGTATCTTTTTGTTTTTTAAGGGCTTGTGCGTCAAAATAGCCGATGTCATAAGCAATCTTAAAAATCACGCCGCTCATAATCATGCTGCCGTAAATGAACAAGCCGATTTTTAAGCGTTGCCTGACGCGGGGATTTGCAAGTCTTTTCCTAATGAAAGCAATCTTGTTCAAGGTATTGTGGCTCCAGGGTGTCAAAAATCTTACAGAATTTTACAGCTCCTAGGATTGGTTTAGCCACAGATATAAAATCATAGGCCTTAAACCAAGCTGTAAGAAACCTACCCATCCGCCAACTGCAAACTCGCAACCGCTAAAACTCACCTGTTGCCTGTTTCAATTCCGCCTCCGCCCTGAGCGCATCAAACCACGCTGAAATTTGTCTTGTGTGCGCTTTATCCCTGGCCACTTCTGCTTCTATGTAACGCGTCACAGTCACCACACCCGCTTGGCGTTGTTCATTGACTAAGCGCAGGGCTTCTTCGGCCGCTTCAACCGATACCGCCGCGACATCGGCACGATTTAACGCTTCCTGCAAGGTTAATTGTGCGGATTTGACGGCATTTTCCACCTGCAAACGTTGTTGCCTTAGCGCTTCTTGGGCGGCGGTCAATTCGTGCCCAGCTTTTTTGACCTTGTTTTGTGTGGCGAAACCGTTGAACACATCCATTTCAACTTGCACACCGACGCTGACGTTATCCCGATCAGTGTCAAAATCCGGCACATCGTTATTAAAGCCATAACTGACTTGGGCATCAGCACGCGGCAAATACGCACCTTTCGCAGCGGCAAGCTGTTGTTCAGCCATCGCGACACGTTTGGCGGCGGCTTGTAGTTCAGGATGTTGCACCAACGCTTGTGCCAACAAGGCATCAAACTTGGGTGGATTTTTTGGTAAGGCTTGGGTCAGGGTTTCCTTAATGGCCAATGGCTCATTAACAGGCATCCCCAACAAAGTTTTAAGCATCGTATTGGCCATCTCGACCGCATTGGCGGCTTGAATTTGCGCTTCTTTGGCTTCGGCGAGCTGTACTTGCAAGGACAGCACATCCGATTTCAGCACCGTGCCTGCATCAAAGCGTTTTTGTGACATATCCAACTCGCTTTGCACGGCGGCCACGGAACGTTCGCTGACCTGATGGGCATCAGCCGCCGCCAATTGCCCGTAATAAGCCGCCGTGATATGGCTCACCAATCGGTTGCGGACGGCGGCTTGATCCAGTTCCGAGGCGGCCACGCCCAGTTCTGCGGCTTGCGCCTGATGACTATCTTGGCCACCACGGTACAGCGAATACGTGGCGGTGACTTGCTCACGAAAATTATCCACGCCGCCGGGATGGTTGAAGTCCGTACCGGCAAAATTTAGCCGCCGTTGGCCAATAATCATCGCAAACGCTTCTGCCGGATTATTGCTGTGCTGGTAAGCAATGCCTGCTTTGAGCTGCGGGTAATAGTTCGCCATCGCCAAACCCAATTGGTCTTGGGCTTGGCCGATACGGGCCTGCATGATGCCCAGTTCAGGATTATTCGCGAGGGCGTAATCTATTGCCTGCGGCAAGGTCAGCGGCGGGGCGGCGTAGGCAGTACAACTCATTAAGCAGGAGGCTATTAAAAATGTTTTTAACTTGTTCATAGCATAGGGGGCGATTATTTTCGTAGGGTGGGCAAGCGGTTCTGCCCACCTTTATAGCGCGTTTGCTAAGGTGGGCAGAACCGCTTGCCCACCCTACAAATACTTTATTTTTTCAACCGCATAATGCCCATCGCTTTTAACGGCAAACGTTCATAAAACGGTTCGCTCAGGCCTTTGCGGACTTTGCGCATGAAATATTTTTCATAGCCGATTTTTGCCCAATGCACCCATTTGCCGCGTGATGCCCATTGCACATTGCGGGGCGGAATTTGTGGCATGGCCAAGAAGGCAATCCCGGAATCGCCAAAGTCTGCCAGACATAACGCGTTCCAAGTGCCTTTGTGGCTAGGTTCTTTACCGTCTAGTTCGTCGCGGATATTGTGCGCGGTGGCGGTGACCATCGACTCGATCATATAGCCCGTTTTGGGTATGCCAGTCGGAACGGGTGTAGGTTTTTGTGGCGGAATGGCGATGCACACGCCGACGGAATAAATGTTTTTGTAAGTCGGGTTACGTTGGTGGTCATCAACCAAGACAAAACCACGCGGGTTGGTCAATTTTTCGATGCCGAACAGTGCGTCTACGCCTTTGAACGCAGGCAACATCATGCTGTGTTTAAACGGCAGTTCGTGTTGCTTTTTCACCGCGCCGTTTTCATCGACTTCGGTGACATACATCATGCCATTTTCAACACGGTCAACCTTGGCGTTGCAAATCCAGTCGATGTGCTTATTCCGCATCTCACTTTCCAACATGCCTTTAGTGTCGCCCACGCCATCTAAACCTAAATGGCCGATGTACGGCTCGGACGTGACATAGGTCATTTTCACCTTATCGCGGATTTGGCGTTTGCGTAAATCCGTCTCGACGGTGAACATGTATTCATAGGCAGGGCCAAAGCACGATGCCCCTTGTACCGCGCCGATAATGATAGGGCCTGGCGCTTCGGCAAAACTTTCCCAACGCTCACCCGCAGGGCCTGCGTGGTCAACATGGCAAATCGATTCGGTGTGCCCGTTGGGGCCTAAACCTGGAATTTCTTCAAACGCCAATTTGGGGCCGGTGGCGATAATCAGGTAATCGTAATCGACTGTGCTGCCGTCTTCCAAGGCAACTTGGTTTTGCTCCGGCTGGAAACGGCTGACTTTTTGTTGGATAAAGGTGATTTTTTTCTTTTTGAAAACAGGGACGAGCGGGACTTTTATATCTTCCGGTTTGCGCCAGTTCACACCGACCCAAGGATTGGACGGTACGAAATGAAACGTCGGCGTGTCAGCAATGACCATCACTTCGTCTTCTTTACGCGCCAAGTCCTTCATTTCAAAAGCCATTGGGATACCGCCGATGCCAGCGCCAACGATTACGATTTTAGCCATGATATTTTCCTCTGTGTTATTTTAGTATTTTACTAATTAATTATTTAACAGCTTGATTATTGCTGCTCCCATTGACATTGGGCTTTATTTTTACAATCAAAAATAAGTGTTTTAGGGACGGGGTTTTGCCCGTCCCGAAGAATGGTTTAAGAAAAGCTTATTGGCAGCTTTGTTCTACACCGAATTTTTTTAAGATCATTTCCAAGGGGCAAAATTGGGTTAAGCTGCTTTGGAGCAAATTAAAGCCGACAAAAGCAGTGAACCAAAGCCAGTTTTGATGATGGAACAAAGGGCTAGCTTCAACCCCTAGACTTAGGGACAGCAAGATGAAAGTCCCTGCCACCAAGCGGACAATGCGCTCAATGGTCATGCCGATTGCCTCTGGATAAGGTGTCACAAGATTGGTCGATGCCGTGCGTGTCGATGTCACACACTGATTCCAGCCACATTGCGTTGATGATGGCAAATGCCGCTGCAAAGCCTACGCCGAGTATCCAAGCGAAATACCACATGGTCGTCTCCTTAATAAAGTGTATGGGTGTCTTGTACGATGGTTTGTTCGGTGATGTCGCCCCAAATGATTTTGTAAACCCAACGGGTGTACAGCAGCACGATGGGCAGGAACACCACGGTGATCCAGAATGCCCACAATAACGTGGTGTGGCTGGATGACGCATCCCACAAAGTCAAACTGGAACGGGGATCGGTCGTGGAAATCAACAAAAATGGGAACAACCCAAAACCGACGGTCAGCAACAACCCGGTCATGCCCAAGCTACTGAACAACAAGGCGGTAATACGGTTGTCGCTCTTGCCGAACAGCCACGCTAAAAACAAACCGATAAACCCCAACATCGGTGCAACCAGCATCCAGGGATGGGCGAAAAAATGCGCCAACCAAGTTGCACCAACCGCCACCACGGTTTTGTTCATCGGGTTTGAAGGTGCGTCGCCAGCAGGCATTTGGGTGATTTCAGGGCGGTCTATGCCAAACAATGTCCATATCGTGGCAATGATCAGCAACAAAAACAGCACTGGGCCTATGATATTTAAGACGGCAGTGGAACGTTGGTAAATCGCGCCTTCGCTACGGCATTTTAAGAATAATGCGCCGTGGAACGTGGTCAGTCCCAAACCAATTACTCCGCACAACAAGGCAAACGGGTTCAGCAAGCCCCAAAACGAGCCGTCATAAAAAGCCCGCAAATCTTGGTCAAGATGGAAAGGCAAGCCCAAAATCAAATTGCCGACCAGCACACCAAACAGGACGGGTGGTAGTGTGCCTCCCAAAAACAGACACCAATCCCAAGCATTGCGCCAAGCCGGGTCTGGCAATTTACTGCGGTAATCAAAACCCGCCGGGCGGAAAAACAACGCGAACAGCACCAAGAGCATCGCAACATACAAACCAGAAAACAACGTCGCATAGACCGCAGGCCAAATCGCAAAAATCGCCCCGCCCAACAAAATTAGCCACACTTGGTTGCCTTCCCAAGTCACGCCTACGGTATTGATGATGACGCGCCGTTCGTTGTCGGTCTTGCCGACAAAAGGCAATAAGGTGCAGACACCAAAATCAAAGCCTTCTGTCAATGCAAAAGCAATGCCGACAATTCCGATAAACAGCCACCAGATGACCCGCATGGATTCATAATCGAACATGGTTTACTCCTTTCTAAAATAAATGGGACGCTATTGAGGCCGATGATGTTGGGCATGGCCACCGGGTACGGCATGGCGGGCATGGTCGCTCAATTGGGCATCAAAATACTGGTGTACCGCAGAAATCAGTTTGGGGTCGGTGCTGACATAAGCTATTTCCGCACCATCGGCCAATTCACGGTACATAAATTGGATAGATTTGAACCCCGTCCGTAAATCTTGCACACCCGGCATGGATTCGCCGTGGATGCGCATGGGCCCTGAAAAATCACCCTCACGAAAATGTCCGGCCAAAACCGACAAATGTTCACGGATCAGGCCAATTTGCACTGAATCATTAGCGGCTTTGGCAACGACTTGCTGGATACCACCGTTTTCGGTTTTGTTAAAAATATGCAGGGTCTTGTCCAAATCAAACGGCATGACATGGACACCACGCGCCACCACTTCATCTAACCGTTGTGGGTCGGCAGGCGGTGCTGCATCGCTAGTGGCGGCAAACATCAGCACCAACGCACCTACAGTGATCTGTTTCATGGCCATATTTAAACCACCCCCGATTTTTCTAAAAAGTACCGCCCGGTATGCAAACTGCTGGGCCCTAAGCGGACATATTTGATCATCAGATACATTTCAATAATCAGCAACACCGTGTAAAACAAAGCAAATCCGGCGATACTGAACCACAATTGACCGGCACTGATACTGGACACGCTCATATGGGTTGGCAACACACCGGAAATTGTCCACGGTTGGCGGCCCACTTCGGCGACAAACCAGCCTGTTTCAGCGGCTATCCAAGGCAGTGGTATGCACCAGACTGCCATCCGCATCAACCAACGTTTTTGATCGGCAACGCGGGTGGCGCAATAGTAAAAGCTCATCGCAAACACAAATAGCATGGTAAAGCCACACGCCACCATGACGCGGAACGTCCAAAACAACGGTGCAACTTTAGGGATCGTGTCGTTAGCCGCTTTTTCGATGGTCGCCGGATCGGCATCAACGACTTTTTCCGTGTATTTTTTCAGCAGCAGGCCATAACCCAAATCGGCTTTATGATCGGCAAAGGCCTGTAGCGTGGCCTCGCTATGATCGCCGCCGCGCAGTTTTTGCAGCTCGCCATACGCCACCATGCCACTCTTGACACGCACTAAACTGCTTTCACGCAACTCTTTCAAACCTGCGACGGGTTCATCTATCGAACGGGTGGCAATCAGGCCTAACAAATAGGGGATTTTGATGGCGTAATCGGTATGTTGCGTTTCTTGGTTGGGGAAACCAATCGCTGTGAAACTGGCCGGGGCAGGCTCGGTTTCCCATTCCGCCTCAATCGCCGCCAATTTCATTTTTTGAGTTTCGCCTTCGGTATAGCCACTTTCGTCACCTAAGACAATCACCGATAAAATCGAAGCCAAACCAAACGCGGACGCTATCGAGAACGAACGCCGCGCAAAACCGATGTCGCGTTTGTTCAGCAAATACCACGAGCTAATACCCAACACGAACATAGAACCCGTGACATAACCCGCCGCGACGGTATGGACAAATTTGACCTGTGCGACGGGATTTAAAATCACGGCGGCAAAGCTGGTCATTTCCATGCGCAAGGTTTCATAATTAAATTCCGCACCGACCGGATGTTGCATCCAGCCATTGGCGATCAGAATCCACAATGCCGACAAACTGGTACCGACCGCGAGCAGCCACGTCACCACCAAATGTTGGATTTTGGTCAATTTGTCCCAGCCGAAGAAAAACAGCCCGACGAACGTCGATTCCAAAAAGAACGCCATCCAACCTTCGCTGGCCAGCAACGGCCCAAAAATGTCGCCGACGTAATGCGAGTAATACGCCCAGTTGGTGCCGAACTGGAATTCCAGCGTAATTCCGGTGGTCACGCCCATCGCAAAATTGATCCCGAACAGCTTGCCCCAGAATTTGGTCATGTCCTTATAGATTTCCTTGCCCGTCATCACATACACGGATTCCATGATGCCAAGGATAAAAGTCATGCCCAAGGTCAGCGGCACGAATAAAAAATGGTATAGCGCAGTCAGGCCAAATTGCAGCCTGGACAGCATGACAACATCATCACCGAACATAGTTGGACTCCTTTACAGGTTTGGAAGAAAAATCGGCGGTTTGGCCCGGCAAGGCAAAATGCGCGGCAATGTCCGGCTTGGTGGTCGGATGGTCTTGCCAACGGAAAATCAAAAACCACAATCCGGTCAACAAAATAATTTTGATGGTCAAAGCCAAGCCGATCTCGCGGCGTAACAGATTTTTTGGCAGAGTCATGATTTATCCTTGTCGCTTGGGCAAAAGATTGGTGGGGGAGGAATGGCTTGGCAGCCCTTGGCATGACCCGTGTGGCTTGCCGTCGGGTTCAAAAAGGACAAGCCCCGGTTTGCCATCATAAGTCCCATGGCAATGACTAATATCCCCGAAACCCGTACCAATTGGTGCATGGCATTGGCGCTTAAGACACTGGCAAACATACCAAAACCTAATAATGGCGCTAATGTGCCTATCCCGAACAGAAACAATATCTTGGCGCCTTGCAAAGGATCACCGCTACCGGCCGCCATCACATACATGGCCTGCAAAGGCCCACAGCCTAATAAAAGTCCGGTCAGCAGCCCGGTCATCAAGGGACTGCGGTGTTTGCGCAACGAGCTGTTAATCTTCCCGGTCGCGGCACTCGGCAAGCGCAAAGTAAACCGCCGCAAGATGGCAAATATCCCCAACATTTTTAGGCCATAAACCACCAAAAAAACACTGGCGGTTAAGGCAGCAATGCCCCGGATTTGCGGGGTAATGGCGATACTCGCCCCCAAAAACCCAAAACCTGCACCTAATACGGTGTATGAAAACGTTTTGCCGAACCCGTAACTTAAATGCGCCCATAACTGCCGCCATTTGCTGTGTTGCGGATTAGTGTAGGCGACAATAAAACCACCGCACATCCCAATACAATGGAATCCTGTCAAAAACCCCACCCCTATCAGCAGCGAATCTTCCATATTCGATGTGATCAGCGGCATGATTTGGGGCATTAGAGTTTTGCCCCACAAGGCCACACCGCCCACCAACATGAACAGCAGTATAAAAACTGAAATCTTGGTGACGATCCCTGAACCCTTCTGTGACTCTGCCGTTACCGGATAACCTTTGGCTTCAATGGCCCGAATGATTTGCTGGAGATCAATTTGGCTGTCGTCATAGCCAATGGCCACGCATCCGCTGACAAACTCGGCTTTAACTGAAACTACACCCGGCAAAGCCTTGGCCGTTTGATTGATAATGTCTTCGCAACCCACACAAACCATTTGCTGGACTTGCAATTGCCGGTTCACCATGACCATGATTTTGTTCCCGTTAGGTAAGCGTTATCCGCGTCTTAATCTTTATTTTGCATCAACAAGCGGATCAAATGGGTCGATAAGGCCAGTAATAAAATCGCCGCCGACACCAGCAACACACCCATGCCCACTTCATGATGGGCTTGGACATCAGCAATCAGCAACCGCGACAAGGCCGTGATGGCCACAAATATCAAACAACGCACGGGCATGATATTGGTTTGGAAATAAATGCCCACCATCGCCCCCAATTCCAAATAAATGAACAGCAGTAAGATGTCGCTGATCGTGGCATGACCCTGGCTGACCATGCCGCCATAAGCAATCACCGCCGACCAGACAATGCTCGCACCAATCACAAACAAAGCCAGATAATGAAACGCTTCAATCAATAACAAGCCTAGCTCATCTATCCAAGCCTTGTGTTGTTTGCGTAGTTCACTAAGCTGATGCGGGTTCATGACAGTATCCGTAAATTAAGCGGTTTGAGGCCTACATGTTTAGTTCAAGGTCATTTATGGCTTTGGATCAGCAATTTATCATCTTTATTGCCATAAACGAACATTATTAAATACTAATGCAAATCACAGGCCAAGTCAGTTTTTTTCCGGCGCACCATTGGATTATTAGGGATAAGAGATGTTACTCAATTTATACGTGTTTCAAAATAGGATTTTATTGAAACATAGGTGTTTCAATTTGATACATTTTTGAAACATATCAGCCTGCCTTTTATTGAACGGATACGAATATCTAGCTAAAGCGTAATTATTCAGCCCCATCTTGAAAAAAACATAAAAGCCCAAGCGAAAGAAGCCCTCTCCCATTTGCCTGCCTTGACTAATTAAAAATATCGTGCAAATGACAAACTCAATACGCCGTATCACGCAATCCGTCCTACAACCCAGGCATATCAAGGCCTTCAAGCTCCCCAAATTTCCCCAAAAACTGTGTCATTTCACGCACAGTTACCGGATGTTGCCTCATCGTCCCTTTCCTGCTCTATTCACAAAAAATATTTAATGTATAAATCAATTGGTTATAAAAAATTATTCTCGGTTTTTGAATCATTGGCATGGCATAAAACCTGCTGTCAATCTGATGGCCTAAAAATCGCCGCAACCGACATATACTTTTGTGTTTTATGAAGTTGCCAAGCAACCTGTTAATTTAATTGAGGATTTTTATGAAAAAATTAGGGATACGCAAACCATTGAGCACCGCACAAAGCCGGATTTTTGATTCAGGTACCATCATCAAATCAGCGAATTTGCTTTTATGGGCGGGCGCGGTGGCACTGACACTCAGCCTGCTTGCAGGTTGTTCGACTAGCCTTAAACCCATCGCGCAAGCACCTGCCAAATCCAACCAGCCCTTGATGGTGACGGCCTTGCATTGGGATGTGATGGCGCAACATTTTGCCAATAGCATAGCCGGGCTGTACGCCAAATTGCCCAACGCCAGCAAACGTCCGGTTTTTGTCGCCGAAGCCAATAAAAACAGCACTTTTGGCCGGGCTTTCCATAATCTGGTGATTAGCCATTTGCTGAAAAAAAGTGTGCCGATCACCACAAAACCGAATCGTCTTGATTGTTTAAATCCGGCACAATGCGCACCGCTAACCTTGAATTATGAAACGATATTAGTCCGGCATGCAGAAAAAGAAGGTTTCACTTTGCCTTTACATGGCCCGACATTACCCCAAGCTGCCGCCTATGTTTTGCATTTTGCAGGCGATTATTGGACTTCTCCAGCGTGGTCTGTGTTGCCGCTCTCGGCGCACATCGAAAATAAACTTCCAGAAGACACTAACACCGAAATTATTGCCAGTGCGTCCCTGTTAAATAACGATCAGGTGTTATTTGCTGACAGCAAAATTTATTACGTCAATGACCCAGACTATAGCCAATATGACGAAGCGTCCGTCCACGGCCTATTAGGTTCCCCTTCACTCAGCGAACCTGTGCTTAATAGCCCGACAATTCAAGCGCATCAGCCCAACAGCACGGATTTGGCAGTCAGGACTGCCAAGCTTAACGGCTGCGCAGCCACAATAGGCAACACGCCCCGCTATGCGTTATTGTTTAGCCGTGACCAACATGCCACGTATGAATTCACATGCCATCACTGCACACCTGATCGCAGTTGGTCGGATAACCAATCCGTGATCCGCCTGTCCGATCTTGAAAAACCAGACCACTGCGTGACCAAAACCCTGTTGGTTGATTGTAAATTTAACGAATGCTCGGCTCTGTCCTAAGTTAATCATCTTGACGGCTACCCAATTTTATTAAGTTAAGCGTTGTAATAGCGAGCCATGCCCGCGACAAACACTTATAAAATCTGATTGATTGGTCACAAAGATGAGCTGGCAATGTGAGGGCGGGAAAATTGATTTCCCTTGGTGGCGGCAGCGTTGAAACGGCTGGATGTTTAAACCCCGGTTATCCAACCCGCCTTTAATGTTTTTGCGTTGTTTGGGGTGTAGGAAGGTTTGGGATGGACTTGCAAATTTCGTCCTGCTTAGGAGCATTACCTTAAGCGCAGTGTTAAAAAGCTTTGTCGACGGCTTGCTCTTTAATACTTGATAACAAAATCTTTTGCCTCATCAAGTGATTCTGGGTAAGGGATTTTATAGTAACCGCCATCCTCGCACTGTTCATAGACTGACTGAAATAGGAATCCATGCTCCACGAGATATTTGATTTTATCCCATTGCGCTTTATCGGTGTTTTTGGGAGCAGAAAACGTTCGGTTAACCTCGATCAACAGACCACCACATTCTGGACAAACACTTGGAATTGAAGATTGGGGCTTTTTAAAGCTCTTTCTACATTTCAAGCATACATTCGGAAAGAGATAACTCTGAATATGCTTTTCTTTTTGAAAGTAGCTGTGATGTTTGAATTTACCCATGACTCTGAAAACCACACGATTACCCACAACTCCCAAAATCAGCGATGATATTGGCTTTTCGC
>CAYUQV010000051.1:0-25424 GCA_964446885.1 uncultured Methylocucumis sp.
TGAAGTCGGCAAAGCGCTTTATGTCACTTGATATAATATCTGGGTAATCGTGTGGGTATTAACCGGATTGTTTATGAAGTACGACAAGATATTGTTTATATTCATATGATTGCCGATGGGCGACGGGATTTGAAAGGATTGTTGTTGAGGAGGATTTGTAAGCAGTAAATAACGATACAATTCCTTAACTTAATGGCAGAGAAGCAGGAGTGACTTTGCGGAAATAATCCACTGAAAAGACCCTGAGTGTGACAAATTTACTACCCAGCAAGTAAGCAAATCACTAGAATAGCCCGGTACGCCCCCAAAGACTGCAACCTAGACCGTTGGACGGATAAATCCTATGGTGTGGATTGAATTTGCTTTATCACGTGCGAATGTATTTCAACTCATTGAAATAAAAAACTTATATTTTTAAGGTAGATATTTAGGCAACTGGATGATGGGTCGCATTACATCATTTAAGATGTCTAATTAACGTTGGGCAATTGATAAAGCATTCCAAGAATAAATTTATTATCGTCACATGTACTCATGTATATCTACGAATATTTAGGAGTTTGTATCAGATGAAGCCGAGACTTACATTTTTAAGCATAGTATTACTTTGTGGTTGTACTACATCAGGCGTTGTTCAAACAGGGCCAGATAGTTTTATGGCGAGGGCTCATTCAACTCTATTTACCATAGATCCTGGTGGAGCAGGGGCTATTGCTAATGCTACAGAAATTGGAGCTAAACACTGCACCGATCTAAGGAAATATCTTGTGGTTAGTAACACTCAGATTTCTAAAATAGGTGCTGGAGCACAGGCAATTGTAAATTTTGAGTGTGTCGATAAAAGTGATAAGGATTATGTACGACCAAAGATTCAACCGATGTCTCCTAATGGCTCTCCTGCAATAATTATTAACAACCAAATTAATTGAAATGTGGTGCTCAGCCCGGTAGGGCGTAACCCAACATATTGGCTTCGATTTGTCGGGTTACGCCCTACCGGGCTAACCTGCAACTGAAATATTTTATCCAAAGTAGAAGCATAAGCGCATGTTTACTAATATGATTTTTTATGATAACGCTCAATGAACTTGAAGGAATTGCTCGAGAGCGTTTGCTTGATGCAGAGGCCTTGATAACCGCTGGACGCTACGATGGCGCAGCGTATATTTGTGGGTATGCGATAGAATTATCGCTAAAGGCAAGCATCTGTAAAACGCTTAAATGGTCTGTTTTTCCTTCTTCTAACAGCGAATTTCAAAACTATCAAAGTTTTAAAGTGCATAATTTAGATGTATTGTTGCATCTGTCAGGTATGGAAGACGAAATTAAGACAAATCATATGGCTGATTGGTCAAATGTCAGTGTTTGGAATCCAGAAAACCGCTATAAAACAATAGGTTTTAATCAACAAACGGCTACAACGATGTTAAGTTCTGTAAAGAGGTTGGTAGGAGTATTATGAATTTACTGGCTAAAAAAATGGAAATTGTCGAACAACAATTAGCGGCTGAACACGGTGAATTTACGTTGTTTGCCTTATTCTTAAGGGAGAATTCACCAGGATTATGGGATGTAATCGTTTCCGCACCTTGGATTGATGGGAATAGGGAGGAGGGTTTAAATCGAGTAGTCGCTAAAGTAAACGCCTGTTTGCAAAAAGAGGAGGTGTTGATGTTGTCTCACATTGTGATTGTGGAACATAACGATCCAGGCTTAGCGGAATTAAATCGCTTTGATTTTGCTACTTCGCCCACTGTAATTGAAGCTAAAAACGACAATTTATTGGGACAAGATATAAAACAGGCGTTTTTTATTCCGTTGAAACGGGCCGCTTAGGAACGGGCATGAAATAACTAAAGCATTTGATCTCCCTCTCCCTAACCCTCTCCCAGTGGAAGAGGGAACACGTTGCCAAAGTGAACCATGCCTGTTCTTTAGTTGGCTTTTGGGCGGCATAAATAGCCTATCCGGTTTTGTCAGAATACCGAATCAACGATTTATCAGCAGAAACAATACCCTAGCGCACTACTCAAGATTTATGAATTTAATATGAATAAATAGTGTCATTTAGGAAACAATCCATGTATTTATAATAGCATTGTAAACAATATCAACCTGCCTTATATTGAAGCTGTGGTTTTAATATGTTTAACTTTAATACGAGGATTGACTCATGAACGACTTTTATAAAGACATTTTGACAGGTGTGGTGTTTGTCACCGGCTTGTTGGGGTTCGTTTCCGGCGAATTTATTATTTCATCTGCACTGTTTGCCACGGCGGCAGTTGCCAGTAACGTCAACACTAACCGCAAACGGAGAAATGACGGGCATCTGTCATGCGAATAGCCTTATTTCCTAAAAGGCTAGACCCTATAAAAACGTCCAAGACTTAACATCTTGGACGTTTTTTATTTTAGGGCATTGTTTTTTCTCTTCTTCTAAATCCGTTCAGGGTTTTTTCGCCAAAAATGTCCGGTTGGCAATCGCTATCGCCAAAAACGGCAACGCCAAACCTAACACAATCACTATCGCCATCAACTCGCCCAATTGGCTGTAATCAGCGGGCAGGGTGACTACGCCGCTGGCATCTTTCACTTCACGGGTCACGACAAACCATTGGTTCAAGCCTTTGGTGAGCAGTTGTGACAGCGACAAGGCCAAATTCACAAACGCCGCCATGACGGCAAAATAGGTTGCTTTAAGCTGTTCAGGTGCGGAGTTGGCAATCCAGGCCAGCATCGGGATCATGGAAATTTGCCCTAAGGGCGATTCTAAGGCGGTATTGACTAAAGCAATGAAGCGGGCATCGACCACGCCGCCTGTGTGCGCCGCCGTCCATTCATGCAGGCCGTAAAACATGGCGATATTGGGCAAATACAATACGGTCATGGCGATGGTCAGCACGGCGACAATATGGCTGATGGGCCTCTCTGCCATAAAACGCCGGAACAGGAACATGCCAAACAAGGTTAAGGCACTGGAAATTAACGACAATTGCGATAAAAATTGCTGGTCAAAATGCAGTTGGTCTATCATCCACCACGTTTCCCCTGCGCCTGTCGAGGGGACTGCCCGGAAAGCAAAAATAACCAACGCTGTGCCAAACAAGCTGTTTCTGGCGGGTATGGGCAATTCTTTGGCTAAATGCCAGATCAAAAACAAGACAATCGCCAACGATCCGGCAAAGACAATTTCTTCGTTATGCGGGATTTCGCTCACGCCCATGATGGCGGCAAATACGGTAAACCCTAAGCCGCCACCCAGCAGCCAAACATTGGCTTGGGGCAATTCGGCTGGCCGTCCTAATAAGCGTTCGATGTCGGGCATCTCGTAGCCTTGCGCCGCCAATTGCCATTCTTGTTGGGAGCGTAGCCACGCCGCCAATAACACGCCCGCCACGGACACGGCGGGAATGAGTAAAGCCCAACGGTACAAAGTCAGGTAGACGGCGGTTTTGTCGGCCACGGTCATGGATTCCACGCCGCTGAACATATAAACATTGGCAGCGGCCACCAGTAACGTGCCGCCGATGATGGCGACCCGTCCTAGGGTTTGCATGGTGGTGTCGGCCAGCAAGATTTGTTCGGGGTCTAACGGTTTGCCTTCCGGGTCATGCCGAGGTACGGCTTCGACAGTCATGGCATCGGCGACAATATCTTGCATGACATAACCGAGCGGCGCGAGCAAAGAGGCCAGCACATACCAACGTTCGGCGGACATCCATAAGGTCATAGTGCGCAAATCGGCCAATAAATTGATCATAATCAACAAGCTGGCAGCGATTAACAACGCGCCCAGATATACCATTGCCGCTTTATAGCGCCACAGCAAATCCACCAGATGCCCAAGCGGCATTTTCAATGCCCAAGGCAACATCACCCAAAAACCTAACGCGGCGAGAAATTCGGCGGACAGCCCCAGATAGTCTTTGACGAAAAACGTGCCGACAATCCCAGTCAGGCCAGAAATGCCCGCCGCGAGGTACACCATGAGCGGCGGCAGGTAACTCAAACGCATTTGCCGCGCCAAATCATAGATATTTCGGTCTAGCCACAGCCGTAAAAATTGGCTGATAGTGGGAGAGGTGGGGTGTTGTGAGTTTGTCATAGGCACTCCTGATTAACGGATGGGTAATGGATCATAACGCAATCGGACACTAAACGCGCCCGCAAGTTCGGTGTTTAGCCTGATTGGTGGCTGCGGAGTGTGTCCGATATGCAAACGCGAAAAGGGTAAGGACAGCCAATTTTATACCTAAGCGGTCAGCCTGAAGGTTGGCGTTAACTTTTCAGTAAGGATTCGCGTTGTATATTTAACGGGCTGTCAGAACCTGCTGATGAAGCTAAATTTTCCTTCCATACCATTAAGGTTTTTTATGAAAAATGTTTTAAAACTGTTGGGTGCTTTATTGTTGTTGACGGGCTGTATGAGTGCGCCGCCACCAAAACCGGAGAGCCAGCTACGCGGTGATTATAGTTACCTCAAAGCTTATTTGACTTGGTTGATTGAGTCACACATGCGCCAAAAAAGCATAGAAGGCCTGAGCATTGCGATTGTCGATGACAAGCACATCTTATGGGCGCAAGGTTTTGGCAATGCCGATGCCGCCAACAAGATTCCGGCAACCCCAGAAACCTTGTACCGGGTCGGTTCGATCTCAAAATTGTTCACGGACGTGTTGGTGTTGCAATTGGCGGAACAAGGCAAGCTGGATATTGACCAGCCTTTAACGCGTTATTTGCCGGATTTTTCGATTAAAAGCCGTTTCCCTAATGCCAATCCACCTACGTTGCGTCAGATTATGACCCACCATTCGGGTTTGCCTAGCGACATTTCCAATGGCATGTGGACAGCAAATCCTGAACCGTTTGGTGGTTTGGCGGGGAAACTGAAAGATGAGTATCTGGCTTATCCGCCTGACTATGTGTTTTCTTACTCGAATGTGGGGCTGAGCTTGCTCGGTAGTGTTTTGGAAAAAACTACAGGCCAAGCGTTTGCCGCCTACGCACAGCAGCAATTGCTCAAACCGTTGGGGATGAATCACGCCCAGTTTTCAACGTATGTTGATGGTTTGCCAGTCTCTAAAGCGTATAAACTTCATGAAGAAAAATCCGAGCCGCCGTTACGCGACATGCCCGCAGGCGGATTGAGCGCGAATGTGTTGGATATGGGACGTTTTATGCAAATGGTGCTGGCAGGCGGCTCGATGAATGGCCAGCAAATCCTCAAGCCGGAAACGCTGAAAGACATGCTCCGCGCCCAAAACAGCCAGGTGACTTTGGATGCCGGGCAGCAAATCGGTTTGGGCTGGTTTTTGAGGAATAATTTAAACATCGGCACCATTGCCGAACATGGCGGAGCGACCTTGTATCACAACAGCCTGTTGTCCTTAGTGCCGGAACAGCGATTAGGTGTTGTGCTGTTATCCAATCGTCTGCCAATGATGTGTTGCAGGACATCAATAACCACGCCTTGAAACTCGCGTTCGCCGCCCAAAATGGCCAGCAATCCGATGATGCGCAAAAACCGGACGTAGAAACTAGGGCGTTGAGCGCATCAGAGCGGGCCAGTTTTGCTGGGCAATACGCCAGCATGTTGGGCTATCTGAATGTCACGGATGATGGCAGCCGTTTGAATATTGCCATCAACGGTGGCGAGATGGATGTGGTGGCGCGTGCCGATGGCAAATTTGGCTTGCGCTACCGATTGTTAGGCCTGATTCCGATACAGCCTGATGAGCTTGCCAAAGTGGGTTTGTCACTTAAGCGTATTGATGGGCATGATGTGGTCTTGGCGCATACGGAAGGGCAAATCTTTTTGGTGGGTGAAAAAATCAAACCAACTACGATTCCAGCCGCCTGGAAAAACCGTGTGGGCGATTATGACATCATTAACTTGCGCAAAGGCGAGGCGATTGTCCCGGAAAAATGCGCCTTGCGGGAACGGGATGGTTTTTTGATGTTGGAATATTCGTTGCCTGAATTTGGATTGGCTGACCAATCCGTGGCGATTAGTGCGGTGTCTGACCAAGAAGCCATTCTATTAGGTTTAGGCCGGGGCATGGGGGAAACGGTGCGCATCATCAAGCGCGATGGCAAGGAGTTGCTGGCGTATTCGGGGTATGTGTTACAGAAACGGTAACAGTGCTGTTTGGATTGTCCGCGCCTAAACAGGCTGTCCTGTTTAGGCGCGATTATTTTATTCCCTGGTGATAAATGCCAGTTTATTGATCCCTGCTTTATGGACAATGGCCATGGCTTCGGCGACTTTGCCGTACGCGACGGCGGTATCGGCCTGCAATTGCACGGTCAGTTCCGGGTCGGCGGCGTACAGGTCACGCAATTGTTGCTCTAACGCGGTGATGACTTGCGGTTGGTCATTGACGATAAGCTTGCCTTGCGCATCTATGGCGATAGAGGTCAGGTGCTTGTCGGGGGCCGGGTCGGTTTTCTCGGTTTTCGGCAAATCGACGTGCACGGCTTGCGTCAATAACGGGGCAGTGACGATGAACACGACCAATAACACCAGCATCACGTCAACCAGTGGCGTGACGTTGATTTCGCTCATGGCATCGCGGTCTGAAGAAGAGTCGGTTTTAAAGCCCATTGTTATTCCCCTGAATGGGCTTTGAGGCCCGCTTTCACGGCCAAATTAAGGAAGTCGGTGGCAAAATATTCCAATTCGGCTTCTGATAATTTGATGGCGCGGATGAAAAAGTTGTAGGCCAAAACCGCCGGAATCGCGGCTGCGATACCAATCGCCGTGGCGATTAAGGCTTCACCAATAGGCCCTGCGACAACATCTAGGCTGGCTGATTTGGCTTGGCTGATGGATTGCAGGGCGTGCATGATGCCCCAAACCGTACCGAACAAGCCGACAAACGGTGAGGTGCTGCCGACGCTGGCCAGGATGGATAGCCAGTGTTCTAGGGTTTTACGTTCTTTGCTGATTTGTTGGCGTAACGAACGTTCCAAAACGGACTGGATGTCGCCGCTCAATTGCAACATCGAAGGCACGTTGTTTTTCACATCGTTTAAGACATTAAAACCCGCCCCGGCAATACGGCCCAAAGCACTGTTATCTTGATTCACGTTGGCGGCAGTCAATAAGTCGCTGGCCGCCCAAAATTGTTCGGCATAAGTGCGGTTGCTGCGGTTGATGGACCAGATCATCCATGATTTTAAGAAAATGATCGCCCAGGTGGCCACTGAAAAACCAATCAATACCCATAAAGTCAATTGGACGATATTTGCAGAAGAAATTTGTAACATGAACGTTCCTTTAATGTTGAAATTTAAATGAAATCGGCACTCTGACCCAGTCATCTACCGTGTTTTTGCCTCTATGGGCCGGGATGAAATGCCAGGATTTGACTTGTTCAACGGCAGAATCATCAAGAATAGCGTGGCCGCTACTTTTGATGACACGAATTTCGCCCGCCGAACCGTTCGCCAGCACTTGGACTTCCAATTTGACATCACCTTCCAAATGCCGCGTTTGCGCTATGCGTGGGTAACGGGTGGGCGGGTTCTTTAGGCCGGGTGCGGAATAAAGCGCCTTGACCAACGCATCCGAGTTGGGGGATGCCGCCGGGGCCGGATTCGGTTTGGCCGGGGCGGGTGTGGGCGGTGCAGGCGCGGTGACTGGCGTTGGGTTGGGTACGCTTTTTACCGCTTCAGTTGGCTGCGTTTGCTGTGGTTTTGGCTCTACTGGCGGCGTAATTTTTTTAGGCTCTATCGGTTTGGCGACGGGTTTGGGCTTTGCCGGCATTTTGGGCTTGGGTTTTTCAGGTTTTGGCGGCAACGGTTTGGGTGCTGGTGGCACGGGTTTTGGGGGTGTCGGTTGGGCAGCCGGGGGCGGCGTGGCAACAGGCTGGGCGCTGGGTGCTTTGGTGAGGGCGACTTCAACGATGAGCGGCGGCTTTTCTTCAGGCTTAGGTTCAATCGCCAAATCTTGCCACGCCTGCCAAATGCCGGTATGCAGGATAATTGAAATCAGGCTTGCTATCAGTGCTGCCCGGACAGGCAGGGGCTTAGTCTGGCTAGAAGATACGGTGATGATGGAAGGCATTCAGTTGGCAAACAATTTAATAGAGTGGCTGGCGGCTTTATGCCCCTGCCAAGTTTGTTTATGCACAACAAACGGCGGTCAGTGCGGATTTTTGTTATGCGCTTGGCTTAAATAGGCCGCAAATTGTATCACAGTCAATCTTAAGACAAATGTGAATTGCTTGGGGAGTTACGAAAAAATAGGATGAATATACAATTCATCATACGGCGGCGTGTCCTGAAAGCTGTTTGTTTATGCTGCGGACAAGCTCGCCAGTTGGGTCAATGGGCTTGTAAGACCAAGATTCAAACGGATCACCGAGCAATTTCGCCGCGCCGTAGTCGATGAGCCGACCTATAATTTCCCGGTGGTAATGTTCGGTAGCGGATTCGCTTAAGTCAACGAAGATGGGTTTTCCGGTGAACGCCGCTTCCGAGCACATGGACAGTGAATCACCTGTCACCACAAACATGTCAGCATGAGCGAGTAAGGCGTGATAAAAATGGCTTTCAATGCATTGCCAATCAAAAAAATAGTGTCGGGTATCAGAAAGCTGTTTGAGTAAGGCCGTAAGCGCATCGGATGGAGTGCGGCGGCTGTTGGTTATCATGACGCATCCGCCTAAAGCGATGTTTATTTTATGGACTTTTTCGGCAATATGGCGGGCATGGGATGGGGTAAATCCTGCGCAGTAGCGGGTGTTGCCGCCTACCAGTAAAGCGATGATCGGTTTAGGTAAGGTGTGGAAATAATCCGTATAAAGCAGGCGGGCGTTGGCAAGGTTTTCTTGGCTAAGCTGGTGCGGCACACCTAACAAGGTGACGACATTATTGCCGGATAACTGCGGGGATGCGATCAGGTCATATTCGGCCAAACGTGGATGAAGTTGTTCGGGCAGGATTGAGGCGAGGTATATATTAAACAATTGCCCTTGAAACAGTTTGCGCAAATCGGCGATTTCAGCGGTGGTTTCCTCGCCGGTGCCGCTAATAATGATAAGGGGCGAAGCCTTGGCGTGCGACCTGTAGCGGTTTTCTAAGGTTTTATGGTAGATGTCTAACTCATTGCCGGGTAATGGGATTAACTCATATCCATAATCTAAGCGTTCGGCTAGGCCAATACGGGCATGTAGCTCTCCCGTATAGCTGCTATCCACGACCCATACCAGCGGTTGTTGATGCACAAGCTCTGATGTCATAGGTTCATACACGTTCGCTTAAATCCTGTGCTGCAATGGCACCTTCGGCGATGGCGTTCACCACCGATTGATGCTGTGGATTGGCGGCATCGCCAATGGCATAGACCCAAGGAATGGAGCTACGTCGGTTCGGGGTAGTGACGATATAGCCCCTTGTTTTCTCTATACCCTGAAATGCAGAAAAGTCATCCAGAAATTCGGTGTTTGCCGCAAAGCCTAAGCGGGGGAAGATTTTATCGGCCTGCAATGTACCACCGTTTTGTAAGGTGATGGTTAGTCCTTGCGGGCCTTGCCCAAAGCGGCGGATTTGTGCGCCTAAATACTCGGTGATTTTGCCTTGGGCGATCAGTTCTAATACGTCTGAGCGTATGACAGGCCGGGCGTTGGGGAGGTTGCGGATTAACAGGTAAACATGTGCGCCCGCTAAGGCCAAGTCTTTAGCGGTAAAATGGGCGTTATCGCCGCCGCCGATGACGGCAACGGTTTTATTGGCCAGTCCGGCTAATAAGTCGATGTGTGCAGTTGGAAAGAAAGAGATGTCATGGCTTTCGGAAAGCTCCACAAAGCCTGGCAAATGGCTGAAAGCTTCCGGGCCTAAAACCCGGACACCTGAGGCAATCACTAAAGCCTTAAAATCAAATTGGCTAAGCTTGCCTTTGTGCTCTATGCCAACGTTAAAGCCTGATGCAGTGGCGTTGATATGGCGCAACTGGCTTTGCAGCTGGCAGTCGATGGCCAGTTGCCGGATATGCTGGCTGTATTGCCCCGCAAGCTCTGCGCTGGTTTTGTCCGGCTCGCCAAGCACCCAGCGGTTAACACGCTTGAGGTTAAGCAATTGTCCGCCCAGCTCGGCATTTTGGTCGATGATGACTGGATTTAGCCCTAATTGTTTGAGCCATAATGCACAGGACATGCTCGCTGCGCCGCCGCCGATAATCCCGATCATCGTTGTTCCTGTCAAGGGCGTGCCCATAAGCGTATCCGGCTAGGTTGTGGCTAATATATGGGACGTGGCATTTTGGGAGGCCATTTTTGTCCTGTACATGCCCACATAGGACAAAAATGGCTGGTCAAGACGCGTTGGCCTTCAGTAGTTTTCAGGCACTGTCCTAAACGGGCTTATGAGGATTGCTCTGGCTTGTTTACGTCGCGGCCAGAAATGATGCCCCGGTTTATCAAAAGATTGATGACAGCCATGACACTTTCGTCTAACGATTGTTCTTTAGTGTTAACGGCTAGTTCTGGATTTTCAGGCGCTTCGTAAGGTGAGTCGATGCCGGTAAAAAACGGAATTTGTCCGGCACGGGCTTTTTTATAAAGGCCTTTTACATCGCGCTCTTCACAGGTTTCAATTGGGCATTGGCAGTAAATTTCCAAAAATTCACCGTGCGGGACCAAATTGCGGGCGGAATTACGGTCTGATTTGAATGGTGAAATGAACGCCGTCAAGGTGATCACCCCGGCTTCGATAATCAATTTGGCAACTTCGCCTATCCGTCTGACATTTTCCACCCGGTCATGGTCGCTGAATGTCAAATCACTGCATAAACCATGACGGACATTGTCGCCATCCAACACAAAGGTGGAAATGCCCATTCTATGCAAATAATCTTCAACGGCATGGGCCAAGGTCGATTTGCCGGAGCCAGACAATCCAGTAAACCAAATAATGACGCTTTTGTGTTGATGCAATTTTTCCCTGTCTGCACGGGTGACAGTAGCATGATGCCAAACAGTATTAGTGCTTTTTGTGATAGTCATACAATTTATTGGATTAAGTGAAGGATAGGGAATCTTAGCGGTATTTTTCAGCGAACGCTGTGATGAATGCACCTAATTGGTCTATCGGCAAATGGTTTATCCCCGCCGCGCTTTTCCGGCCTCCTCCGGTAGGGAAAGCAGAGCATAATTCATCCGCTCCCGTCTTATTGGTCAAGGGCGCACGGACACTGATTTGATAATCGCCTTTGCTGGTAAAACTGAACACCGCATGGGCGCGGCTAGGTGTCAGATTGGCCAGCTCGTTGCCATATACCCCACTGATCCGGCGGGCCCAGGCCTCATCCGGCAAAATATATACACCAACCGCGTCCGTTTGGAATTCAGGTTTAATACGCATGGCTTGCGCCATATCGTCCGTGTAACCGCCGATCAATTTTTCATAAATCGCGGTATTGTCCGCCATAAAATCAAAGGGCGACGCGTAAGGCACAAGTTCCCGGAACAATTGGTCGGGGGCAAAGTGCAAATCTTCAAGGCTGCCACCGTAACCGTTATAGTTGATGCACACCCCTAAATCGTTGAGTTTCTTCAATTGGTCTTCGGACAGGGCCAAGGGTTTGGCGGCCTGCTCGGCACTGGCAATCAGATTGTCACCAAATGCGGCGGTCACGGCCCAGGCGCGGTATTTGCCGCCAAGATGACCGTTCACCAACAAGCTGGTGCAGACATTTGCGTCAGTATTTATCAGGGTTTTGAGATGGGAATGTTCAGGGATTTCCCCCGGCTGGTGATGGTCAACATAAAACACCTGTGCGCCTTCGCTTAAAATCCTATCCAAAGCCGAACGGTTTTTTTCCAAAGAAATATCCAAAACCGTAACGTGGTCATCTGCCGCAACGGACAAGTTCTCCAATAATTGGATGTCCCGTTTGATGCCTGTTACCAATTTTGCTTCAGCAGGCTCGGCAAGACGCAACTGCACCAATGCACAAATACCGTCCGCATCCCCATTAAAAACATCAATTTGCATAGCTTTATCCTAATTGTGGCAAGGGCTTTGTATTGTACGGGATGGTAGGGATTTATTCAAAAGGGCTTGAAAATGACTTGGGATGAAAAACTTCATTAGGGGTAGAATATCGCCAACATTGACCAGGCCTTATCTTAAAAACAATAATAACCTAATGATAAACCAAGAAAAACCAAGCAGATTACAGTTTTTGGGCAACGCCCTGAGGCATGTTTTGCCCAATGCCGAAGCAGTCTCTTTAGCGATACTTGTTATTGTCATATTCCTGATGATTTACTTTTTGTCGGACTTATTGATGCCCGTGTTCGCTTCGATTGTGATCGCCTACTTATTGGAAGGACTGGCCGTGAATGCCGAAAAATTTGGCTTGCCGCGCCTAGTTGCCGTCTATCTGGTGTTTTCGGTGTTCCTGACATCCTTGATCTTTTTATTGTTCTACCTGATGCCCATCGTGTCCGAACAATCCGTGGAATTGGTGCAACGCATCCCGCAAATCATCAGCCGTGCCCAAACGGGCATCTTAAGCTTGCCAGACCAATATCCCAAACTCATTTCCGAAAACAAGATCCAACAACTCATGAATGCCTTGCAAAAGGAACTGCTGACCTACGGGCAAAACGTCCTGTCCTTATCCGCAGCCTCCGTGGTTGGATTGGTCAGCGCCTTGATTTATCTGTTTTTAGTGCCGATGATGGTGTTTTTCTTCTTGAAAGACAAACGACTCTTTGTTGACTGGTTCCTGCAATTTATGCCCAAAGATCGCCACTTGAGCGTACGTGTATGGACAGAAGTGGATACCCAAATTGGCAACTATATACGCGGTAAATTTACCGAAGTGTTTGTGCTTTGGGTGTTCAGTTATGCCACGTTCACCGCCTTAAGCCTCAATTACGCGATGTTGTTGGCCGTGCTGATGGGCTTGTCGGTCATCATCCCTTATATAGGCGCAACCCTCGTGACCTTTCCTGTGCTTATTGTCGCCTACTTCGAGTGGGGACTGGCCGGTGATGAGTTCATGTATCTGGTCATCGCCTATTCCATTATCCAAGCCTTGGATGCAGTCGTTCTGATCCCCTTGTTGTTTTCCGAAGCCGTCAACCTGCATCCGGTCGCCATCATTATCGCCATCTTGTTCTTTGGTGGGGTATGGGGATTTTGGGGCGTGTTCTTGGCGATCCCCCTTGCTACCGTTGTCAAAGCCGTCCTTACGGCATGGCCCAGAATTGGCGACAAGGAACAGGTAATGGAAGTTTTCGGTTAAACATCTGGTTTGGGCCGCGCAAAAAACGTGCAAACAGGTTCATTTTACCTGCAAATCCATTATAATTTGTCAAGGACGCTGGTGTAGCTCAGTCGGTAGAGCAACACATTCGTAATGTGTGGGTCGCGAGTTCGATTCTCGCCACTAGCTCCATATAAATCAATAAATTGTATAAAATCACCCGTCATTTTTTTTATGGGACACTGGCGGGACACTTCGTGGTAAAAAACCACAACACACCAAAACACAAAAAGCCGTTTCAATTCAGCTAAACGCGCCAGCTTAACCTCAATCCGTCGATAAAAAACAAGCCGCTTTGTTGGCTCAAAAATAGCCAATCCAAGACGTTTTTATTTTTAATTGCCCCATAAATGCCCCATTAAAGAAAAAAATTAATTAAATACATGTTATTTATGTTTTTTTATAAAAATAATACACATTTATAGTGTGTTGTTGCCGTTTGTTGTGCTTTGTTATAGACTTTCACCGTCACAAAAAAAACGGGCTTGGAAGTGCTACCAACACCGCCAAGCCCTAACCGATTCACTTAACGATTGAGGTTAAGCAAATGGCTAGTGCAAATTATACCGCCATTGCCCTAAGGGGTTTACATGGCAAGCATTGAAAAACGCACCACGGACGCAAACGAAACATCCTACCGCGTAAAAGTTCGCCTCAAAGGCTACCCCACCCAAACAGCAACCTTCCAACGGCTAACCGATGCCAAAAAATGGGCGGCGGCTACTGAATCAGCAATCCGCGAAGGCCGACACTTTAAAACTGCCGAAGCCAAAAAGCATACTTTTGCGGATTTGGTGGATAGGTATATCAAAGACGTATTGCCTAGCAAACCCAAAAAAGCCAAGGATAAAACCCAGCAATTGACCTGGTGGAAAGCAAAGCTGGGTTATTGCTTGTTATCGGACATTTCAGCGGCCTTGATTGTGCAATGCCGAGATGAATTGAGCAACGGCATTACACCGCGCGGCACACAAAGAACCCCCGCCACCGTTGTTCAGTATATGACCGCCTTAAGCCACGCCTTCACCATTGCGGTGAATGAATGGCAGTGGCTGGAAGATTCACCCATGCGAAAAGTGAAAAAACCTACCTTGCCCCGTGGGCGTGTCCGCTTTCTGGACGATGACGAACGCGCCAGATTATTGACCGCTTGCCAAGCATCGACCAACAAACAGCTTTACCTATGCGTGATACTGGCCCTGTCCACCGGAATGCGCCAAGGGGAATTGATGGGTTTGAAATGGCAGGACGTAAACCTGAAAGACAATTTTATCATCCTGCACGAAACTAAAAACGGCGAACGGCGGCGCGTCCCGCTGGCAGGGATAGGACTGGAGTTGTTACGCGAATACGGCAAAGTTAGACGGCTAGACACTCCGCTGTTATTTCCCAGCATTAAAGACCCGCTGAACCCTATAGATTTACGCAAACCTTTCGAAAATGCCCTAAAAACCGCTGATATTCAGGACTTTCACTGGCATGACCTAAGACACTGCACCGCGTCCTATCTCGCCATGAACGGCGCGAGTTTAGCCGAAATAGCCGAAGTGTTGGGGCATAAAACCCTGGCAATGGTGAAGCGTTACGCGCATTTGTCAGACGGGCATGTAAGCAATGTGGTGGCTTCGATGAACCAAAAGATATTTGGGGGCGTGTGATGGGGAATGTTTTCGAGTGGAACAAAGCTAAAAAGCTATTAGAAATTTATGGTGATAACTGGCCTGAATGCTTTACTGCACAGCAAATTTCAAAATTGCATTTCCCAAACAGCGATGACAGTAAAATCTTGCAGAATATGCTAGATACGGCGGTAAACCTAGGCGAAATTGGATTTAACGATATTTTGGTAACACCTTCAACTTTACCTTCGGATTATTCTGGCATTGGGATTGCTTTTGAAGAAACAACCAATCAGCCTTACCAAAAGGAAAATGCTGTAACCGTATCAAGTGCTGAATGGATAGCTGCCTTGATGGGGTTTAGAATTGACGACGGAAAAGATGTGTTGATTAAAAACAAGTTGGTTAATTTGTGTCTACTTGAACGTTTTAAAAATGGATTGCCTAAACGCTGGGCTTACAATTGGAATTTGTGTGGAGAAGAATGCTGTTGTGAGGCAACGCCGCTTATATCGCGTTTCAGTTATGCTGCATGGAAGGACAAGCCCCCCATTCCCCAAGGTGGCCCTTTGTTTTATTGGCTTGAAAGGGAATGTACTCAAGCTAACCCAAACCAACCTAAGACAGCAATTGAAAAAAAATCCAAAATACAACGAGAATTAACAAAATGGATGCGCGAAACGTGGATTAAGGAAGGGATGCCGGAAGGAACAGCATTTTTTGATGCATTGAAAAAATATGTTAATCAGCCGAATAGCCCAATTAGGGAACATTACACAAGCAGCAAAAATGGGCCAGGTATTAGATGGAAAACAGGAAGTGCCACAAACACCATGACAATAAAGGCGATTCAAAACAAAGTGAGCGCATTCAAGCAAGAACCACAGTAAAACAGTGTCAATGGCAAAAAGCGGTAAAAATTCCTTGTAAGTTTCCCGCTAGCTTTCCCTATTCCTTCTTGCGTTAATCGGGAAAAATCAGGGCTTTTAATACGCATACTGCAATTTTGCAGTGTTTCTAAGAGTATTAAAAAATGCCTGTTTTATTATCAGTTAATATTTTTTCAGAAAAACACGCCGCGTTTACAAAAGGCGGCTTACGTTCCTTAATTTTCAATGAGCATTCCAACGGATTGGCTAAGTCTGGCGCAATCGTCAGAATCGGTCGAAAGGTTTTGATTGATGAATCAAAATTTTTCGCCTGGGTTGAATCTCAAAATATCGCAAAAGGGGGCAATTAATATGATTGCCCCTAAATTTCCATCAACCAATTCACTAGAGGGTTTTGCCCTTTGCTACTTTTTGACAGGACGGAGAATCAGCCATTTGTCATTTCAGGGTGATACAAATTCGTACTGTCTGCGTTCACCTGTGTGTAATCTGAGGGCGGCAGGATGGCCTATCGAGGATTGCTGGAACGCTGGGGCTGTGAGCAGATTTTCCAAACGGCGGACGCGATTTAAAAAATACTTCATTGCCGATGAAAATATAAGTGCATTGCAGTTACATTTCGGCGAACGTCTTAAAAAGTTTATTGAAGCTGTTCAACGCATTGATGCTGAGGCGGCTTAAATGAATAGTGGCGTTAAAAAGCCCGTCCAATGCGCCAACACTGGACAGGCCATCGTTCAAAAGTTGCAAGGCTATTCTATCCAATTATTCTGGCGCGTGAAAGCCGCGTTAATTGGCCTGTCTGAGTGGTTGGCCTTGTTGTTCCCCTTTTAACAGGGTGCGGCGATGGCAAAGCAGAAAAAGTCAAAGCTGCCGTTTGACCGACGCGGCGGCGTTACTATGATGTCAATGGGGATGCGTAAACAGCCTGTTTATGAAACCATGCCCGCCACCGCCAAAGTGCTTATGGACTTGTTGCAGATGCAGTGGCGCAATGAAAGGGCGGTAGCCTATGGGGTGCGTGAAGCCGCCGTTAAAATTGGCTGCACCCCAGGCACTGCAAGCAAGGCGTTCAAAATCCTGCATGAACGCGGCTTTATTGTTTGTGATGCTGAATCATTTTTTAACAGCAGGACGGGCAGTAAAACACGGGAATGGCGTTTGACGTGGATGCCGTTTTTAGACCGGGAACCCTCGCACGAATGGGAAAAATGGCAGCCAAAAAATTAAGCAACCGTATCAAAAAGAGGCACACAAGCCCGTTTTGTGTGCTTCATTTTGACATACAAAATGTATTGAATCCGGTTTGTGTATCAAAAAGCGACATGCAAAATTAAAAAATCAATGACTTACAGAGGTCTTGCGTACCTTATTTTGATACACACCTACTATAACCATATCCACCCGTTTATTTAGGCACTTCTTTTGTCAGTTTTTAGGGCGGGCGGTTTTTGGGCTGTTCGGGCAAACGCTAGGCAAGCAGGCCGATTAAAAGCCCGCCAGTCGTTCAGTATAGTGCTTTGTTTAACATATTAAATACGATAAAATGACAGTCATTTAAAATATTAAACAGGTGTGCCATGCAATACGATGGAACAAGTAAACTCGCTGATGCCCTAGCAGACCTTTACGGCTGTTCACCGCGAAGCCATAACAAGATTGCCGAACTGATGGCGGAAGCTAAAGCAGGTTTGGGCATGACCAGCAAAGCCAGGAACTTGCCCGATGATGTAAAGCTGGCAATTTACCGCTGGCATGTTGAACGCTTAAACCCTGTTCAAGATGTTAAACAGCGTGGGCTTAGCGAATCTGGCGCGTTGCAATCGGTGGCTGATGGTGTTATTGGCAATAGCCAGCCGATAGGCGAACCCCAAGCACTACCCGCCGCCAGTGCTGTTCAAAATGTTAAACAGAGCGTATCCGCCACGTTTGCCAATGATGACCGCGACAACGTAAGGCCAGATGATTATGGGCGAATCCATTTTGCCGTTAGCTTTAGCCACCAAGGGCAAACCAAACGCACTACGGTGATGCTGGAAGGTTATTTAGTGAAGGCGTTACAGCGTAGGCATGGCCTGACCGACAACACCGCTATCAGGGCATGGATTGAACAGGCGATAAAGGCCGATGGTGAAAGGTTTGATAGTGCCATGCCACTGACCAAGCAAGTCAAGCGCATGATAATTGAATCGTTTGTTTAATAGGGTAAATGCCTGATAAAAGCAGGGAGCAAACAAGATGCCCACCCATAAATTCAAGCCCGGACAATCCGGCAACCCCAAAGGCCGGCCCAAGGACAAAACCCCTGCCACCGTGCTTAGAAAATCCATTGCTGATGATATGCCCGACATTATCAGCAAATTGGTGGAACTGGCAAAGGGGGGTGATGTACAAGCCGCCAAGGTGTTGCTGGATAGGGTTTGCCCAACGCTTAAACCGCAAGCCATGCCGATTAGTGTCCCCGTCAATGGCACATTGTCCGAACAAGGCGGCGAAATCATCAAAGCCACGCTGGCGGGGCAAATACCGCCGGATATTGGGGCGCAACTGATAACCGCCTTGTCGAACCAAGGCAAGTTGCTGGAACTGCAAGAACTGACCGAACGCCTACAACGTATTGAAAAACAATTGGAGCAAAGGCCATGAAATTAGCACAAGTGAACAAGCTTTATGACAAACTGACACCAACCGAACAAGCCAACTTGTCTTTTGAAGCCCTCACAAGGCACGATGATGCCGAATTGGCAGCTATCCTAGACGCTGTGCCGCTGCAAACCTACCAACAACCCCACTTTGACTACCGAAGCCGTTCATACGGGTTGCTTATGGTGTCCTTGGTTTATGGCTCAATGTATTGGAAAGCCAAGGCGTTAATCCTTGCCAACCAAAAGCCAGACGAAAACGCGGTGTTTTTGGCGGCGATTGATGTGGCCTTAAAAAATGCGTGTATCCAGCTCAATATAGACATTGATGCTATCCGAACGCTGGCACAGTGCAAGCGTCAACCCTTGATGACCGAATGCCCAAAACCGGAATTGGTGGCGGAATATACGGAAATATTCACTTCTATGGCGAGGTGATTCCAAAGGCAAAGGGTTTAATTAAAGCGTAATCCGTGGTTTTGATGATGGCATCAACAGCTTGAAATACGGGATAAAATTAGTTAAGCCAGCCTTTTCAATTTGCTTGATGACCATAACTTACTAACTACACTTACTTGTTTGACCATAACTTACTAACTACATTTGCTTGCTTGACCATAACTTACTAACTATAATAGCGACACAACTCATCTTATGGGGCTGTCATTAAGTTGGCTTCACTGTAAGACGGAAAGACCGCCTTCGTGCGGTTTTTTCATTTATAGGGCAAAGGATGCGGACGATTGTTTATATTGACGGGTACAATTTCTATTTTGGTGTACTCAGAAACACGGCTTACAAATGGCTGGATATTGCCAGCTTGGTTAAGCACATTTGCTATGTCCAAAACCCGCAACTGGATGTTATCGCGGTCAAATTTTTTACCGCCCCCGTCATAACCCGTGTAGCCACTAGGGGCGATAAAGCCCAGCAATCCCAAGACAGTTACCACAAAGCCCTATTAAGCAAACACCCACAGACGTTAGAAATCATTAACGGTTACTATATTCTGGAAAAAGGCAATCCACCTCGCTATAAAATCCCTATCGACAAACAAGACCGCGTGGAAGTGTGGCGGCTTGAGGAAAAGCAAACCGATGTGAATATTGCCCTGCAACTCTATCGTGATGCCGTCCTTAAGCATTGTGACCATGCTGTTTTGGTTTCCAGTGATTCTGACCTTATGCCAGCTCTGGCGTTCCTAAAACAAGATTTTCCCGATTATCCCATTGGCCTGATTCTGCCAAGAAGGGAACCCAGCAAAAACGAACATAGACCAGCGAATGCCAGCTTGTCAAATTTGGCTAATTGGACACGTTCCTACATTCTGGATGACGAACTAAAACAATTCCAATTACCCGATAAAGTGCCGACCAAGAAAAAACCAGCAGTTAAGCCGGATTATTGGTAAGGCAGACAAGCTTTATTGCTGACAAAATGCCGCTGTCCCGTGGGACACTGGCGGGGCACTTGAGAATAAATAAGGGCAATAAATAGCAACACAAGGCAAGTATCAATAGTGCCTAAGGCATTGATTATTTTATTATAGTTTGTTGCTATTTTTTGTGGTTTGTTGATATTGGCTCATTCGTAATGTGTGGGTCGCGAGTTCGATTCTCGCCACTAGCTCCATCTATAAAAGCTTCTTTTGCCCGTTAGTTAATGTGCTGTTTTTGTGGGATTGAGATGGTGCATGTCTGTTCGTTCTGGCCAGCGGTCATTTGCTGGCATTTCCACGTTTAGTTTATAGGCCGAATTTGTATCCCTTTTTAGTGGTATGAAGTGCACTGAATAAGCCAATTCTTGTTTGTTTGACGTTATTTTTAGGCATTTCGGCCCATAATTGCGCATAAGTTTTATGCAAAACCGGATGTTTTAGTGAGGGGGCTATTTCGGCAAGTGGCTCCAGTACGAAAGCGTAAACTTCAATGTCTTTGCGCGGGATTTGTAGGCTGTCTGCATTGATGATGTCATCGCCAAACAGTAACAAATCCAAATCTAAGGTGCGTGGATTAAATTTTTTACTGTCGGCAGTACGTCCGTGGGCAAATTCAATGGTGCGCAATTGCTTGGCGATGGTTAGGGCGTCATCGTCACTGTTAAAGCTGGTGACTAGGTTAAAAAAAGCGTCGCCTGAAAAACCGACGGGAGCGGATTCATAAATGCTGGAGCTTAGCAATTCGCCAAATGTTTGTTGTAATGTTGCCAAGCCTTCTGCGATATTTTTTTCGCGTTGGACATTGCTGCCTATGCCTATAAAAACACGGGTCACAAGCGTTTTTCCCCGCGCTCAATGGTGATGCCGACATCAATTTCACTGCCTATCGCGCCCTTTTTGTTCAGGGTTATTTTGACCCGCGACACATTAAATTCATTGCGGATGAGTTCGGCGATTTCAGAGATTAGCCTTTCTACCAAAAAGCATTCGCTCGCTTTGACGAAGCTTATAATCCGGTCGGACACGGTTTTATAGTCCAGTGCGTACTGGATGTCATCCGTTTCTGCGGCTTTTTGGATGTCAAATGCCATCTCAATGTCCAAAATGATCGTTTGCCGTTGTTGCCTTTCCCAATCGTAAATACCTATCAGGGTGTCAATCTTAAGTCCGCCTAAAAAGATGATGTCCATGTAAATCCTGCTGCCTCAACGTTAAAATCTGGTAAGTATCGGTGAAATGCGGATGGCTTACAAGGTTTCGGTTATGGATTTTGTTTTCGGCCTGTTTGTATCCGGCATTTGAATAATTGGGCTATTATTAAGCCTTAATGTGTTCATGAAAATTGGGGGGATGATGCCTTTTACTACTGAGTGTTTGCCAAAGCTAATTGATGCCGCCGCTGAAGCCATTAATGTCAATGCTGAAGAAGTTGCTTTGCTTGACCAGGCTATTGGTGATGGCGACCATGTGATTAATTTGCAACGTGGCTTTCAGGCTTTGATTGCCCAACGGGAAGAGTTGGGGCAGCTGGAATGGGTTGCGGCTTGGCAAAAAATAGGCATGACGCTGATGTCGACTATTGGCGGGGCTTCTGGGTCTTTATTGGGAACATTGTTTGTGACGATGGCTAAAGCGGCTAAAGAGCGTCCGTTGGATTGGCAAGGTTTTGCCCTAGTGTTCGCCCAAGGCGTGGAGGCCGTTAAGCAACGGGGTAAGGCGGATGCCGGAGAAAAAACGATGTTGGATGTTTTGATTCCGGTAGCCCATTATTTGCTGGAGGCCTCGCAAAGTGGCGGCGTTGTGCCTACCGATGTTTTAAATGCAGTACAAACGGTAGCATTGGCGGGTGTTGAGTCAACGCGGGATATGATCGCGACTAAAGGCCGCGCGTCCTTTTTAGAAGAGCGTTCCCGTGGCCATATTGATGCCGGGGCGAAGACTTCTGCACTTATGATCTGTGCGGTTTGCCAAGTTTTGTCAGCATCCCCAGCGTAAGTTAGCTGTGTGGACAGGCGCATCCCATAAATCCAGCAATTCTTCGTCCAGTAAGCTGAGCGTGATTGAGCAGCCGGCCATGTCCAACGATGATGTGTAGTTGCCGACCAAGGATCGGATGACTTTTATGCCCCGTTTTTGCCAATATTGCGCGGCCAATTCGTAAATCAGATACAGCTCCATTAATGGTGTTGCCCCGAAGCCGTTGATATGTAAGAGGGCTGTTTGGTTTTGTTGTGGATTTAAGTCGGCATTAATCGCGTCAGCCAATTGCTCGACGATTGCGCTGGCGTTGGTCAGGGGTAATGTGGCGTGCCCACGTTCGCCATGAATGCCAACGCCCATTTCCATTTCATCGTCTTCGATTGCAAACGTGGGGTGGCCTAATGCAGGCACTGTGCAACTGCTAAGAGCGACTCCCATCGATGCTGTGCCCTGCAAAGCGCGTTCGCCTAGCTTTTTACAGCTTGCCAAATCGTGCCCTTTTTCGGCGGCTGCCCCGACAATTTTTTCGGCAATAAGTGTACCCGCAACCCCCCTTCTGCCTGTGCTATGGTTTTTAGGTAATGCGACATCGTCACTGACCAGTAACGATGCGTTGGGACAGTCGAGCATTTCAGCGGCAATTTCAAAATTCATCACGTCGCCAGCGTAATTTTTCACAATAAACAAAACACCGCAGCCACTTTCCACGGCCTGTGCGGCAGCAAGCATTTGGTCAGGTGTCGGTGACGTGAAGATTTGGCCTGGGCAAGCGGCATCGAGCATTCCTTGACCAACAAAGCCAATATGTAAAGGCTCGTGCCCTGAACCTCCGCCAGAAATTAAAGCGACTTTACCGGCGCGTGCTGGTTTTTTGCGCCGGATAAAGTGCGGATGACTATGAAATTCGATAATGTCTGAGTGTGCCGCTGCAAAACCATTGAGGCTGTCGTCAAGCAGTGTTTCTACCGAGTAGATGAATTTTTTCATAGGTCTGTGGAGGTGTTTTTAGGTTTTATTGGGCCAAACTTTTGAGTGCATGGGTGACAGCGCGAATATCATCCATCACCCAAGTAGGTTGGTAATCGGAAGTTTCCAGGTCTTCTTTGGTAGAAACGCCAGTCAAAACCATTAAACTACGGATGCCCGTGCGGACGGCTCCGAGAATATCAGTTTCCAATCGGTCGCCAATAGCTACCGTTTCGGACGGGTCTGTGCCAAGCAAGGCCATAGCTTGTTGATAGATAATGGGTTCTGGTTTGCCAATAATCGTTGGAATGACTCCGGTAGCGGCCTGTAATGCGGCTAAAATGGCGCCATTGCCGTGGGTGATGCCGTATTCGGTAGGTAATGTGGTGTCAGCATTTGTGCCAATGAATTTTGCCCCGGCTCTAATATTTAATGATGCAGTGGCCAATTTGTCCCAACTTAGGGTCTGGTCTTTTCCGCAAACAACAATGTCCGCACCTTGGCCGGGAGTCTTTTCGTTATTGATTTCATATAGACCCGTCAGGGTAAAGCCACATTTTTTTAAAGGTTCACTCGCACCTTCTTCTCCCAAGACAAAAACACGGGTTGTTTTGGGATTCTCGCTTTTGCTTAAGTACAGGGCTGTTGCCATGCCAGAAGTCAATATTTCTTCCTCAACCACAGTCACGCCCATTTTTGCCAGTTTATCAACATATTGTGATGGTGTTAGGCTAGCGTTGTTGGTGGCTAGTATGAAATGGATATTTTGCTTCCTAAGGGTTTCAAAAAAGTCCGTTAACCCTTCAATCGGCTGGCTTCCATGCCATAAAACCCCATCCATATCAATTATGAGGGCGGAGATGTTGGTAAAATGTTTCATGTAGGTGGCTCAATGTGAATGATCTTTAGAATTGCAGGCTAGTATAAAAGGTTTGCTAAAAATTGGCATTACAAAACCCAAAGCCACAAGTTTTCAGATAGGTATCTTTTCGTGATTGACCTTGATCGATTTGGGTTGATGACCAGGAAAGGGTATGGTTTTTTAGAAAATATGCCCGCTTCCTGGTTTTTTGAAAAAATGAGCTTTACTTATTCATTCGGGTTGATACCATTGTCAGGTTGACCCCGGTCTGCATAACGTATTGGGCATTGACATATGTGCCGTTTGTACTTTACAGTTATGTCCGCAAAACAATTATGCAACCAACCAACAATAATTATTAATAACCCTTCGGAGCACATATCATGGCTAGACCATTAATTCAGATGGCATTGGATTCATTAGATTTCGACGCAACTGTTGCACTTGCAGAACAAGTTGCACCGCACGTTGATATTTTTGAAATCGGAACCCCATGTATTAAACACAACGGTGTTAACTTGGTTAAAACACTGAGAGCAAAATTTCCAGACAAACTGATTTTAGTTGACCTGAAAACCATGGACGCTGGCGAATATGAAGCAACCCCATTTTATGCCGCTGGTGCAGACATTTGTACAGTTCTGGGTGTATCTGGCTTGGCAACTTGCATGGGTGTTATCAAAGCTGCAAATGCATTCGGTGCAGAAGCTCAAATCGACTTGATTAACGTTGAAGATAAAGTTGCCTGCGCGCGTGCTACTGCTGAAGCTGGTGCCCACGTTATGGGTATTCATACTGGTCTTGACGCGCAAGCTGCTGGCCACACTCCTTTCTCTGACCTGAACGACATCGCCAAATTGGGCTTGAACGTCAGAATTTCTGTTGCTGGCGGTATCAAACCAGCTACTGTACAAGACGTTGTTAAATCAGGTGCAAACATCATCGTTGTTGGCGCTGCCATCTACGGCGCTCCATCTCCTGCTGAAGCTGCCCGCGAAATTCGTGAACTGGTTGACGCAACTGAGGTATAAAAATGCATCAGCAACTGGTCATAGAAAAGATTTCAAGCATTCTTGAAGCCACAGACAGCACATACGACGTAAAGTTGACGCAATTATTGGACAACGCCAAACGCATTTTTATTGCGGGTGCTGGCCGCTCCAAGCTTGTAGGTAATTTCTTTGCTATGAGATTGGTGCATGGTGGTTACGATGTAAGCGTTGTAGGTGAGATTGTCACGCCTAGCATAAAAGCGGGTGATTTATTGATCATTATCTCCGGTTCAGGAGAAACTGAGCAATTAGTGGCATTTACTAAAAGTGCTAAAAAGATAGGTGCTAACATCGTGTTGATTTCTGCAAAGGATTCATCAACTATCGGTGATATGGCAGATGCAGTGTTTCAAATTGGTCGTGCCGAGCAATACGGAAAAGTTTTTGGTATGCCAATGGGCACCGTGTTTGAACTATCCACTTTATTATTTTTAGAATCGACTGTTTCTCATATCATTCACGAAAAAGGAATTCCTGAAGAAATTATGAGAGAAAGGCACGCTAACTTAGAATAATGCCAAGAGAACGGGTTAGTGATAACCCGTTCTCATTTTGTGTGCATAATAACTAAATAATTTTCCTGGCAAGGCTGTTATAGCGCTTGTCATTGATAAGCAATTTAAATAGTAAGGAGATCAATATGACTTCGCGCCGAGAATTAGCGAACGCCATACGCGCTTTGAGCATGGATGC